>JBBIQA010000060.1:0-22023 GCA_037442565.1 Rhodospirillales bacterium
GGCGCAGGCTGTCGGCGGCCCGCGCCAGCGCCGCGGCGATGGCGGGCGCGACCGCCAGGCCGGCGATCGTGGCGCGCCCGGCGCGCAGGGCGCAGAACCGCGCCAGCCGCGGATCGACGCCCGGCTCGCCCAGCAGGAATTGCCGGATCTGCGGATCAAGGCGCAGCGGCGCCGTCAGCGCCGTCTCGTTCGCCGCCGGTTCGATCTGCAGGAGCGTCTGCGCCGCCAGCGCCGCCCCGGGGGCAAACAGCAGCCTGCCGCGCTCCCGCGCCTCGTCACCGTCACAGAACAGATCGATCGCCAGCGCCGGTGTCGGCAGTCGCCGCGTGATGTCGTCCTGCAGGAAGCCGAAGATGCGGCCATAGCGCGAGTCGGCCTCTGGCGCGAGCGCCAGGGCCAGGGCCGCGAGGGCAAGGTCGGGCAGGTTGTACAATTCGGCCAGCAACGCCATCGCGCGGTCCTGCCGCGCCGCCTCCGCCAACGGTTCGATGTCGGCCCTGAAGCCGGCCAGCAGGCCGCCGCCGCGCGCCAGCACGGCAGCGGTCTCCGCGTCCAGATGCAGCCCGCGCCAGCGATCTGACGCGGCGGAAGGGTCCGACCCCCGCGCGTGCGCGACCGCCCGGCTCAGCGTGCGGTCCAGCACCCGCAGCACGGTACGGCCACCGGACAGGCTGACCATCTCCGGCGCAGCCGCGTTCCGGAATGGTTCGGTCCTCAATGGTTCGGGCGTGTCCATGTCCATCCGCCTCGCGGCGTTCGCGCAGCCGGCTTTTCGTCCGCGCGAACGCGGTTCGAACGCGCTATTCTAGATCCCGCCGACAAATTCTGTCATCACCTGGATGGCGTTCGTGCTCAGCAGCACGCGGCGGTCGCGGGTGCTGATGGCGCCGGCGGTGATCGGTGCCGGAACGACCTTTGCCACGGCATTCTGGTTCTGGCTGACCGGGATCCGGATCGTGGCCAGCACCACCCAGGGATCGTCCACGCAGGCCGGGCAGGGCGGCACCGGCAGCCCGTCCTCGCGGATCAGGTCGCGGTTCTTGGCCAGCGTGTCCCTCCAGTTCTGGTCCCACTGCGCCGCGGCGGTGTGCGAGGCCGGCAGCGCCCAGAGCAGCTTCAGCTCGAAGGAATCGCGAATGCGGGAATATTCGCAGTCCATCTGGTCGCATCCGCAGCCTGCCGGATGCACGCGCACCGGCCGGGTCACGCATTCCGTATAGCGTACCGCGAGATACGCGATCTGCTGCTGGTTGTCCTTCCCGGCCACCGGTACGGGCGGACACGGCCAGGTCACCGTGCAGGGATCGGGGTTCTGCACGCCCAGCTGCAGGTCGAAGCTGACAGGATCCGGGATCAGGATCTCGTCGCCCTGCGGTCCCACGGCGTAACCCGGGCAGACCTGAATAAGCCATGGCTGACTCTCGGTCGGGTCCGGCACCACCCGGCAGCCGCACACCACGCCCCACCCATGCAGGAACAGGTTGTGCCGTTTCTGTTTCTCGCGAAAGTAATGCTGCTCGGCGCGCATATCATCGGCGGTGATCAGCTGGCGCGGGAAATAGCGCACCCGCTCCAGTGGCGCGCCGCAGCTGCAATGTGTCGGCGTGGCAGGCATCGCGTGGTACATCATCGTATCGGGCATGGCGGTGTCCCCTTCAATGGATATCGCCGAAACGGGCGAAATAGGCGTCGTCGTCGAGTTGCCGACTGCCCCGCAGGGCGGCGCGGCGTTCGTTCACATCGCTTCCGGCGAGCAGCGCGCAGGCCGCCGCGAAATCGCCGAACGGCTTCAGCCGCTCGACCACACGGGCGATCCGCTCGGTGCCGAAATGCAGGAAGGCCAGGCGCAGCTGGTTGTGGAGGATGCCGGCCCAGTCGATCGCATAGGGATGGCGCTCGCGGAACAGGTGCGCGATGACGACCTCGGGCACGATGCGCAGTTCGTAGCCGGCCATCCAAAGGCGCAGCGACAGCTCGGCGTCCTCCGAGCCCCATCGTAGCAGGCCGGTATCGAAGCCGCCGACGGTTTCGAACAGGTCGCGGCGGATCACGATGCAGGCGCCCGCCAGCATCGGCACGATCGGTGGCGATCCGGGCGAGGGCGGCGCCAGCCACTCGATCCCCAGGCCGGCATCGCGGTAGCGCATGCCCCAGCCGCAACAATCCGTCCGTCCCAGCACCGATATGCCGGGCCCGACCGCGCCCACGCCGGGCCCGAGCGCCGCGTCGCGCAGCGTCTCGATCCAGCCCGGCTGCACCTCGACATGGGCATCGAGAAACACCAGCACCTCTCCGCTGGCGGCCGCGGCGCCCTTGTTGCGCGCGCCGCTGACGCCAAGACGCTCGCCGGCCGGCTCCAGCAGGCGTGCCTCGCCGCCGGCGCGCAGGAAATCGCAGCATCCGTCGGTGGCGCCGTCATCCACCACGATCAGCTCGGTGCCCGCCGGCACGGTGGCGCGAAGCTGGTCGATCGTCCGACGCAGGTAGGCTCCCTCGTTCAACGTCGGAATGACCACCGAGATCTCGGATGCCGCGCCATCCATCGCCGGTCAGCCCGAGACCTGCAGCGTGAACACGAAGTCGCCGCCCGCGGCCCCGTCCCCGGATGGCAGCTGTTTCGGCTCGCCGTCCAACACGTCATGGCTGGCCGAGGCAATGGCGGGTCGCTTGGCCGAAGCCAAGGCCGTGCCGAACAGCGTCACCTTGTAGTCGGCCGGCAGGAACATGTTGCGCCCGCCGGTCACACGGAAGATGGCGATGTCGGGGCCGGTCGACTGGATGGAACCGGGCGGTATCTGCTTGGCAAAATCGCCGCCTCGGACCAAGAAGCTGTAGCCCGCCGGATCCGTGACCGTGGGGTTGCCCGCGGTCACGCTGGCCAGATCCACCGGGTCCGTGAAGGTGACGCGGATCGCGACCGGCTGTTGCCCGAATGCGACCTGCACGGGTTGGTTCGGCGTTTTCAGGCTGCCGATCACCTGGTTCTGTGCCGAAAGTATGTCTACCGCCTGTACCCGGAATGTCGGCCGTGAGGGCGCAGGGGTAGGTGTTGGCGTCGGCGTGGGAGTGGGTGTCGGCATTGGCGTTGGAGTTGGAGTTGGAGTTGGAGTTGGAGTGGGTGTCGGCGTGGGCGTCGGCTGATCGGCGCAGCACTGCTCGATCCGCAGCGCCAGGCACAGGATCATGTCCAGCAGCGCCGCGTTGCTGTAGACGCGCGGACGGTAGGCGCAGCTTTCGATCGCCCCGATCTTGCCGTCCTGCACCTGCACGACCGCGAGCGGCACGCAGGGATCGCCGTCCGGCGGCGCGCAGTCCTGGTCGAACAGGTTGCACAAGATCTCCCTCAGGCTGGGGCCGGGCATGGGTGCCGGCGTCGGCGTGGGTGTCGGTATTGGCGTCGGACCGGGCGTCGGCGCCAGGGTCGGTGTCGGTGTCGGTGTCGGTGTCGGTGTCGGAGTTGGCGTCGGACCGGGCGTCGGCGTGGGTTGCGGCAGCATCAGCGCGCACCACGCGGGGTCGCCGAGCACCGGCGGCGCGCCGTTGGTGATTTTCAGCGAGAACGTCTCCACGATGGTGCCTGGCACGCACGCCTCGCGCACCTCGCAATCCGAAATCAGCGTCGGCGTCTGGTCGGTCAGGCATTCGCGGTAGCACAGCCACAGCGTCAACGTGCCGGCACCTGTCTTGGGAACGATCGCGGCCGGCGAGGCCTCGCCGCAGCAGGCGGGAGCCGGCGCCCAGGGATCGATGCAGCTCTGCAGGTTGACGATGATCTCGCGTCCCAATCCATCGATCGCGACCCCCGGAGACACGCACAGCGTGTTCTGCTGGGTGGTGACCTTCAGGCCGCACAGCACGCCCTCGCCGAGCGTCAGCCGGTTCAGCAGCCATTGTTTGTCGCGGCCGTATGCCTGTTCCATGCGGAACTGCGGAACATCCAGGCGCTTTCCGTAGAAATAGTTGTTGCGCCTTGGCGCGGTCAGCATCCGCAGCTTGTCGCCCATGTCGTGTGACATTGCCTCGGCCCCCTATCGTAGTGTCATGGTGTAGCCACCGACGCGGGCGCCCTGGCCGACCCGCGCCGCGCCGCCGACCGGCGGTGGCAGCGTCGCCCGTAGTCCCAGCAGCGCGTCGCCAAGCCGCATCGGCTCCGGCGGTCCGCCGACGATCGTGTCCACGCCGACCGTCGCCTGGAACCCTACGCGCATGTCCGGACGTACCAGGCAGAGGTCGTAGCCGGTATGCGCCGGCTTCTCCGCCTCGATGACGCGTCGCACCTCGGCGACCAGGGCCGCATCCTCGGCGCGATACGATGGCAGGAACACCAGGAAGCGGTGCGCGGCGTCGGTGAACAGCGGCTCGCCCAGGTCCGCTATTGGCAGCGGACCAGACTCCCCCACCACGGCCGAGCCCACCGGCGTGGGACAGCAATCCGCGCCGGTGTTCAGCGCATTCGCGGGTTCCGGAACGACCAGGCCGATCGGATCGGTGGCCGGCAATCCCGTGTCGAAACCCAGATGCGACGACTCATCCAAAATCCACAGGCCACGCCCGGTGAACGCCTCGACGATGCTGGGGCGGACCCCGGTATAGATCTCGACCAGATCGGCAAGGCCGGCCGGCGTGCCGCGCCGCCGCCACAACGCGATGGCTCGCTCGATCAGATCTCTCCGCTCGGCATCGGTGGCGGTACGCGGCAGATCGAGGCCAAGCCAGGCCGCCAGCCACCCGAGTTCCGATGCCGGCGTGAAGCGCGGCGACAGCCGCTGCGGGATGGCGTCGATGTTTTCCTCGACCGCGCCGAGTTCCGTGCGCGCCAGCGCCAGCAGCCGGTACAGGAACAGCGCGGGCTCGTCCTCGCGCGCATAAATCTCCGGCAGGTAGGCACGATAGTCCTCGCCCGGCGTCTCGGCGCGCACGCCGTGCAGCACCGGACTCACGGAGGGATCGGTGGTTCCCGCGGTTACGCGCAGCCACAGGAAGCGCCGCGACGCGGGCGGTGGCCCGGGCGGCAGCACGCCCGCCAAAAGCGTGTCCGGCGCCGGCGCGCGTACCCAGTCGCCGCCGCCGAGCGGCGTGTTGGTGGCCGATTGCGCCACCTCGAAGACCAGCGAGGTGAAGCGCGGCAGGTCAGCCTGCACCGAGGCGCGGAACCACTCCAGCCGGTCCCCGGCGTCGAACGGACCGCACGTCAGGCTGCCGGCGGCGGCAAAGGAACGCCCGGCGGAAAACCGCAGATAGCCATCGTCCAGCGCGGTCTTGATGAGCAGGTCGCCGCTGACCGGATCGAGCGCGAGCGCGGTGACGGGCCCTTGGAAATCCGGCAGCACGCACCACCAGGCGCCGTCGTCGCGAAACACGTGGATGCGCCCGGCGGCACGGTCCGCAACGAACATGCGCCCGCCCCCCGCTGCAATCGCGCCCGGCCGCCATCCCCCTGGCGGCGCGGCTATGTCGCGCGCGTAAAGGCCGGTTGGGTCGAAGCAGCGCACCGTGCTGGCCGTGTCATCGGAAACCAGCAGCGCATCCCCGGCCCCTATCGCCAGGAACAGCGGCGTTGCCAGTTTTCCGGACCCGGCGAGTGCCGTGTCGTAGGCGGCATCGGCACCGCCGTGTGCCCCAAAGCGCCGGATCCGCCGCGACAGGCCATCGAGCACATAGGGCCGGGCCTTGCTATCGCAAGCAATGCCGATGGGGTTGGCGAAACCATCGAGGTCGAGGTTCGGCTCCAGCGTCGGAAACGCGAACCGGCGCACCCGCGCGTTGCCGGTGTCGGCCACCCACAGCGCGTCCTCGCTCACCGCAAGCCCGCGTGGCTCGCGCAGGTAGCGCAGCTCCGCCCGCGCGTCGCAAAGCCCGTCCAGGAACACCACCCGGTTGGCGTCCGTGTCAGAGACGAACACCGCGCCGCAAGGTCCGGCGGCGATGCCGGAAGCGCCGGCATCGAAGGGTGCGGGCAGGCTGACGGCGACCCCGTCGGCGGGCCCAGGCACGCGCGCCAGCAGCAGATTTCCGTCCGCATCCGGCTCCAGCCCGACCAGGCTGGCATCCCAGTCCTGGCGGTCGCGCACGAACTGATAGCGCGTGGGGAGTGTCATGTTACCCGACATAGAGGTTGTACTGGATCTGGCCGCCACCGCCGCTGACCTCGAATTTCAGGCTGTGCTGGCCGGGACTGAAATCGAGGCCGAGCTGCTCCAGCGCGATCGGCCCGGTGCCGCCGGTGCCGTCGCCCTGGATCACCAGCGGGTTGGTCCCGCTGCCGTCGCCAAGCGTCGTGCCCGTCGGCCATTTGGCGGGATCGGTGCCGGCGAGCTGGGTCAGGATCGATGCGGTGATGTCCTGTCCGTCGTACAGCACGGTCAGCTTGTTGACATAGCTCAGTGCCTTGTCGCCGGCGGCGGTTCGCGCCGCCGGCAGCAGGCCGGTGGACGTCGTGTTGATGCCGCCGAGGTTCAGCGACTGGCCGCCGCCCTTGTCGGTGGTGCCGGCCTTTATGCTGTGGGTATGGTCCGACAGGTTCTGTAATTCGACCAGATTGCCGTCCCCGTAGGGGTTCAGCGTGGTCAGCAATTCCCGCTTGCGGTTGCCGTCGTTTTGCGAGGCCCCCCAGGTCCGCACGGCGGCGTCCGGCGCGTCGTTCCAGGTCCAGGCCAGGAGTTGCGCCGGCTTGGTCGGGTCCTGGGTGGCCGTATCGGTGACGATCGCCTGGAACCCATGCGTATGGTCCGGCAGGGTCAGCGTCGGCTGGGCCAGCGTGCTGGCATGCGTGTGGTTGCCGAGTTCCGTGTAGTACAGCGTGGAGATCTGGGCGGCGCGCAGATACAGCGTCACCGTGTTCGGAACGCCGCCGTCGATGTGGAAATACAGCGTCTTCGGATTGTTTCCGTCGATATCCTTCTCGCCCTCCAGGCTGATCGGCCGCGTGGTCGGCGGCTTGGCGGCGACGGCGTATTTGCGCACGCCGGACTGGATCTCGCCGACCTGGCAGCCTGCCTGCAGCGCCACCTGGGCCAGCACGATCTGGCCGCTGTAAGGCGCGGGGAACGTGTCGGTGAACTGCAGCGCCGGCTGCGCGACGATGCGGGTCGCGCCGCCCCAGGCCAGATTGCCGCCGCAGGCGTTGCCGCCGACCGTGCAGCCGTCGCCGACCGGCAGAAGCCGCTGCTCGGCGTAGGAGATCACCAGGTAGTTTCCGAAGATCGCCGCCGGATTGGTGGTCAGCGTGCCGGCGGCGATGACCTCCGTCGCATCCAGCAGGATGATCTCGCGCCCCAGGAAATCCAGGGCCACGCCGGGTGCCACGATGACCCTGTGCTTGTCCGTCGGGTGCCTGGTAACCTCCAGCCCCTGGACGATGCCGACGGAATACAGCGTGCTGTACAGCTTGCGCCGGACCGCGATCTGGTAGTCCTGCTCGGCGCGGAAATCCGCCGCCTCCAGCCGTTGGCCGTTGAAGTAGTTGACGCGGGAAATCGGGGTTTCAGAAGCACTCACGTTCTCGGCTCCTGCTGAAGGGGGTGGTTCCGGTGAGGATGGCGGAGACCTGATGCTGCCCGGAACGAACCAGGTCGGTGGCGCAAATGTCGATGTTGCCGCAGACGGGCGCCGCATCGCCGGCCTGCAGCGACAACTCGGTGACCGTCAGCACGCCGGGCAGGGCGGCCAGCAGGGCCATCACCTCTGTGCGATAGACCGCGCGGCCGATCGGCCAGCCGGCGTTGCCCGGCCCGCCCTGCAACGGATTGAGGAACCGGTCGAGCGCCTGCTGTGCCAGTGCGGGCAGCGCCGACGGATCGGCTGTCGCCGACGCGTGCAGCGTGGCGGCGACGGTGACCGTCACATAGGTCGGCGCGATGACATGCAGCTCCGTGGTAACCGGCCGCCGCCTGTCCAGGAAGCGCGCCACCGCGCGCAGGAACGCCTCCCCCGGCATCGGCGCTGGGCCTGGGCAATCGGGCACCACGATCACCGTGATGCAGCCAGGGGCGGTGAAGCAAGGCACCGCCGGATGCGTGTTGGGCAGCGCCGCGGCGCGAGCGACCGGCACGCCCGGCACCGAGCGGGCCAGGGCGACGACATCCGCCAATGTGATGCAGCGGGTCGGCACCGACAGCGCCGCAACCGCGCGCGCCTCGGCCGCCGGCAGCGTCTCCGCGGCCGTGCCGCCGAATGCGGCCAGCGGCTGGACCACGCCCAGCGTCGCCGCGACCGCACCGCCGCCCGGGATACGCCCGGCATTCCAGGCGCTGTCCGCGACCCTGCTCAGGGTGGCGGCCACGACATTGCCTTCGGCGCCGCCGCCAACCCGATAGTCCAGCAGCAGGTCCCATCCGGCCGGCAGCACCGCGCCGCGCAGGCCGTTGCCGCTGGTGACGCGACCCAGTTCCGGTTGCAGCAGGTATCGCCGGTCGTGCGGGCCGGTCAGGTCCCATTGCGGCACTTCCGTCCAGCGGTCGTCGCGCTGCGGGCCCAGCGCCAGCGACAGCACCGTGCTGCCGGCCACCACCGGGTTCGCCGCCGTATCGTAGACCTCCCAGGCATGCCCCTGGCTGGTGCCGATCGTTTCCGGCGCATCGATACTGGCCGCGTGCTCGGCCGTGACGCCATTCAGGCCGACGCGATCCAGCCGGGGCTCGCACTCGAAGGTTCCCGCGGCGATGCGGCAACGGATGAACCAATGCGGGCTGCCGGGCGGGGGACCGCCCGGCACATGCCCGGCCGGCACGGCGAAGCGGACAAAGCCGCTAAGCGTCAGCGCGCGGGTCTCGTCCTCCACGCCGGGGATCGGATGCCAGCCGCCGTCCGCCCCATGGAACTCCCAGACCGTCCGCACGGCGTAATGCCGCCGCCAATCGGTAACCAGGGCCGCAAGCTCCGGCGGGCAGTCGCGCACGGCCGCCTCGGTCAGGGCCGACTGTTCTCGCAGCAACGCCGCCTTTGTTCCGGCATCCTGCGTCGGCGTGATCGTCCAGGCGTGCAGCGACACCGGGGCGCCCACCGGCCCGAGCGCCGCATCGAAGCCGAGATACAGCGCCGCGCCCGGTTCCGGCGAAGGACCGAACGGCAGGAAGCTGCCGGCGGCCGGGTCCAGAACCGGATCGTAGGCCGCGAGGTTCGCCGCGGTCACGTCCGCCGGCGCATCGCCGCCGGCCAGCACCTGGACCAGGTGGGCGGCCGATACCGTCAGCGCCTCGCGCGTCTCGAACACGATCGCTCCGAACGCGTCGGCGACCTGCACCCGATCCGGCAGCACGACGGCAGCTGGGGCGGACAGCAGCACGACGGTCTCCGCCACCCCGGGCGGTGCCGGGGTGATCTCCACCAGCCGCAGGAAGGCGCGGACCATCTCGTCCGGCACCCGGTCGGTCCGGTACAGATTTTGTTCCGACAGCCAGGCGAACAGTTCCAGCAGCGTGATCCCAGGGTCCGCCGCGTTGTAGTTGGTCCAGCCCGGCGACAGCCGGTTGATCTGCGCCGTCCCCTCTGAAACCAGCTGGGTGTAGGTGCGGTTGTCCAATATGGGTTTGGGCAGCGACATCAGCCCTCCTCCACCACCAGCTTGAGCTGGTGGTCGCCCTGGCAGACCAGGCTGTCCGGCGCGATCGTGGCCAGGTCGCCGACGACCCCGTCATTTACCAGCAATTGCAGCACCGCCACGTAATCCACGCCCTCGGTCGTCTCCAGCAGGGTCGCAAGCTGCGACTGGTAGACCGGCTGGCCGAAATCCCAGCCGGTGCCGTTCGCGCCGCCAACCAATGGGTGCAGGAATGTCGCCAGCCGGTCACGCACCCGCGCCTCCACCGTCGCGGCCTGGTCGGCGTGCAGCGGCACGATGTCGGCGCGCACGCTCAACGGCGTGTAGCTGGCCGGCTGCAGCCGTATGGAGCCGGCGATGGCGGCCGGCACGCAGGCGGCCAGGGCGGCCCGCACTTCCGCCAGCAGGCCGACGGTCGGCACCGGTGCCGCGTCGGTGCTATTCGGCACGATCACCAGCGTCACCCAGCCGAGTTCGCGCGTTCCATCCGGCCCGGTGGTCGACAGGCAGCGCGCCCGCGCCACCTGCGGCGATGCTTCCCGGGCGATCCACTCGAAATCGGCCGGCGCCACGGCGCGCCCGCGGTGGCGCAGCCGCTGGGTGCCGCGGTCGCGCGCCACGATCACGTCCTCGGTCGCCGATCCGCCGCCGGCGGGGAAGGGGTTGCCGACCGACTGCACATAGCTGGCGCTGCTGTGCAGCTCCGTGATGGTTCCGGCCGGAACATTGCCGGCCAGCCCGCCGCCGGTGGAATAGGACGCGGTGACCGTCGCCCCGGCCGGCGGGATCATGCCGTAGGGCGGCGTCGGGAATTGCAGCAACCCGGTCGCGCGTTCCAGCATGTAGTGGCGGTCGCTGGCGCCGGAGCGGTAGAAATGCGGCACCAGATGCCAGGTCACCCACACCGCGACCACGGTCTTGCCGTCCGTCGGGTCGAGATCGAACTGCAAATCCGCTGCC
This sequence comes from Rhodospirillales bacterium, assembly GCA_037442565.1. Lineage (GTDB taxonomy): Bacteria > Pseudomonadota > Alphaproteobacteria > Acetobacterales > Acetobacteraceae > PALSA-911. The sequence continues at coordinate 10,499 of JBBIQA010000060.1, forward strand.
GGCACGCCCTGTACCGCGGTCTGCCAGTCATCGCCGCGGCCGGTCCATTCGCGCACCTGGATGATTTCTCCGGGCAGCACCGGCACGTGCTGCGGCGCGAAGGCGAAGGTCTGGCCGGGATTGCCGTCGCTGCTGCCCAGCGTGTCGTTCTGCACGCTCTGGCCCTGCCGCGCTTCCACCGCGTTGATCCAAAGCCCCCGCGCCGGCAGCGCCACCGGCGGGATGTCCGGTTTCAGCCTGGCGCGCAGCCAGTACAACGTGCCGCCAAGGCCGCCGACGGCGCTGGCGTCCGACGGCCCGATGAACTGCACCAGGCCGTTGCCGCTGAAGCCGTCGGTGGCATCCAGCGTCGACAGCCCGACCCAGCCGCGCGGCGAGGCATATTCCCATACGAACGGCGAACTGGCCGGCGGAACCCCGTTCGCCTTCGGATCGGCCGCGAAATACAGGCTGACAATTCCGGCCGGCAAAGGCTGGGAGAAGCCGAAATGGATTGCCGGTAGAGTATCGCCCACCGGCGTGAACGGCTGGAACGGCCGGCGCGGCCATTGCACATCCTCGGAATGGTCGGCGAAGACGAAGTCGTTATAGGACAGGCAATGCTGCACCAGGCCGGCATTGGTGAGGAACGTGTACTGCAGCCGCAACGAGGCGACGACCGGAGGCTGCAACGTCGACGGATCGCTGACAACCACCGGCGTGGTGCCGCTGTTATCGACACTGAGGCGCAGCGGATGGCCGTAATTGCCGCTGTCGATGCGCATGCGCAGCCAATGCTTGGACTGGCCGCCAACCTTGGCCGCCGCCCAGTTCGCCGGACAGATAAAACTGATCGTGCTCGGGTGCAGGCGATCGCCTACCGTCAGGGACTTCGTCTGATCCAGCAACGACTGTGCCGGTCCCAGCGCGGTCCAGGCATCGCCGTTGAAATACTCGATGGCGACGTCCAGCGCGTTTGGCCCGACGCCCGGCTGATCGTTGTCATCGAAACCCTTGCCGGCCTGGGCGAGCAGGAAGGTGATCGTCACCTGGGCGTTCTGGCGTTGGAACACCTCTTCGCTGGCGATATAGAACGTGGTGAATTTCTGCGGCAGCTTGCCGAACGGATAGAACGCGTTGGAGGTATCCAGCGGCGCGTTGTCGCAATAGGCCAGGTCCGGCGGCAGGTCGGATTTCGTGAAGCCGACACGGGCGAAAATCGTGTCGATGCTCGGCAGCACGCCGGAGGTGTCGGCCCCCTCCGGGCGCAGCACCGGCAGTGCGTTTGCCAGTACCAGCTCGTTGCCCAGGGTCGCGTTGCCGATCGGTCCCTGCAACGTCACGCCCCGGCCCTGGGCCGTTTTCACCGCGGCCTGCGTGCTGCCGTCCACGGTAACGGTGTCGCCGGCGAGGAACTCGGCGCCGCTGTCCAGCGGCACCAGGAAATCGGGGTCCAGGCTGAGCAATGTGCCGACCGGTTCGTTGCTGCCGGCATCGAGCAGGGGCGGGGACGGGCCTCCCTTGGGAATGGTCACTCCGGCAAGGAACCGGTCCAGCATCGCGACCGCGGCATCCGCGCCGAGCACGCTGGCCGAGCCGGTGCCGCCCTGAACCGTGATGCTTCGCCCCGGATCGACTCCGGCCAGGATCAACGACTGCCCACCGGCGGACCGGACGATGCGGCCAATGAATTTGTTCCCGGCATCCAGCAGCGCGGCGCCGCCCACGGCGTGCGGGAGCGATCGGTCGAGCGTGATCGTCGACTGTTCGACGGCGACGATCCGGGCAAAGCTGGAGCCGTCGACCGTTACGTTCAGCCCGGTCGCCACTGTCGGGCTGGGCCCCCAGGTGATCCTGTAGCCGCCGGGCAGGGGGCCGACCTTGCCGGACGGGATCCGGGCACTGACGGTCGCGCGGATCCAGTAGCTGTTGATGCCGTTGATGATGTCCTGCTTCGCATCCGGCCCGAAATCGAGCCACAGCACGATGCGGCCGTCCTGCGTCAATCGCGCGGTCTGATCGTCGCCGATGCGAAGCGGCAGCCAGCCATCCGCGCTCAGATATTCCCAGTCCAGCAGCAGCGGCCGCGGCGTGCTCCGCGCGAACGCGGCCGCGAGATCGAACGACAGCTGGATCTCCGCGCTGCCCGGCAGGCGGAACATCTCGTCATGGCCGAGATAGAGCTGATGCGGCACCGGCTGCATCGCGTCGAAGAACGCGAAGCCGGCCGTCAGCGCCGCGCTGTGGTCGGCGTAGGTGTCGGCGTCCGGGTCCACGGAATAAACCGTGGTGAGCTGCGCCCGCGTTAGCGTGATCGTGCTGGCGGTGGAGAACAGCGGCGCATCGGCGGGCGCGGCGGCATTCCCCAGCAAGGATGGCGGCGGCGGCGGCAGCTTGGCCGCGACCTGGCTGCCGGCGTTCAGGGTAACGTCCATCGGCGCGTTCGCCATCAGCTGGAACACCAGCGGCGTTCCCGCGGCCTGCGCCGGCAGCAGACTGTTGCCTAGCGCGGAAAGGAACGCCAGCCGGGAGCGGTCCGGCATGCCGTTCTCGGCGGCCGCCTGGATCTCTATGTCGCGCGCCAGGATCGACAGCAACGCGTACGCCGGCGTCGCACCGATCGTGCTCCATTCGGGCATATAGCCCGGCACGCGGGCGAGCAATCCGGCGAGGATCGCCGCGCGATCGCGTGCATCGATGACCGGGGCGATGGCGGTCGGGGCGATGCCGGTTGGGACGGTCATCAGAGCTGCCCCTCCTGCACATAAAACGGATAGACCAGGTTGTAGAACGTGTTGGTCGTGCGGATGCGGTAGCTGATGTCGATCTTCAGCTTGCCGACCGGCGGTTCGGCGCTGACCGTGACTGTTATGGTGTCGATACGGGGTTCCCACAGCACCAGGGCGTTCTGCACGCGGTACTGCACCAGCGCCATCGTCGTGGTGTTGATCGGCTCGAACACCAGCGCCCGCAATCCGGCGCCGAAATCGGGACGCATGACGCGCTCGCCCGGTTCGGTGCCGAGGATGATGCGCACGGACTGGTCGATATCGGCCTCGTAGGCAGCCTCTGTGATCGCACCCGTGCCGTCCACCCCCACCGGGAAGGCCCATCCGCGTCCGAGAAATGCCTTGCTATCGCTCATCGCGCATTCAGCCAATGTTCACGTTGAAGGCGCCGGCCGTGATCAGCGCGCCGCAGGCACAGAGATCGCCGACGCGCGCGGCGAAGCGCTGGTTGATCCGGACCTTGAAGCTTCCGGTCGCTATGGCGTTGGGTGGATGACCCGGGGGCACCGGAAAGGCGCAGGTATGCTGGTCGCCCACGACAATTGCGGGCATTCCCGCGATCCGCACGGCGGGCACGCCGGGTCCCATGATCACGCCGGGATGCGAGGTGGGCGAGAACAGGAAAGCGGCGGCTGGCATCCGTTGCGTCCCCCTAGCCGATATCGATCTGCAGACCGGCGATCGTGCATTGCGCGCCGCCGTTCAGCACCGCGCTCACCGAGCCGCTGATCTGCACATTCTCGCCGTCGAGCACGATCGAGGGTGCCTTCAGCGTTATGCTGATCTCTCCGGTGATGGTCACGTTGCCAAAGATGTCGAGCGACACGGACGACTTGGTCGGCGGCGGCAGCAGGCCCGCCTCCAGCGAGGCGCTTTCAGCGCCCAGCGTCAGTGTCTGGAAGGTCGAGTTGTTGATCGTGACCGATTGCTTGAGGTCGTCGAACACCACCTGCTGACCCAGCGGCGTGCGGATCATCCGCTTGCTGACCGGGTCCGTCGGCAGCAACGCCGGCGGGCGGTCCACGGTGTTCCACAGGGAACCGATGACGTACGGTTCGCGGATGTCGCCCTGGTTGAACGCGACCAGCACCTCGTCACCGATCTGCGGAATGAAATAAGTGCCGCGCGCCATGCCCGCCATGGGCGTGGCGACACGCGCCCAGGGCAGGAAGCCGGGCGCCCAGGGCAGGTTCAGCTGCACCCGGGCCTCGCCCAGCAGGTCGACATTGTCGACCACCACGGCCACGGCGACGCCGTAGATGTGATCGTCCTTCTTTTCGTCGTCGCCTAACCAGCCGAATTGCAGTGGGCCGTCCATGCAACCGATCTCCTCAGAAACTGACGCGCACGGGAATGGCGCCCTGCGCGGGCGCCGGGATGGAGCCGAACCAGATTTCCTTGCGCAGGTCGAAATGCGTGTGATAGCCGCCGCCGTCGATCCTGTGGGTGGCTTCGGTCACCCGCCACAATCCGCCGAACTGCACGCCCACGTTCTGGATGCGCAGCACGTTGCCGGCCTGGATGCGCGGATCGCCGAGTGTGGTGCCGGTGGCAGTGATGCGCTTGTTGAGTTTCGGGATCAGCTCGCTGATCAGCCGTCGCGGCGCGGTGGCCAGGGTCAGCGGATCCTTGATCAGATGGTCCGACGGAACCGGATCCGGCAATATCGGGCCGGCCGGATAGATCGCCAGGGTCAGCGACATCCGGTCCCAGTCCCAGCCGAGCGTGATGTTGAACGCGAGCTTGATCGGCGACACCCAGACATAGCCGCCAACCGAGAAGATCTGGCCGACATTGCTGATCCTGGGGGCGAAGTCCATAAGGCTCGCGCCGTAGACGAGGTTCACGTCGGCATCCAGATGATCGAGCGGCGACATGAAATGCAGCAGGTGCCCACCGAGCGGACCCTTGTGGTCCACCAGCATCTCCCAGCCGTTCTCCTTGGCGATCCTGGTCAGAAACGCGTAGTCGCTCTCGCTCGCCTGCTTGCGGATGAATTTCTGCGCCCCACCCGGATCTGCGATCGAGGCCACCATTTCCACGCCGCCGAGCAGGATGGACAGCGCCGCGCCCACCGGGTCGACGATCGGCAGCAACAGGTTCTCCAGGGTCGCCAGGCCCGCGGTCGCCAGGTCCGGCAGCGGAAAGTTTCCGATTGAGGGGATCGGGATGGCGAACCAGCGCACCTTGGTTCCCTGGGTCATGCGGAAACGGGCATCCTGCGCCGTGACCGTGACGGTGGGCGCACCCCCGGCGGGGAAATCCGCGCCGAAGCCGACGACCTGGCCCACGAACACCTGCTGCGCGCCACTGTCGGCATAGCCCATCGACAGCACCACCGGCGTATCCAGCGCGAACAGCGGATTGTCGAGCCAGCGCAGACCGTCATTGACCAGGATGATCTCCACCCGGTCCGCGCCTTGCAGCCCGCTGGTATGAACGACCCGCGTGACCGAAGCCCGCAGTTCGGCCGGCGCCGGGGCGCCGGCGATTTCCAGCCGGAAATCGGGAACGTAGCGGACGCTGGAAAGGGCGGCCGACATCAGCTGTACACCGTGCCGGAGTCAGGATCGCGATAGGGCAGTTTCGGCAGCAGCAATTTTTGCCCGGCCGCCAGCCGGCGTGGCCGGTCGAGGCCGTTCGCCAGCGCGATCACGCGCCAGACCAGCGGATCGCCATAGGTTGCGGCGGCAATGCCGGACAGCGTCTCTCCCTGGTTGACCGTGTAGATCTTGCTGAAATCAGCTGTTTCGCGTTTTACCTCCTTGGCTTCGAGGTCGACGTTGCGGAACTCGTTGAACACCACCTGCAACCGCGCGCGTACCGGTGTGCCGTCGGGCCGGAACATGATGAACCGCTGAACCGCGCGCGCCAGCACACAGGTGAACGACAGCGAGGCCCAGGTGAACAGCAGTACCGGCGGCGCGTGCGTGCTCGGCTGGATGCTCATCAGCCCGGTCACCTGCTTGGTCAGCGCGCGCACGTCGTCCTGCGCGTTGTTCACGATGCGGTTGCCGATCCTGTGCTGTTCGTAGGTGTCGAGGAACAGCTCCATCTCCAGCGTCTGCATGTTGCCGGCGACGAATTGCAGCACCGGGCCGCTCAACCCGGGGATCACGGACTGTGCGTAGTTGACCTCCTGGTTCACCGTGTAGTCGGACGGGTTGAACATCACCGGGATCTTCTCGCCGGTGACGGTATTGGTGATAACGGCCTTTTCCATCGGCATGGTCAGATCCGCCCATGCCGTTCGCGCAGCGCGACGACCCGATGGTCGATGGCACGCACCACGTGGTCCGTCACGCGCCCGAGTTCCACGGCGCTCAGCGGCAACGCCGTGCCGCCGCTGCCGGCATGGCTGGCGGGCGGCGGCGCGATCCTTTCAACCGCATCGAAAGACGCCGTTGCCATGCCGCGGGCCGGCGGCGGTGCGGCGATCGGCGCCCGGGCGCGATGCACGACCATCTCCACCGGCTTCGCCCGCACCGGCAGAGGCCGACCCGCAAAGCCCTCGCGCGCCGGCGGCGAGGCGACGATATCGCGCAGCACCTCCCGCATCGTCGTCGTGGTCTGCACCCGCCGCTCCCGCGCCAGCAGCCGCTGTACGAGGGCTTGGCGCGTCACCACGCGTTCCGCCGGCGCCGCGCCGGCCGCCGCGACCGGTTGCCAGGGCTGCGATGCGGCAGCCGCCGCCTGCATGCTCACGGCCGGGCTCAGACGGATGGCAAATTGCGGCAGCACGGTGATGCCGCCGCCCTGATGGAAATGCTGCACCGTGACAGGATGCGCGGCCGGCCGGCGCATCACCCGTTCCTGGGCGAACAACGTGATGATGCCGCGCCCGTGGCGGGCCAGAACCGCCGCGGCGAATTCGGCGGCGTGCGATCCCCGGCGCTGCAAGAGGCGCGTCATCCGCCAGGGGCGTGTTACCAGGATATCACGCGTCGTGCTCACCGCTCTCCCTCCGGTTCAGTTGGGAAATGCGGGAGACCCAGTCGCGGCGGTCGGCGTGTTCCATCTGCATGATCTCGGCCTGTGGCCAGTGGAAATAATAGGAAATGAAGGCTACCTCCTCACCGATCTGGTCGAGGGGGTAGCCTAGAATTCCCCCGGAGCGGCAGTCTCCATCCGGAACGAATGCTGGCATTGCGGACAGGTGACGGCGTCGTGCGCCTCGTCCAGCTGGTTGATCCGGTTGTACAGTTCCTGCAGGTACGCCATGTCGGTGGCGAACAGGCCCTCGATGACCTTGGGATTGATCATCGGCACGCTACCCAGGCGCGTGACCACACGCGACAGCAGGATAACCGCCAGATAGGCCTGGTTCTTCGTCACGCGCGGGTCGCGCAGCGGCAGGATCTCGTCGGCCGCCGTCGCACGCCGCATCACGCCGTCGCGGTGCAGTTCGCCCTCCTCGTCGAGATAGCCGCAGGGCAGCCGGAAATCGAACTCGGTCTTGAACATCGGACACTCCGTTCATGGGCCCTTCATGGCCAGCCTCAGGCGCGCTGCACGCCCTCATGGGCGAATTCCAGAGTCTCGATGGCGATATCGTTGCCCTCGGCATTCAGGCTCGGCGCGGTGTATCGGCAGGGCCAGGCGTTCACGAAGTTCCAGCGTGCCTTCTCGGTCTTTCCCTGCCGGTCGTACAGCACGACCGAACCGGTCTTGCGCGTCGCTGCCGGATCGCCGGTGACCCACTGCATATGCCAGCGATAGAGGTCGGTATCGTCGGCCAAGCCCCAGCGCAGCGTGATGTTCGAGTATTTCACCTGGCCGGGATATTTCCGCATCACCAGGTCGTTGCCCTCCCGGTGCTCGATGATTTCGACATTGGAATCGAGCCCGCTTACCTCGTGGAACGCGGCACGGACAATGCCGTCGATCTCGACCAGAAAGCTGAAGTTGGCATAGGGATCGGAGATTGCCATGAGCGTCTTTCCTGTACTGGTTCAGCTTTCGCTGACATCGGAGCCGCCCGCCCAGATGCCGATGCGGACGATGATGAACTCGGCGGGATAGCTCGGCCGCACGCCGATCTCGATATGCAGGCGCCCCAGCTGCTGTTCGGAAAAAGGATTGAGTGCGTCGTCGATGCGCACGTAATACGCATCGGTCGCCTTGTTGCCGAACAGCGCGCCGTCGCGCCATTGCTGGTTCAGGAAGCTGCTGATGGCCCGGTTCAGCTTGGCCCAGAGCTGCGTGTTGTTCGGCTCGAACACCGCCCAGCGAATGCCCTCCTGGATCGATTTCTCCAGATAGATAAATAGCCGGCGTATATTGACGTATTGCCAATTGGCGTCGGTCGCGGTGGTGCGCGCCCCGTACAGCACCGGCCGGCCGCCGGTCTGGAACACCCGCAGCGCATTGATCCCGGCCGGGTTGAGGATGCCCTGGTCGATGTCGCTGAGCACGCGCTCCAGACCCAGCGCGCCATTGACGATTTCGTTCGCCGGCGCCTTGAACACGCCGCGCGAATTGTCGCTGCGCGCGAAGATGCCGCAGACATGCCCGGAGGGCGGCACCAGCACCGGATCGCCGCTTCCGGCCGGCGGCACCCGAAGCCAGGGATAGTACAGCGCCGCGTAGCCGCGCGTGGAATCGAGGCCGGCGCGCTGGAACGGCAGCCCCGCGGACGGATCGAACGGGTCCAGCCCCGGCTGGCTGTCCAGCACGCCGAAGCGGTCCGCATGGAGCTCGCATTGGGCGATCACCGCCTGTTGCACCGTGGCCGTCGTGCGGTCCGGCATGGCGATCATGTTGACGTCGTTCAGGTTCTGCAGCGTATCCAGCGCATCGACGAAATCCTGGTCCGTGATCGTCGTCAGATCCTCCGCCGTGCCGCCGGCCAGGGCCACCGCGCCGCCGGTCGGAGCCGGCATGTTGCCGGGCATCGGCACCGGAGGCGGTGGTTCCTGCGCCGCGATGGTGATCACCGCCGTTGGATCGTTGTTGACGATCGCGAGATAGTTGCGCGGATGCGCGCCATCGAGCGCGAGGTGGTCATAGACCTGCGTGGCCGCGCCCTGCGTCACCGTCAGGCTGAACTCCTCCGAGTTCACCGAGGCCGCGGTCGTCATGTCGATGGGGAAGCCCAGGCCCTGCTGCAACGTGACGCGGTAGGTGACAGTACCGCCGCCCAGCTGCTCGGTCTGCACACCGGAGACGATCTGGGTGCCGTGGTTGGCGCCCTGGGTGATGGTCAGCATCGTGCCCGCCACCAGGCTGCCCGCGGCGATCGGAACTGTGGAGGTGATGCGGAACACGGTGTTGCCCGGCTGCGCGTTGGCCAGGCGCACCGCCGTCGTGGCGGCATAGGCATTCGCCAGGCCCGTGTTCAACTGCAGCACCGCGGCGGTGGGCGTGCGGCTGATGCGCAGGATCATCGGGCTCTCGCCGAGGGCGGCGAGGGTGATGGTATCGCCCGGCCTGAATTTGGCGCCGTCCGTCAGGCTCAGCGAAACCTGCCGGTCACCGATGGCTGCGGCGGCCGTCGTGCTGCCCGTGGGCTGGTACAGGCTGGTGGTCGCCGAGGCGATCACGGGGCTGTCGGCGATGGTCACGCTGATCGCAATCGCCCCGGGCTGACTCGCCGAGACCGTGAACAACGCCAGGCCGCCGACACGGGTGGTGACATCCAGTGTGCCATACTGGCCGTTGCTGGCCCGCACGACGTAGCAGACCTGGCCCTGGTTTTCAAAGAAGCCGCGCACCGCGTAATAAAGAAAGAACCCTGCCACCGGCAGCTTGCCGAACACACTCTGGAACTGGTCCCAACTGGTCAGCAGCGTGGGCCGCCGCAGCGCCCCGCTGGCAGCGACGCCGATAAACGCCGGCGTGCTGGTGCTGACCCCCTGGATCGGCGCCGCGGGAGCGAATTCCTCGATATAGACGCCGGGATACGAGACCGTCACTGACATGGAGGCCGTCCTTCTCGTTCAAAGCTGCAGATCGTATTCGCCGGTTGGCGATGGCACATCGACGGCGCGCGTGGCCGGGCCCGCGCCGGCGCCGGTCACGCGAAGCAGGTAGCTGGCCGAGGGAACGCCGGTGAACACGAAGCGTCCATTGGTATCGGTGTTGGCAAGCTGCAGCCGCACGCCGGCGAAGGTGAGCAGCTCGACCCAGGCCAACTTCACGAGCTGCGGCGGTACTTGCGAGTCGCGCACGGTGCCGCCGATATCGCTGAGGAACTCGTTGCTGGAGGATGCCCCGGCCTGCAGGAAGTCGGCCATTGCGGTGGTAACCATCGCTCCGGTCTGGTGCGCCGCCAGCATCATCGGCAACGTGGCGATCATGTAGACCGCAGGCTTCCAGGGCTGGTGATGCCGGCCCATCGTGCCCCAGAACTCGGCGTATTTGTGGAACCCTTCGACAGGCAACAGTGTGACGGGCAGCGGATACTCAAGCAGCACCGGAGGAAGTCCCGGGGGGATGCCCGAACTCGCGAAAATGTCAGGGGCCAGCAGCGGATCGGCATTGGCGAACGCGCTGGCGATGGCGTGCAGCAGGGCATGCTCGTCCAGCGTGGGATCGACCTGCGACGGACTCCAGGCGGTGATCAGGTAGTGGCAGTCGATCCTACGCGACGCCATCTGCTCGGAGATGTCGCCGTTGAAGGTCGAGCGTATCCGCTCGTTGCTGCGTAGCCGACGGTTTTCGCGCAACTCCGTCAGGTAGATATTGACGGCAGTGGTATTGCCCGGGATGGCCTTGGTCCGCCAGTCATCGTCGGGCGGCTGGGAGCCGATGAACAACGTGCTGTCCACCTGATCGTGGATAACCTGCGCGAGCATTTTGTCGAGGAATTCGATCATTGCGAATATACGAGGGCAAAATGCGTGCCAGAAGCATCGGGAACAATAGCCGCCCCAAACCCCAACGTTTCCCTGGCAATAACGATGCGAGTGCAGCGGATCAGTGGGTCCGTTATGACCCGCCGGGTCAATCTTGACCTGGGTCGACTCCGACCCAAAAACGACCGTGCACGCTTTGTCGTGTGGATAGGCCAAAGCTTGTCAGAGGAGGGATATCACCAGAGCAGGAAGCCGGTGAGGCGCAAACGGTGGTTACCTGCTGAGGGCAGGAGCGTGGTAGATGCGCGTTCCATCCACCAGAAAAGAACTGGTGACATGTCCCAACGGCTCCAATTCCACAAGGATTTCCAGCACCAGCGCCTCCGGCGGCGCGAAGCCGAGCCCGGCGCGGCACCATTCCACCACACCCCGCACGCTGTCCTTCGCGCCGGAATGGGTAATAAGGTGCTGCACGATTGCGTCGCTAATCAAGTTACGGTCAATGGGGTCCGCTGCTGACAGCTCTCTCTCCCGCCCTAGAAGCGCCCGCTTCCCACAGGTGCTCGGAAATACGCAGCAAGTCGCGGACCAACCGGAATACCCTCCAAATGGACTGCGCCCCTGGGCGTGGAGAGGTAGAGGCTTTTGAATTGACCGTTTGTGCAGGGCTTTCAGAGGATGAAGGCCATCGTTGCCAGCCCCACGGCCTCTCGGTCACGCAGGTATGCCGGCTAATGGGCGTGCCGCGATCTACCCTCTACGACCCGCCGGTCGCACATGTCGAAGACGCTGAGATCGTCGGCCGCCGCGTGATCGTCTGCATAAAGTCATTGCCTCTGTGGCTTCTGATGGATCGCTTCGAAGCGGATGCGCTGGCATGCCGCCTGTTCATGCTGGCCGCGTGCACCAGAGGTGGCCCCATTCGTTTGGACAGGTTGGCGGCGAAGATAAGCTATCCCCT
>JBBIQA010000061.1:0-8953 GCA_037442565.1 Rhodospirillales bacterium
GGCCTTTGGCGCGCAGCTTTTCGAGCTGTTCCGCTGGCGGCGGGACGTTCGCCGGTTTCGTCCCGAGCCTGTGCCCGCCGTTCTGCTGGACCGGCTGCTGGACATGGCGGACCTGGCTCCGTCCGTGGGATTGAGCCAGCCGTGGCGGTGGGTTCTGGTCGATGATCCAGCCCGCCGTGCCGCCGTGCGGGCCAGTTTCGAGGCGTGCAACGCGGCGGCCCTTGCCAGCCAGGATACCCAGCGAGCGGCCAGCTATGCCCGCCTGAAACTCGCGGGCCTGGATGAGGCGCCCTGTCACCTCGCGGTGTTCGCCGAGCCCGACCCGCGTCAGGGGCACGGTCTGGGGCGCGAAACGATGCCGGAGACCACTGCCTATTCGGCGGTGATGGCGGTGCACACGCTCTGGCTCGCGGCACGGGCGGCTGGGCTTGGGGTGGGCTGGGTGTCGATCCTCGATCCGGAGACGATCAAGGCGGTGCTGCAGGTGCCGGCGGAGTGGATTTTCATCGGCTATTTCTGCCTCGGCTATCCGCAAACCGAGGAGGAAACGCCGGAGTTGGAGCGGCTTGGCTGGGAGGTGCGGCGGTCGAACCGGTCTGCCCTGGTGCGGCGCTGACGATGCGCCGGATGGAATCCCTTGGTTCAGGCGGCCTGGAACACGCCGCCCCAACCCTGTACGGCAGCCGGATCGGCTCCAGCGGCGGCCAGGGACTTCCACAAAGTTACGGCAACAGAATCATAAACCGGCACGCCAAGCGCCGCTTCCAGCTCCGCGCCGATGCGTGCCCCGTTCATATTGGTGCATAGCACCACCACTGCGTCGCAGCCCTCCGCGACAACCTCTCGGATCATCCCATCGATGGTTTCCCCGGAAATCCCGGCAAACGAGAAATTATCCGTAATCCCCAGATGCCGTTCCGCCGTGCAATCGAACCCGGCCGCGCCCCAGTTTGCCTGGATGCGGCGTTGCACGTCGTCGGTATAGGGACTGACCAGTCCGACGCGCTTGATGCCCTGGCGGCGGAAGATTTCGCGATACGCCAGCACCGTGGTGCAGGCGGGGATGCCGGTGGCGGCGGTGATGCGTTCGCACAGGCGTTCATCGCTGTCGAAGCCGATCCAGGCGGCGGAGGTGCCGTTCCAGGCGATCGTGTCTACCTTGGCATGCGCCAGCAGCTCGGCGGCGCGGAGGATCTGGCTGTCGTCGAACTGGCCGAGCGCCTGGTCGGACAGGGCGATCTCGGTCACCTTGAAACGGCCGAAATGGGCGGTGATGTCTGGCAGGCCCGCCAGCATGGCGTAGGTGACCGGTTCCAGCACGGTGTTGGAGGAAGGGGTCAGCATTCCCAGGCGTGTGCGGATTGTCATCGTTCGGTCCTTTCGTGCCTCGCCAACGAACCCGATTGCAGGAATGGGGCAAGCCCTGCAAGGCTGGGGGCCACGGAGAATTGGAAAAACATGCGAATCCTGCTGCTGAACCCCAATACCACTTCGGCCGTCACCGATCTGCTGCTGGCGGCGGGCAAGGGTGCGGCGGCCGCGGGCACGGAACTGGTGCCGCTGACCGCGCCGCGCGGCGTGCCCTATATCGCCACGCGGGCGGAGGCGCAGATCGGCGGCGCCGTGGCGCTGGAGATGCTGGCGGAGCATCATCGCGGCGTGGATGGCGCCATCATCGCGGCCTTTGGCGATCCAGGGCTGATGGGCGCGCGGGAATTGTTCGACATTCCGGTCATCGGCATGGCGGAGGCGGCGATGCTGACCGCGTGCATGCTCGGCCGGCGCTTCGCCATCGTTACCTTCGCCACCGCGCTCGGCCCCTGGTACCAGGAATGCGTGGAGCAGCACGGCCTGGCCGGACGGCTGGCGGGCATTCGCATGCTCGATGGCGCGTTTCGGTCCATCTCCGGCGTGCAGGCGGAGAAGGAGGCGCTGCTGGTGGACCTCGCCAACCGCGCGGTGAGCGAGGACGGCGCCGACGTGGTGATCCTGGGCGGCGCGCCGCTGGCCGGATTGGCCGGGCAGGTGGCGGACCGGATACCGGTGCCGGTGCTGGACCCGGTTGCCGCCGCGGTGAAACAGATCGAGGCGCTGGTGACGCTGAAGCCGCGCAAGGCCACGGCCGGCACCTTCCGTCGGCCGGCGGCGAAGGACACGATCGGCCTGGCACCGGCGCTGGCCGCGCGCATCGAGCATCGGGACTGACCGCGATCATTGCGAACCAATCAGCCGGAAACAGCAGGGGGACCAACATGGCTTCATTCGATCTGATCGTGCGCGGCGGCACCGTGGTGGCGGGTTCGGACGTCGTGGCCTGCGATATCGGCGTGCGCGGCGGGCGCATCGTCAGCCTGGGCGAGGACCTCGGCAGCGCCGATCAGGTGGTGGACGCGACCGGCAAGCTGGTGCTGCCCGGCGGGATCGACAGCCATGTGCACATCGCCCAGCCCAGCGGCCCGGATGTCGTGCAGTCCGACGATTTCGAAAGCGGCAGCCGCTCGGCGGCCTTCGGCGGCAACACCACCATCCTGCCGTTCTGCCTGCAGGAAGGCGGCCAGACGCTGCGCGAGGCGGTGCGGGGCTACCACGCCAAGGCGGATGGCGAATGCTACACCGATTACGGCTTCCATCTGATCATCTCCGATCCCACGCCCGCGGTGCTGGGCCAGGAGCTGCCGGCGCTGATCAAGGATGGCTATTCGTCGTTCAAGGTCTTCATGACCTATGAGGGCCTGGCGCTGACCGACGAGCAGATCCTGAAGGTGATGACCGTTGCGCGGGAAACCGGCGCGCTGGTGATGGTGCATGCGGAGAACTACGACATCATCCGCTTCCTGACCGACAAGCTGGAACGCGAGGGCCATACCGCGCCGCATTTCCACGCCACATCGCGCCCGATCCCGGCCGAACGCGAGGCCACGCACCGCGCCATCACGCTGGCCGAGGTGGTGGATGTGCCGGTGGTGATCGTGCATGTCTCCAACGGTGCCGCCATGGAGGAAATCCAGCGTGCCCGCGCGCGCGGCCTGAAGGTGCTGGCGGAAACCTGCCCGCAGTATCTGGTGCTGACCGCGAAGGATTTGGAAGGCCTGAACATGGAGGGGGCGAAATACGTCTGCAGCCCGCCGCCGCGCGACAAGGCCAGCCAGGATGCCTGCTGGTCCGGCATCGAGAACGGCATGTTCGACTTCTATTCCTCCGACCACTGCCCGTTCCGCTACAATGACGAAAAGGGCAAGCTGGTGCCGAAGGGCCGCACCAGCTTCCGCTGGGTGCCGAACGGTATCCCCGGCGTGGAAACCCGGCTGCCGATCCTGTTTTCCGAAGGCGTGATGAAAAAGCGGATCGACCTGCCGCGCTTCGTGGCGCTTACCGCGACCAACCACGCCAAGGCCTATGGCCTGTATCCGCGCAAGGGCAGCATCGCCATAGGTGCGGACGCCGACCTGGCGATCTGGGACCCCACGATCACCCGAACCATCCGCCACGCCGACCTGCACGACGGCAGCGACTACACGCCCTACGAAGGGATCGAAGTCACCGGCTGGCCGATCGCCACCCTGGTCCGCGGCCAAATGGTCGTCCAGGACGGCCGCCTGGTCGCCCCCAAGGGCACCGGGACCTTCCTGCCCAGGGGTCGGAGTCAGTAAGGCCAGGGGGCTTTGCCCCCTGGACCCCCAGCAAGGGACTTGTCCCTTGCATCCCATTGAATGGGGTTTGTTGAAGCGGGGGCATGCCGTAGCGGCTGCCGCCGTTCCGTCGGTTGCGCCCCCGCTTCAACAAACCCGTCCGAGGGGTCCAGGGGACGACTGTCCCCTGGCGGGGTTCCAAGGGGCAGAGCCCCTTGGCCTTGCTGGCTCAGGCCGCGGCCCGGATGGCGACGGCTTTGACGTCGGCGCCGACGCCGGGTTCGAACGAGGCGAAGTTTTCCTCGAACTGGGTGACGAGTTCGTTCGCCATGCGGTCATAGGCGGCTTTGTCGGCCCAGGACTGGCGGGGGTCGAGGACATCGTCGGGGATTCCCGGCACGTGGGTGGGGATCATCAGGCCGAAGAACGGGTCGCGCTTGAACTCGACCTTGGCCAGGCTGCCGTCCAGTGCCGCGCGCAGCAGGGCGCGGGTATGGCGGATGGCCATGCGGCTGCCGACGCCGTACTGGCCGCCGGACCAGCCGGTGTTGACCAGCCAGCAATCGGCGCCGTGCCTGGCGATCAATTCGGAGAGCATCTGGCCATAGACTTCCGGCCGGCGCGGCAGGAAGGGGGCGCCGAAGCAGGTGGAGAACGTGGCCTGCGGCTCGGCGCCGAGGCCCTTTTCGGTGCCGGCGACGCGGGCGGTGTAGCCGGACAGGAAGTGGTACATCGCCTGGGCGGGGGTGAGCTTGCTGATCGGCGGCAGCACGCCGAAGGCGTCGGCCGTGAGCATGACCACGTTGCGGGGCTGGCCGCCGCGCCCGGAAAGCTCGGCGTTGGGGATGTATTCGATCGGGTAGCAGGAACGGGTGTTCTCGGTGAGGGATTTGTTGCTCAGGTCCAGCCTTCCGTGCTCGTCGGCCACCACGTTTTCCAGCACCGCGCCGAAGCGGTGGCTGGCGGCCCAGATCTCGGGCTCGGCCTCCTGGGACAGATTGATCACCTTGGCGTAGCAGCCGCCCTCGAAGTTGAAGACGCCGTTCTCGCCCCAGCCGTGCTCGTCATCGCCGATCAGCGGGCGGGCGGGGTCTGACGACAGGGTGGTCTTGCCGGTGCCGGACAGGCCGAAGAACAGCGCGACGTCGCCGGATTTGCCGATATTGGCGCTGCAATGCATCGGCAGCACGGCCTCGGCCGGCAGCTTCCAGTTCATCACGGTGAAGATCGATTTCTTGATCTCGCCGGCATATTCGGTGCCGGCGATCACAATCAGCTTCTGGTCGAACGACAGCGCGATCGCGGTGGAGGTGCGCACGCCGTCGATGTCCGGGTCGGCCTGAAAATAGGGCGCGTGCAGGATGACGTAGTCGGGCTCGAAATCGTCCAGCGCTTCCTGTGGCGGGCGGATGAACATATTGCGCGCGAACAGCGCGTGCCAGGCGGTGGTGGTGACCAGCCGCACGCGTACGCGGTGGGCGGGGTCGGCGCCGGCATACAGATCCTGGATGAACAGTTCCTGGCCCTGCAGATAGGCCTGCACGCGGGTCTTCAGGACCGAGAATTTCTCCGGCGCCAGCTTCTTGTTGATCTTGCCCCACCAGACATCGGCGGTAGTGGCGGGTTCGTCCACCACGAACTTGTCCTGCACGGAGCGCCCGGTGTGCACGCCGGTATTGACCATTACCGCGCCGTCGGCGGAAAGCCGGCCTTCGTGGCGGCGCAGCGATTCCGCGACCAGGCCCGGGGCGGTCAGGTTGGCGTAGACCGGACGGGAGGCGGTAACGCCGGTGCCGTCCAGGGCGCTTCGGCCAATAGCCGGAGCGGGTGTTGCCGCAGCGGAGAGGGTCGCAGCGTGTGTGGGCAAGGCAGGCTCCTGCTTCTCGAGCGCTCGGTTGGCGCTGTTTAGACGTTTCCCCATCGTTTTACGGACTGACAGCCGGTCGGTCTAGCCGGTTGCTCCGGGATGCCCGGCAATTTGGCGCGATGACTGGGCCAGGCGGACCAATTCGCTTCGCACCGCGCCGCTGTCGGCAACCGGGGCGGAGAAATCGATCCGCAGCGTGATTTGGTCAAGCGCGAGGTCGAAGCCGTCGGTATCCACCGTTACCATGCACCACGCCCCTGCCCGCCCCGATGCGGCCTGGCCGATGGCGGCCATGGCGTCGGCGTGGTCGTTGTTGCAGTGCGACAGAATGGACGCCGCGGCCGCTTCGATGGCGGCGGCTGCCTCTGGGGTGGGGATCAGGTCCGGCACGCGCAGCCTTGTGGCGCGGGCGAAGCCGCCGACCAGCAGGCCGCCGCGCGGTTCGACGCGCCAAAGGTGGAAATCGCCGAAATCGGCGTACAGCGCGGCGTAGGGATGCACCGCCAGGTAGCGCGCCCGGTCCGCCGGCGCGTCGGATACCGCGGCGAGGCCGGTCACGGTCAGGCGCGGGGCGGTCTGCGGATTGGCGCTTTCGGCGGCGCCCACGACCAGCAGCGAGCAGCGCGGCTCGGCACGGAGGTGGCGGGTGTGCTCGGACAGGTCCGACAGCAGCAGCACGATCGCGCCATCGCCGGCGATCGCCGGGGTGACCAGGGTCGCGAAGGGCTGGCCGCCGTCCTGCGAGGCGCCGAGCGTCGCCAGGCTGGCGGAGCGCGCCGCCCGCAGCAGGCGGCGGGCCTGGAGACCGGCCGGCAGATCGGCCGGCGTCGTCGCATTGTCCGTGTTTGCCATATTCCGTTCACCCCTCGTCCCGAATAGGCCATAATTGGCCGCCATCGTGTTTTCCGTGCGTCGGAGAGTCCCGATGCGGCTGTTCCAACAAGGACCGAACCATGAAACAGACCATCGCGCTCGTCGACGATGACCGCAATATCCTTACCAGCGTGGCGATGACCCTGGAGCAGGAAGGCTTCCTGGTGCGCACCTACACCGACGGCGAAAGCGCGCTGCACGGCCTGGCGGCGCGGCCGGCGGATCTGGCGGTGCTGGATATCAAGATGCCGCGCATGGACGGCATGGAGCTGCTGCAGCGGCTGCGCGCGCGCTCGGCCATGCCGGTGATCTTCCTGACCTCCAAGGATGAGGAGGTGGACCAGCTGATGGGCCTGCGCCTGGGGGCGGACGACTACATCACCAAGCCGTTCAGCCAGCGCCTGCTGCTGGAGCGCATCCGCGCCCTGCTGCGCCGCAACGAGGCGAGCAAGGCCGAGGGCTCCGGCGCCGCGCCCGGCGGGGTGATCGTGCGCGGGGAGCTGACACTGGACGAGACCAAGCACCAATGCATCTGGAAGGGCCGCGACATCCAGCTGACCGTCACCGAGTTCCTGCTGGTGAAGGCGCTGGCCACCCGGCCCGGCATGGTGAAGTCGCGCGACCAGCTGATCGATGCCGCGTATGGCGAGAACATCTATGTGGACGACCGCACCATCGACAGCCACGTCAAGCGGGTGCGCAAGAAGTTCCGCCAGATCGACGAGGAGTTCGACCATATCGAAACGCTGTACGGCATCGGCTACCGCTACAAGGAGCAATGATGCCCCCGACCGGCCGCTTCCATGCCTGACGGGACCAATCTGGGCGCGCTGAGCCCGGACGGGGCGGTGGACAAACGCTTCCGCCAGCGCCTGGTCTCGCCGCTGCTGCGGCGCATCCTGCTGGTGAACGCCCTGCCGCTGGCGCTGCTGGTGGCGACCCTGCTGTATCTGGACCAGTACCAGAACGGCCTGCTGCAGGCGACGGTCACGGCGCTGCGCGAGCAGGCGCGGATCTATGCCGGGGCGCTCGGCGAAAGTGCCGTGAAGGAGGACAGCCCCGACAACCCGGTGCTGGTGCCCGAACTCGCCCGCCGCCTGCTGCGCCGGCTGACCGAACCGACGCCGGACGCGCAGGCGAAGCTCTATGCCCCGGACGGCCAGGTGATCGCCGACAGCCGGGTGCGCGAAGGGCCGGGCGGCGCCATCACCTCCGAGCCGCTGCCGCCGGCGGTGCAGCGCGGCGAGGTGCTGGGAACGATGGAGTATCTCTACGACAAGGCCCTGGCGCTGCTGCCGCACCGGGTGGAGCCGCGGCTGGTGGTGGATCTGAGCCAGGGCGGCCCCGGGCTGGATTGGACGCCGGACGTGAAGGAGGAACTGCGCCTGTCCGGGTCCGACCAGAACCGCGAGATGCCGGCCTATATAAGGCGCACCAAGGACAACCGGCTGCTGGTCACGGTCTCCGTGCCGGTGGAGCGCAACCGGCACAATGTCGGGATCATCCTGCTGACGCGCGAGGCGCGGGAGGTGGATGACAGCCTGTTGAGCATCCGCATCTCCATCCTGGCGCTGTTCAGCATCGCCCTGGTGCTGACCCTGGTGCTGTCCTGGTACCTGTCGCTCACCATCGCCCGGCCGATCCTGCGCCTGGCCCGCGCCGCCGCGCAGATGCGCGAGGGCAAGGGGCGCGGGGGCAGCGTGCCGGACCCGCTGCTGCACCGGCACGACGAAGTGGGGGCGCTGGCCGTGGCGCTGTCGGAATCGGCCGGGGCGCTGTGGGCGCGGATGGACGCCATCGAGCGCTTCGCCGCCGATGTCGCGCATGAACTGAAGAACCCGCTGTCCTCCATGCGCAGCGCCATCGAGACGCTGCGCCGGATCGAGGATCCGGTGCAGCAGAAGCGCCTGCTCAGTATCATCGGCGAGGACGTGACCCGGCTGGACCGGCTGATCAGCGACATCTCCGACGCATCGCGCGTGGATGCCGAACTGTCGCGCACCGCCACGGAAAAGGTGGATGTGGCGAAGATCCTGACCCTGCTGGCGGAAATCCACGAGGCGACCCGCCACGAGGGCGATGCGCGGATCGACCTGCACGCGCCGCCCGAGGGCCTGTTCGTTCAGGCGGTGGAGGACCGGCTGGTGCAGGTGCTGCGCAACCTTATCGGCAACGCGCAAAGCTTCTCCCCGCCCAACGGACGGATCGGCCTGCGGGCACAGGAAACCGGGGCGGTGATCGAAATCAGCGTGGAAGACGACGGCCCCGGCATCCCCGAGGCCCGGCTGGAACATATCTTCGACCGCTTCTATTCCGAACGCCCGAAAGGCGAACATTTCGGCCAGCACTCCGGCCTCGGCCTGTCGATCAGCCGGCAAATCGTCGAGGCCCTGAAAGGCCGCATCACCGCCGAAAACCGCCGCGACCCCACCGGCACCATCACCGGCGCGCGGTTCGTGGTGTGGTTGCCGAAGGCGTAGTGTTCGGGGGGGGGGGTTGAAGGAAGCAAGGCCAGGGGGCGCTGCCCCTGGACCCCGCCAAAGGCTCGCCTTTGGAATCCATCCATTTGTTTGGGAGTGCCAGG
>JBBIQA010000061.1:9001-21980 GCA_037442565.1 Rhodospirillales bacterium
CCTTAGCGGGGTCCAGGGGCAGAGCCCCTGGCCTTCTTTCTTCAAAAGTCCCCCGAACCCCTACGCTTTCCGCATCCGGACCAGGTACCGCTGGCGGCCGGTGAGGATGAGTTCGTGGCGTTGGTTGTGGATGGTTGTCGAGAAGCCGATGACGCCGGTGGTTCGGTTGGGCGAGAGTTCGTCGATGGTCAGGGCCGGGTAGATCGTATCGTTGGCAAACAGTGGTTTCAGGAAGCGGCTGGATTGCTCGATGAAGCCGACCAGGCTGTCTTCGACCATGTACGGGAACATCCCGGCGCCGGGGGCGGTTTGGATGAGGGCCTGGAAGCCGTGCGCGAGCAGGTGGGGCATGCCGCGGGCGCGGCAGTATTCGACGTCGTAGTGGATCGGGTGGTTGTCGCCGGAGGCGCCCTGGAAGGCGAGGAAGACGGCCTCGGTCATGGTGCGGCTGGGCAGGACGAAGCGCTCGCCGAGGGTGAAATCCTCGAACCAGCGCTGGGTGGGGACCATGCGGTGTTCGGTGGGATCGAAGCCGGTCATACCGCGCCGTTCCGGTGCAGGGCGGCGATTTCGTCGGGGCTGTAGCGCAGTTCGGCGAGGATGGCGTCGGTGTCCTGGCCGAGGCCGTGGACGTCGCCCATCACGGCCTCGATATCGGTGAAGGTGACGGGCGGCAGCAGTGCCTTGACCGGGCCGGCGGGGGTGTTGATGTCGCGCCAGCGGTCGCGGGCGGTGAATTGCGGGTGTTCCCAGACTTCCTTGGCGGTGTTCAGCCGGCCGTTGGCGATGCCGGCCGCGTCGAGCAGGGCGACGACCTCGAGGGAGGTTTTGTCGGCGAAGAAGGCCTCGATGATGGCGGTGATTTCCGCCCGGTGGGCGGCGCGCTGGGTGTTGGAGTTGAAGCGCGGGTCGGCGGTGAGTTCCGGCATGCCGAGCACCTTGGCGCAGAAGGTGGCCCATTCGCGTTCGTTCTGCAGGCCGAAGATGACCTGGCCGTCCTTGGTGTCGTGCGCGCCGTAGGGCGCCAGCGCCGGGTGGCTGGAGGGCGAGCGGGGCACAAAGGAGTTGTCGTAGGCATGGCGGTAGATCGGATAGGTCATCCACTCCGCCAGCGCGTCCAGCATGGCGATCTTGACGTTCGCACCCTGGCCGGTGCGGCCGCGCCGCACAAGGGCGGCGAGGATGCCGGAATGGGCGTACATGCCGGTGGCGATGTCGGCCGCGGAGATGCCGACGCGGGAGGGGGTTTCGGGGGTGCCGGTGACGCTCATCAGGCCGCTTTCGGCCTGGATCAGCAGGTCGTAGGCCTTCTTCCCGGCGAAGGGGCCGGTATCGCCGTAGCCGGAGATGTCGCAGACGATGAGCTTGGGGTGGGTGGGCGCCAGCGCCTCGTAGGACAGGCCGAGGCGCGCGGCGGCGCCGGGGGCGATGTTCTGGACCAGCACGTCTGCGTCCGAGAGCAGCCGGTGGAAGATTTCCTTGGCGGCCGGGTTCTTCACATCCAGGGTCAGGCTGCGCTTGGCGCGGCTGAGCCAGACGAAGAAGCTGGCCTGGCCGAGGACGTATTTGTCGTAGCTGCGGGCGAAATCGCCTTCGCCGGGGCGTTCGATCTTGATCACCTCGGCGCCGAGGTCGGCGAGGTGACGGGTGCAGAGGGGGGCGGCCAGCGCGTGTTCGAGGGCGATGACCTTGATGCCCTCTAATGGGCGCTCGGATTGAACCGACATATCCTGGATGTCTCCTGCTTGCTTTGCGCCAGGAAAGCGCCGGGGCTGCGCCGTGTCAAAGTGCGGGGCCGCACGGAGGGATTCGATTGAACGGATCGAGGAAAGAACGTAACGTATCCATTCGCGCCGGAGGCTGGGCCGCGCCGGGGGCCGGGCGGACGGATCAGGGGAGGGATGAGATGGTCATTCTGGCAAGGCTACGGGATGTGGCACTGGCCGGCTCGTTGTTCATGGGGGGCCCGCTGACGACGTCCGGCGCGACGCTGGCTGCGAGCCCGTTCGATGGAACCTATGTCGGCACCCAGCGCGAGACGGCGAACAACAACAGCGGTTACTGCAACAACCTCAACCGGGACGATATCCGCCGCGTGGTGAAGGACGGGGTCATCACCACGGTATGGAGCAAGGCGACGCTGCGGGCGACAATCGCCAGTGACGGATCGTTTGCCGTCACCGAGGAGGGGATGCAGTTCGGCAAGGTGGGCGGCCAGCCCAATCCGATCACCTTCAAGGGCATGATCCGCGACGGCAAGCTGGAGGCAGATGTTGGCGGCTCCCGTTGCGCCGCGCATTGGTCGTTGCGGAAGAGCTGACGCGGCGGCCCGCATGGGGTTTCCCCTGGGTCTGAGCTTGATGGGGGGCCGAGCGTGCTGGGCCTCTAGCGGAAACGGCCGGTTTCGGGGCATGTCCTTTCGCGAAGATCAAGGAAGGAGACCCTGGAATGCCCATTCTTTCTGGCAAGGCGAGGATCGCCGGTATTTTCGGCTGGCCGGTGGCGCATTCGCGCTCGCCGCGGCTGCATGGGTTCTGGCTGGAGCGGCACGGCATCGACGGCGCCTATGTGCCGTTCGCGGTGCAGCCGCAGGATTTCGCGACCGCGGTGCGCGGCCTGCGGGCCGCCGGGTTCGCCGGCGGCAACGTGACCATTCCGCACAAGCTGGCGGCGTTCGACATCTGCGACGTGGTCGATGCCACGGCGAAGCGGGCGGGTGCCGTGAACCTGCTGGTGTTCGGCGAGGCGGGCATCAGCGGCTTCAACACCGACGGGCTTGGCTTTGTCGCCAATCTGCGGGCGCACGGTGTCGATCCGGTGGCGGGTCCGGCCTTGATCCTGGGTGCCGGTGGCGGCGCGCGGGCGATCGTCGCGGCGCTGCAGGATTTGGGCGTGAGCGTGACGCTGGCGAACCGCACGCCGGACCGGGCGGAAGCGCTGGCCCGGCAGTTGCCGGGGCTGCGGACCATCCCCTGGGAGGCGCGCGCGGCGGCGATCGCGGATCATGCCCTGGTGGTGAACTGCACGTCCCTCGGCATGCATGGCGAGGGCGATCTGGGCCTGGACCTGACGCGCGCGCCGCGGAACATGGCGGTGGCCGACATCGTGTACGTGCCGCTTGAAACCCCGCTGCTGGCGCAGGCGCGCGCCGCCGGGCTGCGGCCGGTGGAGGGGCTCGGCATGCTGCTGCACCAGGCGGTGCCGTCCTTCGCCGCCTGGTTCGGCGTGACCCCGGTGGTGGACGACGAACTGCGCCGCTTCGTCGCCTCGGACCTGATGCACGGATGAGGGTGATCGGTCTGACCGGCGGGATCGGGATGGGCAAGTCCACTGCCGCGCAGGCGTTCCGCCGCTCACGCATCCCGGTCTACGACGCGGATGCCGACGTGCACCGGATGTATGTGAAGGGCGGACGGGCGGTCGGCCCGATCGGGCAGGCGTTTCCCGGCTCGGTGGTGGACGGCGCGGTGGACCGCGTGAAGCTGCGCCCGGTGCTGCAGCAGCCGGAGAATCTGCGCCGGCTGGAGGCGATCGTGCATCCGCTGGTGCGCGACAACGTGCGCCGCTTCATTGCCCGCGCGCGGCGCGTGGGAGCCAGAGCGGTGGTGATCGACAATCCGCTGCTGATCGAGATGGGCATGGCCGAGGAGGTCGATGTCGTGCTGGTGGTGTCCGCGCCGCTTGCGGTGCAGGTGCAGCGGGTGATGCGGCGCGGGCGCATGTCGGCGGAGCAGGTGCGGGCGGTGATCGCGCGGCAGATGCCGGATGCGCAGAAGCGCCGGCGGGCCGATATCGTGGTTCGCACCGGGCTGTCGCGCTATCATACGCTGCGCCAGCTGCTGCCGTTGATCCGGAGTTTGCACGCATGACCCGTTCGGTGCTGTTCGATACGGAGACCACCGGCCTCGATCCGCTGACCGGCGACCGGGTGATCGAGTTCGCCGGGCTGGAACTGGTCAATGACCTGCCGACCGGGGCGTTCTTTCACCGCGTGATCGACCCGCAGCGCGACATTCCCGCCGATGCGAGCCGCATCCACGGCATGACCAGCGCGGACGTGGAGGGCAAGCCGGTTTTTGCCGACATCGCCGGGGAGCTGCTGGAGTTCCTGCGCGACGACAGGCTGATCGCGCATAACGCGCCGTTCGATTTCGGCTTCCTGGACGCCGAGTTCCTGCGGGCGGGGCTGCCGAAGCTGGACCGGGCGCGGATGATCGACACGCTGGCACTGGCCAAGGAGCGGTTCCCGGGCATGCCGAACAGCCTGGATGCGCTGTGCCGGCGGTTCGAGATCGATCTGTCCGCGCGTACCACTCATAACGCCCTGCTGGACTGCAAGCTGCTGGCGGAAGTGTATGTGGAGCTGACGGGCGGGCGTCAGCGCGGGCTGCTGCTGGCCGAGGACGGGCAGGAAGGATTTTCGTCCGTCGCCTACAGCCGCACCGGGCCACGCACGCCGCGCCTGGTGATGGTGAGCGAGGCGGCGCGCGCGGCGCACGCGGCGTTCGTGGCGAAGCTCAAGGACCCGGTTTGGGACCTGTCGGCCGGATAGGCTGTTCGCCGGCCTCAGGCGCGCCCAGCATTAGGCACGCATGGCGCGGTTGGTGGAGCGCATCAGGATGTTGGCGTGCTGGTTGGTGACCTCGGCGTGGAACGCCTGGGCCTCGGCCGACATGTCCGATTTCGGCGCCTGCTCGGGGGCGAAGTTGCCTTCGCTGTCGACACCGCGGACCAGGGTGGCGCTGTCGTGCGTGCCGGCGACCTGGCGGACATGGGTGGGGATGTAGCGGATCGCGAAGCCGATGCGCCGGGTGTCGGACGGGTTCGGGTCCGAGCCGTGGATCAGCCGGACATGGTGCAGCGACATCTCGCCGGCCTTCAGTTCCAGCATTTGCGCCTGGCGCTCGTCCACCGCCACCTCGATCTCCTGGCCGCGGCTGAGCAAATTGTCGGCGTTGAAGGTGTCGCGGTGGGCGACCTGGTCCAGCGCGTGGGTGCCGGGGATGACGCGCATGGCGCCGTTGGCGGCGTTGCTGTCGGAGAAGGCGATCCAGGCGGTGATGACATCGGCGGGATCGAGGCCCCAATAGGTCGAATCCTGGTGCCAGGAGACGAAGCCGGGGTTGCGCGGTTCCTTGATGAAGAAGCTGCTGCCCCAGCACAGGATGTTGGGGCCGATCACGTCCTCCACCGCGTCGAGGATGCTTGGGTGGCGGATGAGTTCGTCCAGCCATGTGAACAGCAGGTGGGTCTTGTGCCGCAGCGGCCCTTTCAGACCGCCGGCCCCGGCCTCGAAGGCTTCCAGCTTGCCGCGGAGCGCGTTCGCCTCGGCCGGTGACAGCACGCTGACCGGCGCGTACCAGCCTTCACGGCGGTATTGTTCGACCGCCTCTGGCGACAGCAGTTTCATCGTATCCCCCCATTGAAGGTCGGGAGGGTGGGAACCCCGGCGCCCCTCTGTCAAGACGCGCCGGGGAATGGTGTTCAGAGCCCGGTGTAGACGCGGTAGCCCATGTGATCGACGACCTGCTTCACGCCGGGGATGTTTTCCGCGGCCACGATCATCGCCTTGCGCTCTTCCTCGGACTGGATGATGCCCCAGAGATGCACGACGCCGTCCTCGATCACCACGTTGGCGTCGTTCGGCATGGCGGCCCATTTGTGCTTTTCAAGCTCGGCGAACAGCGCCGCGCGGATGGTGCGGTCATCGGACCGGTCGGTTGGCGGCGCCGTCAGCCGGCTGGCGAGCGCCTGCAGCAGGTTGGAGCGGCTGACGATGCCCACCAGCTTGCCCTGATCGACCACCGGAACGCGCTTGATGTGGTGCTTTTCGAGCAGCGCGGCGATGTCGGCGATCGGGGCGTCGGGGGCCACCGAGATCACGTCGGCGGTCATGACCTCGCGGGCGCGGCGGCCGTGCGATTTGGCGTAGTCATGCGCCAGCGTGGTGACGGAGGTGGCGAGTTCCAGCCAGCGCGAGCGCTTCGGCTCGGTCGCGGTTTCGGCGCGGCGGATCAGGTCGCCCTCGGAGACGATGCCAAGAAGCGCGCCGTCCTGCACGATCGGCACGGCGCTGATGCGGTTGGTCAGCATCAGGGAGACCAGCTCGGCGATCGGCGTATCCGGCCCGGCGGTGACGACGCGCGGGGTCATGATGTCGGACGCATTCATTGCGGTCTCTTCCTTCTGAGGGTGGGAAAAGCTATCGCGCCGGATTACGGGCGCGGCATTGATCTGCGTCAAGCCGCGCCGTTGACCGGGAGTGGAAGTATTTAGCGTTCCACGTCGTCGTTGTCCGGTTCAACCTCGACGATATCGGCGCCGATCGCGTCCGCGTCGTCTTCCAGGTCGGAGGTGTCTTCCAGGACGTCCTCGTCCTCGCCTTCCTCCACGCCTTCCACCTCGATCTCCGCGTCCTCCAGTCCGGGGGCGGGAACGGGCTTCTTGATGCGCTTGTCCTCGGCCACGTTGCCGCCGGCGCGGCGGGCGCGGGGCACCTCGATCGGCTGCTCCGTGCCGCATTTCGGGCAGAGCGCGGGAGTTTTGGTCAGATCGTAGAAGCGGGCGCCGCAGGCGACGCAGACGCGTTTGGTGCCGAGTTCTGGCTTCGCCATCGAGTGGCCTCTTTATTCTATACGGGTGATAGCAATCGCACGTCGCGGTTTGGTACCCGCGGAGCGGGCGGCCATGCCATCACCGGCTGGCCGTGTCAAACCCTCAATGGCGCGTTCTGTGGCCGGAAGCCTGTCAAACCGCCACCCTCCATGCTAATCGGCGGACCCCATTCGGACCTTTCGAGATGCACCCAGACCACGCCGGACCCCAGACCAGACCGCTCGTTGCCCGCCGTCCCGCCGGTCCGCTTACCGGCCGGATCGTTGTGCCGGGCGATAAATCCATCAGTCATCGCGCCCTGATGTTCGGTGCCCTGGCGGTGGGCGAGACCCGCATCACCGGCCTGCTGGAAGGCGAGGACGTGCTGCGCACCGCCGCCGCCATGCGCGCCTTGGGCGCGGAGGTGGTGAACCATGGCGGCGGGCGCTGGTCGGTGGCCGGGCGGGGCATCGGCGGGCTGACCGAGCCGGCGGACGTGCTGGACATGGGCAATTCCGGCACCGCGGCGCGGCTGCTGTGCGGCATCCTGGCCAGCCATCCGATCTTCTCCGTGCTGACCGGCGATGCCAGCCTGCGCGGCCGGCCGATGCGCCGGGTGACCGATCCCTTGTCGGCGACCGGGGCGCGCTTCGCCTCCCGCGAGGGCGGGCGGCTGCCGCTGGCGATCGAGGGCGCGGTGGACGCGATGCCGCTGGAGTATCGCCTGCCGGTCGCCTCCGCCCAGGTGAAGTCGGCCATCCTGCTGGCCGGGCTGAACGCGCGCGGGATCACGCGGGTGGAGGAGCCGGAAGCCACGCGGGACCATTCAGAGAACATGCTGCGCCATTTCGGCGCCAGCGTGACGGTGGAGACCGAGGGCGAGGGGCGGGTGATCCTGCTCGCCGGCCAGCCGGAACTGCGCGGCGCGGATGTGGCGGTGCCGGGCGATGTGTCCTCGGCGGCATTTCCGCTGGCGGCGGCGCTGCTGGTGCCGGGTTCGCGGCTGCGGATCGACGGGGTGGGGCTGAACCCGCTGCGGGCGGGTCTGCTGCTGTGCCTGCAGGAGATGGGCGCCGATATCGCGGTGGAGAACCGCCGCACCGAGGGCGGCGAGAAGGTGGGCGATCTGGTGGTGGCGCACGGCGCTTTGCGGGCGATCGACGTGCCGCCGGGCCGGGCGCCGAGCATGATCGACGAGTACCCGATCCTGGCCGTGCTGGCGTCCTGCGCCGCCGGCGTCACGCGGATGCGCGGGCTGAAGGAATTGCGGGTGAAGGAGAGCGACCGCCTTTCGGCCACGGCCGCGATGCTGGCGGCGAACGGCGTGCGGGTGGAGATCGAGGGCGACGACCTGATCGTGCACGGCACCGGCGGTCCGCCGGCCGGCGGCGGGCATGTGGCGACGCATATGGACCACCGCATCGCCATGAGCGCGCTGGTGCTGGGCCAGGCGGCGGCGGCACCGGTGTCGGTGGACGACAGCGCCTTCATCGATACGAGTTTCACCGGCTTCGTCGGGCTGATGGCCGGCATCGGCGCGGTGCTCGATCCGGCATGAGCGCCGCACCCCGGATCATCGCGATCGACGGGCCGGCGGCGGCGGGCAAGGGCACGCTGGCACGCCGGTTGGCGGCCGAACTGGGGTTGCCCTACCTGGATACCGGGTTGCTGTACCGTGCCGTCGGCCGGCGCGTGCTGGACCAGGGCGCCGATCCGGCCGATCCGGCGGCGGCCGAGGCCGCCGCGCGCGCCTTGCTGCCGGCGGATCTGGAGCGCGGCGACCTGCGCGGGCCCGCCGCCGATGCCGCGGCGGCTTCAGTGGCCTCGGTGCCCGGCGTACGTGCCGCGCTGCTCGATTTCCAGCGCAATTTCGGCCGCGAGCGCGGCGCGGTGCTGGACGGGCGCGACATCGGCACCGTGATCTTCCCGGACGCGCCGGCCAAGCTGTTCGTTACCGCCAGCCTGTCCGAACGGGCCCGGCGCCGCTGGCTGGAATTGCGGTCCAAGGGCACGCCGGCGGATCTGGCGACGGTCGAGGCCGACATGCGCGCCCGCGATGCCGCGGATCAGGCCCGGGCGGCGGCACCCTTGCGGGCGGCGGCCGACGCGGTGCGGCTCGACACGACGACGATGGACGCCGACGCAGCTTTCGCGACGGCGCTGGCCGAGGTGCGCAAGCGTCTGGCGGACTGAACATTCTCAAGGATTCCCGTTGCGCATGACCCACCGGTTCGGCCATCCTCGTGCCAACAGGGACCTTCATGGGGCACAGAACAATGAAACGCCGCACCTTCCTTGGCGCCAGCGCCGCGGCTGCCGCCTTGCCGACGCGCTTCGCCATCGCCCAATCCGCCGACACGAAGGTGCTGCGCTTCGTGCCGCAATCCAACCTGACGCTGCTCGACCCGATCTTCACCACGGCCGCGGTCACCGCCAACCATGCCTGGGCGGTCTACGACACGCTGTTCGGCGTCAATGCCAAAGGTGAGCCGAAGCCGCAGATGGCGGAGGGCCACACGGTTTCCGACGACGGCCGGACCTATGAGATCAAGCTGCGCGACGGTCTGAAATTCCACGACGGCGAGGCGGTGCGGGCGCAGGACTGCGCCCCGAGCCTGGCCCGCTGGGCGGCGCGCGACACGCTCGGGCAGACGATCAACACGTTCGTCGACGAGTGGGGCGTAAAGGATGACCGGACCATCAGAATAAGGCTGAAATCGAAGCTGCCGATCCTGATCGACGCGATCGCCAAGCCGGACGCCAACATCGCCTTCATGATGCCCGAGCGCGTCGCCAAGACCGACCCGTTCAAGCAGATCACGGAGACGGTCGGCTCTGGCCCGTTCCGCTTCCTGAAGGACGAGTTCGTCCCCGGCGCTTCCGTCGCCTATGCCCGCAATGCCAACTACGTGCCGCGCCAGGAGCCGGCGGAAGCGACCTCCGGCGGCAAGGTGGCCCATTTCGAGCGGGTGGAATGGAAGATCATCCCCGATTCCGCGACCGCGTCCGCGGCGCTGCAGGCCGGGGAGATCGACTGGTACGAGCAGGTGCAGGCCGATCTGGTGCCGCTGCTGCGCAAGGACCCCGGCATCGCCATCGGCAGCGCCAACCCGTCCGGCTTCAATGGCGTGATGCGGTTCAACCACCTGCTGGCGCCGTTCAACGACGTGCGCATCCGCCGCGCCGTGCTGATGGCGGTGAACCAGACCGACTACATGGAAGCGGTCACCGGCAACGATCCCACCGCGTTCCGCACCTGCAAGGCGCTGCTGCCCTGCGGCACGCCGTATGGGCGCGAGATCGGTGCCTCCGCCATGCCGGGGAATATCGAGGCGGCGAAGGCGGCCCTGAAGGAAGCCGGCTATGCCGGCGAGAAGGTGGTGATCATCAACCCGACCGATTTCGTCTCCATCGGGCCGCTGGGCGACGTGACGTACGATCTGCTGAAGCGGATGGGCATGAACGTGGAGATGGTGGCGACCGACTGGGGCTCGGTGGTGCAGCGGCGCGCCAGCAAGGAGCCGCTGGACAAGGGCGGCTGGTCGATCTTCCACACCTGGTGGCCGAGCGGGGCGATCAGCCTGCCGGTGATCAGCGCCATCCTGCGCGGCCAGGGCGCGTCGGGCTGGTTCGGCTGGTTCTCCGACGACAAGATCGAGAAGCTGACCGCGGAATGGCTGGCGGCGCCGGACGACGCATCACGCAACCGGCTGGCCGACGAGATCCAGGTGGAGGGGTTCTCCGCCGTGCCCACCGTGCCGCTCGGCCAGTTCCAGATCCGCACCGCGTACCGGAAGAACCTGACCGGCCTGATCGAGGCCACCGGCGCGTTTCCCTGGAACATCCGCCGGGTGTGATCCATGGGCTGAAGCTGTAGCGCCGGTTTCGGCGCCTGTCCTGGACATCGGGTTAAATATCGCAGCCCTGGACCCCCCGATCTTGACGCAGATCAATGACCTATCGGTCCGAATACCCTTTCATTCCGCACGGAGATAGAATACCGTATGATTAGCTGAGACCTTCGTTCGGAAAATGTAGGCTCATATGTGTTCGGTCAGAATTTTGGCTCTATCGACACTTTTTCCGAACTCGGCACAGCCCAGACATGGAATTTTTTTGAAACACCGGCTGTCGCATTTGGCTCGGATTGGCGGCGCGCAGATCCGCGTTGTCGCCCCAGTACCGTATTTCCCGTCAGACCATCCGATGTTCGGGAACTATTCTGTCTATGCTCGTGTCCCATATTTAGAAACCCCCGAGGAGTTTACCGTATCCCATCCGAGGTATCTTTGTATACCAAAGGTGGGGATGAATATGTCTACGGCTCTGATGGCATCTTCACTGTATAAGCATTTGTACGATATAAAATCGTCGGGCTTCGATTTCGACCTGATTGACTCGTATTATTTATATCCGGATGGCGTCGCCGCGATCCTGCTGGGGTTGTTGTTCCACCGGCCTGTCGTGCTAACCGCTTTCGGAAGCGACGTGAGTGCCTTCCCGAACCATCCCTTGCCGCGTGCCGCGATCCTGTGGGCGGCGCGACGATCGGGCCATGTAACCGCGGTCTGCCAGGCCCTGAAGGACGAGTTGGTCCGCATCGGAGTGTCTCCGCCACTGGTGCGAGTGATCCTGCATGGCGTGGATCTGGAATTGTTCCACCCCGTCGCGGATCGGGTGGATTTACGGCGGCGCCTGGGTTTTGCAGGTCCGACGCTGTTGTCGGTCGGCCACCTGATCGCGCGCAAGGGCCACGACTTCGTCATCCGGGCCATGGAGCTGTTGCCCGGGCATCGTTTGCTCATAGTCGGTGACGGGCCGGATGAACGAACCCTTCGACAGCTCGTGCAAGACCTGTGCTTGCAAGACC
The DNA here is from genome assembly GCA_037442565.1 of Rhodospirillales bacterium. GTDB lineage: Bacteria > Pseudomonadota > Alphaproteobacteria > Acetobacterales > Acetobacteraceae > PALSA-911. Next base: position 20,466 of record JBBIQA010000061.1, read on the forward strand.
GGGTGCATTTTCTTGGCCACGTGCCGCAAAGTGACCTGCCGCCGCTGTTCGCGGCGGCGGATGTCCTGGTGAATTGCTCCGACAGGGAGGGGATCGCGAACGTTCTGCTGGAGGCGATGGCATGCGGAACGCCTGTTGCCGCCACGCCCATCTGGGGTTCTCCCGAGGTGGTCAACACTCCGGATGCTGGAATTCTGTTTCGCGAGCGCAGCGCGCAGGCAGTCGCCGAGGGGGTCCACCGGTTACTGGCGCAGCCTCCGGATCGTGCCTTGACGCGACGCCATGCGGAGGGTTTTTCGTGGCGCGACACCGCTCTTCAGCACCTGGATACGATCCATAGCGCGATCGAGGCGTGGAAAGCGAAGCAAATCCCAGAGGGTCGGATTGGTCATGAGCCTGCAAGAAGGCATTGAACGCGACGGCTACGTGATCGCCCGAAACATTCTGACGGGCGAGGAAATCGCCCGCCTGCGACATGCGCTCATACAGCATTTCCAACTATCCTGGACTGTCGAGGGACTGGGCAAGCATCAGCCGAATGCGGCGGTGGAAATCGCGGCGATCCGCTGGGTATTCACGCACCCGGCTATCCTGGCGACCTTCCGCGAGCTTTTCGGTCAGGATCGCCTTGTCTTCACCGGCAACTGCGACGCACACATGAATATGCTGAGTTGGTGGCATAAGGACACCAGCGAAGGCGCGGGCGGGTGTTTCTCGGGAGACTATTTTTCCCGTTCGGACTGCCGGGTGTACCGGGCTGGGATCTATCTACAAGATCACGATATCCGCCATGGCCTGACGGTCCGTAACGGTTCTCATCACACGAAATCCCTGACCACGGGCCTGGTTGAAACGCTTCGCACCCACGCCGGGGACGTGATCTTTTTCGATATACGCCTCACGCACGCGGGCCAGTTCGCCGACCCGGTTGAAAACTTGCTGCTACGTGCCGGTCGCAAGCTGCGCCGTGAGGTAGGGGCGGCCGCGATCAAGGCCCGTTATCAGCGCTTGATGGGCAAGGCCGACAAGCTGTCGATTTTTTTCACCTACGGAGTGCCGGGCGCCGCCACCGATGAATACTGTCGGTTCGAATACGAGGCGAAGAAGGGCCAAACCAACAGCGAGGCCAGATATCTGCCGGACCGGCTGATCGCGGAGCTTCAGGCATCTGACCTCGAATACTATCCGGCCATGGCGCGAATGTAACCGGTAAGGCTCGATCCACCGTCGGATCGCGGTTCCTTCGGGTTGAACTGGTGTGATACACGGTTTCCGGTCGAGGAATTCAACCGGCCATCCCTTGACTCCCCCGGCAACCGGCGTATCAGACCTGCAACCCTTCCTGCTTGCGCCGGCAGGGCAATTGCTCGATACATCGCCACTCCCTCAACCGGCCGGCCGCACAGGCGGGCAAGACGTGGTTCCGCTACCTGGCCTTATCCAGAGCGGGAATTGCGCAAACCAACGGCAAACGCCGGCCGGATGGCCGGCCCCCGTCACGGAAAATATCCCTCT
>JBBIQA010000062.1:0-21860 GCA_037442565.1 Rhodospirillales bacterium
ATCGCCGCCGGGGCGCTGGTGGGGCCGGCGCAGGTGGCGGCCCGGATGGTCGAATTCGGCCTGCTGCGACGCATCCATCCGCTGGTTTCCGGACGCATCGCCTGCGTGCTGCATCCGCTCGGCGCGGTGGTTCTGGGCGTTGTCGGCGGGCCGGCGGCGGCGGTGTTCACGCTGCTGCACGGCGCCGGCAACGGTATGCTGACCGTCGCCAAGGGAACGCTGCCGCTGGCGCTGTTCGGGCCGGAGGGCTACGGACAGCGCAACGGTGTCCTGTCGGCGCCGGCGCGGGTGGCGCAGGCCGGCGCCCCGCTGCTGTTCGGCTACCTGCTCGACCGGCTGGGGCTCGGCGTGCTGGTGCTGTCGGCCGGGCTGAGCCTGGCATCCCTCGCCGCATTGCTGATGGTGCCGAAGCGGTTAGAATAAGGCCGAACGGCGCCGCATCGACAGACGCCGGAAACAGGAGGGATTGATCTATGACGATCCGCACCACGCTTTCCCACGTCGCGCTGCATGTGCGCGACCTTGCGGCCATGGAGCGCTTCTATGGCGACGTGCTGGGGCTACAGGTCAGCGATCGCGGCCATACGGCCCGGCTCAACTGCGACATGGTGTTCATGAGCGGCAACCCGGAAGCGCATCACCAGGTCGTGCTGATGAGCGGCCGGCCGGAAGACGCGCGGCTGAACCCGGTGAACCACATGTCGTTCAAGATCGACAGCCTGTCCGTGCTGCGGGAAATCCGCGACCGGGCCCGCGCCAACGGCGTGGAAGGGCTGCGCGCGGTCAACCACGGCAACGCCTGGTCGGTGTATTTCCCCGATCCCGAGGGAAACACGATCGAGGCGTTCCTGGATACGCCCTGGCACGTGCCGCAGCCGCATGGCGATGCGCTGGACCTGGACAAGCCGGATGCCGAGATCATCGCCGAAACCGAAGCCGCCTGCGCCAGGGAACAGGGCTTCATGAAACGTAACGACTGGGACCGGGCGCACGCCGAACGGCTGGGCTGACGCGCCGCCCGGGTTACTGGCGGCTCGGTGCGGCCGTGGAACCGGGGGCGCTGTCCTTGGCGGCGAGCCTGGCGTCGCGCAGATCCTGTTGCGCCTGGCTGCCCCCGGACAGATACATAACGGCACCATACAGCAGCAGGGCCAGCGCCAGATTCCTGGCTATCTCGAATCCGCCCATATTCAAACTCGCCTTTCCTGGAGGTCATGCCGTCGAATGGGCGGCATGACACCAGGAATGACGGGATTCGGCTGTGAAGCGTTTCACAGAGGTTAAAAACTATCCGCCCGGCCAATCAGCGGTTGCCAATCAGCGGTTGCCAATCAGCGGTTGCCAGTCAGCCGTTCCTGGTCAGCGGTTATAGACAAGGTTCGGCAGCCACAGCGCGATGCCGGGAACAAAGCACAGGATCACCACGCCCACGGCCATCAGCGCGACGAACGGCAGCGTGCCCCGGATGATCGGACCCAGGCCGATATCTGGCGCGATCCTGTTGATGACGAAGATGTTCAGCCCGACCGGCGGATGGATCAGCCCCATCTCCATCACCACGGCCATCACCACGCCGAACCAAACGAGGTCGAACCCGGCGGCGCGCAGCGGCGGCAGCACGATCGGCGCGGTCATCAGGATGATCGACACCGGCGGCAGGAAGAAGCCGAGCACCACGACCAGGAACAGCACCGCCGCCAGCAGCAGGTATTTCGACAGATGCAGCGCCACGATCCACTGCGCCGCGCCCTGGCTGATGTGCAGGAAGCTCATCACGTAGCTGTACAGCAGGCTCATGCCGATGATCATCAGCAGCATCCCCGCCTCGCCCAGCGTGCCGGCGAAGATCGGCTTCACGTCGGCCAGCCGCCAGGCGCCATAGACGATGGCGATCAGCACCATCGCCAGCACGGCGCCGAGCCCGGCGGTTTCCGACGGGGTGGCGAAGCCGCCGTACAGCGCGACCATCACGCCGGTGAGCAGGATCAGGAACGGCAGCACGCGGGGCAGCGCGTCCATGCGGTCGCGCATGGTGAAGGTTTCGGCCCGCAGGATCTCGCTGCGCTCGCCGCCGCCGGCGGCGATGGCCGTCGCCGCGGTGTATTCGCGCTTCCACTGGAACACCGCGAAAGCGGCGAACAGCGCCAGCAGCAGCACGCCCGGACCGAGCCCGGCGAGGAACAGCCGCCCGAGCGATTGCTCGGAGGCGACGGCATATAGGATCAGCACGATCGACGGCGGCAGCAGGATGCCAAGCGTGCCGCCGGCGGCGACCAGCCCGGCGGCGAAGCCGGGCGAGTAGCCGCGCCGGCGCATCTCCGGAATGCCGGAGCTGCCGATGGCCGAGCAGGTGGCGGGGCTGGACCCGGCCATCGCCGCGAACAGGCCGCAGGCCAGCACCACCGCGACGCCCAATCCGCCGGGCACGCGGTTCATCCAGGTGTGCAGCGCGTCGTACAGATCCTTGCCGGCGCGGGACTTGCCGATCGCCGCGCCCTTCAGGATGAACAGCGGGATGGTCAGCAGCGTGATGCTGGAGAGTTCCTCGTAGACATTCTGGGCGATGGTATCGAGCGCCGCGTACGGCATGAACAGCATCATGAACAGCGTGGCGACGCCGCCCAGCGCGAAGGCGATGGGGATGCCGGAGAACAGCGCCAGCAGTGTGGCGCCGCCATAGGCCAGTCCGACCTGCAAAACGCTCATTTATGGCGTCCCCACACGGTGGGCGCGCCCAGCACCTGCAACGCCAGCTGCACGGTGAGCAGGGCCATGCCGATGGCCATGGCGGCATAGGGGATCCACAGCGGCGGCGCCCAGGACGACGAACTGGTGGTGCCCTCCTCGATCGCCTCGTTCAGCAATTGCCAGGTCTTCCAGGTGAAGAAGCCGCAGAACAGGCAGGCACACAGATCGGCCAGCAAGCGGCGGGCGCGGTTGACCCCCGGCGGCAGGATGGCGGCGAGCGCCTCGATCCCGACATGGCCGCGGCGCGCCTGGGTCCAGGCGGCGGAGGCGAAGGTGGCGGCGATCAGCAGGAACACGGCGAACTCGTCCTGCCAGTCGCTGGGGAAGCCCCAGAAATGGCGGCCGAACACCTCCCAGGTCAGAACCAGGCCGGCAAGTCCGATGGCGAGGGCGGAAAATACCGCCAGGGCGGCGTTCACGGCGTTCATCGCCCGCTGCAGGACGCCCAGCACGCCGGTGTGGGGAACATCCAACGGCACGACATCGGCCAGCACGGCGTCATGCACGACGCTCATGCGTTCACTCTCGCGCCGGACATGGCTTGGACGATGCGGATCACCCGGGACCTCCCTCTCAACCGCTGGGATGCGGCCTTGGGGGGCTTCTAGGCGGAAATCGGCTCGCGCGGCAAACAATGGCCGCGGAAATGGGCTTGCCGGGTCCCGCCGCCTGGGGAACGATGGGCGCTCAGCAGCGGGAGACGAAGCCGATGGTCGATCTGGTGGTGCGCGGGGATACGGTGGTGACGCCGCAGGGCGTGGGCGCCTTTGACATCCTGATCTCCGGCGGGCGCATCGCCGCCGTGGCGGCGCCGGGCAGCATGGCGGTGCCGGCCGGGGTGCGGGTGATCGACGCCACCGGCAAGATCGTCATGCCCGGCGGCATCGATCCGCATGTCCACTGCAAATGGTTCCTGCCGAACCCGGACGGCTCGGCCGGAGAAACCGCGCCGCCGTCGGTGGTCAGCCGCGCCGCCCTGTTCGGCGGCACCACGACGATGATCGACTTCTCCCGCGCCAACCAGGCGCCGAAGCTGCAGACCGCGCTGGAAATGCGCGAGGCCGACTGGAAGGGCCAGTGCTACTGCGACTACGCCCAGCACATCATGGTGGAGGGCGACCTGCCGCTCGACCTGCCGGGGCAGCTCGCCGAGGCGATCCAGGCCGGCTATGCGACGGTGAAGATCTTCACCACCGACATCACCCCCTCCCGCAAGGGCCGGATGGTGGATTTCGGCGACATCTGGGAAGTGTTCCAGGTGCTGGCGAAAAGCGGCGGCCTCGGGGTGATCCACTCCGAGGACAACGACATCGTCATGCACATGTATGGCAAGCTGATCCGCGAGGGCCGCACCGGCTTCGAGAACATGGCCGAGGTGCACAACTCCCTGTCCGAGGACGTGTCGTTCCGCCGGGTGATCCGCCTGGCCGAGAAGGTGCCGGGCACGGCGCTGTACATGATGCATGTCAGCGCCGCGACCGGCGTTTCCGCCATCCGCGAGGCGCGCCGGCGCGGCGTGCCGATCTACGGCGAGAGCCTGCACCAGTACATGCTATATTCCAGCGAGGACTACAAACGTCCCGGCGGGCAGATCTACCACACCTATCCCTCGCTGAAGGGACCGGAGGACCAGGCGGCGATGTGGGCCGGAACCCTGGACGGCTCGATCAACGCCATCGCCACCGACGAGATCTGCTGCACCCTGGCGACCAAGCTGCAGGGCGCGCGGATCGACGACACCACGGGCGGCAATGCCGGCGTGGAGCCGCGGGTGGCGCTGATGTATTCGAACATGGTCGGCAAGCGCGGCTATTCGCTGAACCAGTTCGTCGACCTGGTGTCCAGCAACGCGGCCAGGATCATGGGCCTCTATCCGCGCAAGGGCGCGATCGCGGCGGGATCGGACGCGGATATCTGCGTGCTGGATCCGAAGCTGGCGCGGGTGCTGAAGAAAGAGGACCTGCACGAAACCGATTACAGCCCGTGGGAAGGCCACAGGATGGACGCCTGGCCGAGCATGACCATCTTGCGCGGCAAGGTGGTGATGGAGAACGGCGCCTTCCACGGCGCCTTGACCGACGGCCAGTGGCAGCACCGCAAGGTGGCGAGCGAGATCCTGGCCGGCCCTGCGCTTTAGGCCCGGCGCTTTAGGCCCAGCCCTTTGACCGACGCGGAACTGCGCGCGCTGCTGCTCGACTGCCTGGCGCTGTGGAAGATCGATGGCCGCGTCGAAGCGGCGGACGATGGCCTGGCGGTGATCGTGCGGGGGGAGCGGTTCCTCGTGCGCCGTGCCGGTGCCGATCTGCGCCCGGTGCGGTGGTTCCTGCAGACACCCGAACGGGCGGCGGCGGGGCGGGAGCCGCGGGCGGTGCCGGCGGTGGGTGCGCTGCTGACCGCGCTGCGCAACGCCCTGGGGGCCGATCCGGGGACACGTTTGCGGATCGGAACAAGATAGGCTAACCCGGAGCTTTCAGGAGAAACCTACCATGAAAAACACCGTTTCGCCCGCATCCTTGCGCCGGCTTGTCTCTGTGTCACTGTCACTGGCGTCGCTGTTACTCGCGCTGCTGGTATCGGTGGCCGCCTGTTCCGATCTGCAGAAACCGGGGCCGCAGAGCGTGGCGGGAATGTCGCCGGACGGCACGGTCAGCCTGACCGAAATCATCGCCGTCGGGGCGGCCGGCGGCAAGGGCACCCTGCATTTCCAGGGCCGGTCCTATCCGTTCAAGCTCATCGGCGGCGTCACCGGCGGCGGCGGCGCCTCCGATACCCAGGCCAAAGGCGAGGTCTACAACCTGCACAAGCTGTCCGACTTCGCCGGCGTCTACACGCAGAACAGCGGCGTGGTGGGCCTGGACAAGTCGAAGACCAGCGACCTCTGGCTGCGCAACGAAGCCGGCGTGGTGCTGCACGTGACCGGAAGCCAGACCGGGATGACCTTCAGCCTCGGCCGCGAGGAAATCCTGATCGAGATGCTCTGAGCAACGCGGCGGGCGGCGGTCGTCGCCGCCCGGCTTGCCAGGCTTTCGCAGCCGCCTACAAATAGCCCATGAAAAAGCAGATCCGCCTGAACGCCTTCGACATGAACTGCGTCGGCCATATCCAGCACGGAATGTGGACCCACCCGCGCGACCGCTCCACCCATTACACGGAGCTGGACTACTGGACCGACATGGCGAAGACGCTGGAACGCGGCCTGTTCGATGGGCTGTTCATCGCCGACATCATCGGCGTGTATGACGTGTTCGCCGGCAGCGCGGACGCGGCGATCCGCGGCGGCGTGCAGATCCCGGTCAACGACCCCCTGCTGCTGGTTCCCGCCATGGCGCAGGCGACCAGGCATCTCGGCTTCGGCGTCACCGCCAACCTGACCTATGAGGCGCCCTACAGCTTCGCGCGCCGCTTCTCCACCCTCGATCACCTCACCAACGGCCGCATCGGCTGGAACATCGTCACCGGCTACCTCGACAGCGGCGCGAGGGGCATGGGGCGCGAGCAGATGATCGCCCATGACGACCGCTACGACATCGCCGACGAGTTCATGGAGGTCTGCTACAAGCTCTGGGAAGGCAGCTGGGAAGACGGCGCCGTGCTCGCCGACAAGGCGCGCCGGCTGTATGCCGACCCCGCCAAGGTCCACGCCATCCACCACCACGGCCAGCACTACAGGCTGGATGCGATCCACATGAGCGAACCCTCGCCGCAGCGCACGCCGGTGCTGTACCAGGCCGGCGCGTCCGACCGCGGCCGTCGCTTCGCCGCCACCCACGCCGAATGCGTGTTCCTCAACAACGCGTCCAAGGACACCACCCGCGACCTGATGCAGGACGTGCGCCGCCAGGCCGCCGCCGCCGGCCGCGATCCCACCGGCGTCCAGGGCTTCGTGCACCTCGCCGTCGTGGTCGCCCCCACCGATGCCGAGGCGCGCGACAAATGCGACGCCTACCGCGAATACGCCAGCACCGAAGGCGCGCTGGCGCATATGTCCGCCACCATGGGCATCGACCTCGCCGCCTACGGACCCGACGAGCCGATCGGCTACGTGAAGACGGAAGGCGCCAACTCCCAGGTCGAGGCCATCACCACCCGTTCGTCCTCGGTCTGGACCGTGAACCGGCTGATGGAGCGGATGTTCCTGGGCAGCCGCAACCCGCCCATCGTCGGCTCGCCGCAAACCGTCGCCGACGAACTGATGGCCTGGGTGGAGGAGACCGGGATCGACGGCTTCAACCTCTCGCGCACCGTCGCGCCGGAATGCACCGAGGATTTCGTCGATCTGGTGATCCCCGAGTTGCAGTCCCGTGGCGTCTACAAGACCGCCTACGCCGAGGGCACGCTGCGCGAGAAGCTGTTCGCCTCGCAGGGCGGCACGGGAGCCGCGAGGCTGCCTGCCAGCCATCCGGCCGCCGCCTGGCGCCGCTGACGCATGGCCTTGCGGGGCGTTGTCAAAAAAATACCGCGGATGTGAGGTAGTTCACATCCCCGGGAGGCGGCTCCTGGCACATTCCACTCGTCGTTTGGCGGTGCCCCAACACCTTCGCTAAGCGGTCAGGCCCTAGCGGCCTGGGTCAACCCGGACCAACACTTGCGGCCTGATCGCTCGGCGGTCAGGCCGTCTTTTTTTGTCCGATACTCCAGGATTGAGCCCCGCCCTTGGCGCGCACGGCGGATATCGGACTTGCACCCGCGCCATTCGCTGCGATTATGCCCGCAAAATTGGCCATGCAGGGGCACATGTCTAATACCAACCGGCGCAATTGCGGACTCTTGAGCAACCGTCATGGCCGGCCTTGTGCCGGCCATCCACGGCTTTGCCGAGCGCGTGAAAGGCGTGAATACCCGGGACAAGCCCGGGCAAGACGGGTCGGTCTTTCCGCCGGTTGGTATAACAGGGGCACATCATGATCGGTCGGCGGTTCCTTCTGCTCGGCGCTGGCGCGTCGCTGCCGGCGCTGGCGGCCGTCCGGCATGCGCAGGCCGCCGATCCCGTCCGCATCGGCGCCCTGTTCCCGCTCACCGGCGCGTCCGCCGCTTCCGGCGCGGAGGCCAGGGCGGCGATCGAGGTGGGTTCGGACATCATCAACACCGCCCACCCGGAACTGAAGGGCCTGCCGCTGGCCGCCACCATCGGCCTGCCCAATCTCGGCGGCGCGCCGATCGAGCCGCTGTTCGCCGATCACCGCGGCGATCCCTCCGTGGCGCAGAGCCAGGCGCAGCGGCTGATCTCCAGCGAGCACGTGGCCGCCCTGATCGGCGCCTACCATTCCTCCGCCGCGCTGACCGCCACCGCGGTCGCCGAGCGCTACGCCATTCCCTTCGTGGTCAGCGATTCCGTCGCCGCCAACATCACCGGCCGCGGCTTCAAATGGACCTTCCGGGTCACCCCGATCGCGTCCAACTTCGCCGACACCTACATGCGCTTCCTCGGCGACATGAAGACCGCCGGCAAGACCATCGACAACATCGCCATCGTGAATGAGAACACCGATTACGGCTCCTCGGTCGGCGATGCCGTCGCCGCGGCCGCGCAGGGTTCCGGCATGAAGCTGGCGCTCCGCATCCCCTATGTCGCCAACGGCTCCGACGTGTCCGCCCAGGTGCTGCAACTGAAGCAGAAGAACCCCTCGGTGGTGATCTTCATCAGCTACGCCTCCGACGCGATCCTGTTCATGCGCACGATGAAGTCGCTGAACTACCTGCCCAGCATGGTGATCGGCGACAGCGCCGGCTTCTCCGACCCGGGCTTCATCCCGGCCGTGGGAGACATCAGCCAGGGCCTGATGAACCGCAGCGCCTGGAGCCTGGGCCCGCCGGGCTCGCTCGCCGCCGGGGTCAACGCCATCTACAAGGCGAAAACCGGCCACGAGATGTCGGACGTGTCCGGCCGGGTGATGCAGGCCTGGTTCGTGCTGGCCGACGCGATCAACCGCGCGGGCTCGACGGAACCCGCCAAGATCCAGCAGGCTCTGGCCGAGACCAACCTGCCGCAATCGGCGATGATCGTCGGCTATCGCGGCGTGCGCTTCGACCAGACCGGACAGAACGTCGAAAGCGCCACCTACCTGACCCAGCTGCAGGGCCGGGAATACGTCACCACCTGGCCGGACGCGCCCGGCAACGCCAGGCAACTCTGGCCGATGGCCGGCTGGAACGGCTAGGCCGATCTCGCCGGCCGATCAGCGGGCCCTACGCGCCGCCGCGTTGCAGCGCCGCGTTCACGATCTCCCGCGCCTCGTCCACGATGCGATCGAGATGCGCCTGGTCGCGGAAGCTCTCGGCATAGATCTTGTACAAATCCTCGGTGCCGGACGGGCGGGCGGCAAACCAGCCGGACGCCGTCACCACCTTCAGCCCGCCGATCGGCGCGCCGTTGCCGGGGGCGTGGGTCAGCTTCGCCGTGATCGCGTCGCCCGCGAGCGCGGTTCGCGTCACCGCCTCCGCCGACAGCCGGCCGAGCCGGGCTTTCTGTTCCGGACTCGCCGGCGCGTCGATGCGGGTATAGAGCGGCGTGCCGTGCTCGGCGGTCAGTTCCTGGTAATGCGCGCCCGGATCGCGCCCCGTCCGCGCGGTGATCTCGGCGGCCAGCAGGTCCAGGATCGGCCCGTCCTTGTCGGTGGTCCACACCGTGCCGTCCAGGCGCAGGAAGCTGGCCCCCGCACTTTCCTCGCCGCCAAAGCAGCAGGACCCGTCGAACAGGCCGGGCGTGAACCATTTGAACCCGACCGGCACTTCCGACAGCGTGCGCCCCAGGCCATGCACCACCCGGTCGATCAGGCTGCTGCTGACCAGCGTCTTGCCCACCACCGCATCCGCCCGCCAATGCGGCCGGTGGGTCAGCAGGTAGCGGATCGCCACCGCCAGATAATGGTTCGGGTTCATCAACCCGCCAGCGGGCGTGACGATGCCGTGCCGGTCCGCGTCCGGGTCATTGGCGAAGGCCAGGCGGTAGTCGTGCCGCAGGCCGAGCAGCCCGGCCATCGCATAGGGGCTGGAGCAGTCCATCCGGATCCTGCCGTCGTGATCCACCGGCATGAACGAGAAACTCGGGTCCAGAACCGGGTTCACGACCGTCAGGTCCAGGCCGTAGCGTTCCCGGATCGGCTGCCAATAGGGCAGGGACGCCCCGCCCAGCGGATCGACCGCCAGATGCAGCCCGGCGGCGCGGATCGCTTCCATGTCGATGACGTTCGCGAGGTCGTCCACATAGGGCCGGATGAAATCGCGCTGGTGCGTCGTTGCCGCCCGCATCGCCGCGGTCAGCTTCACGCGGCGCACATCGCGGGCGGCATCGCGCAGCAGCGCGTTGGCGCGGTCCTGCACCCAGCGCGTCACGTCCGTGTCCGCCGGGCCGCCGTTCGTGCCGTTGTATTTGAAACCGCCGTCCTCCGGCGGATTGTGCGACGGGGTGATCACGATCCCGTCCCCCAGGTGCTCGCGCCGCCCGCGATTGTGCCCCAGGATCGCGTGCGAGATCACCGGGGTCGGGGTCACCCCGTCGTCGGACTGCACGATCACCGTGACACCGTTGGCCGCCAGCACCTCCAGCGCCGTGCGCTGTGCCGGCGCCGACAGCGCATGGGTGTCCTTGCCCATGAACAGCGGGCCATCGATGCCCTGGCCGCGCCGGTAGTCGCAGATCGCCTGGGCGATGCAGAGGATGTGCCGTTCCGTGAAGCTGCCCGCGAGCGGCGTTCCGCGATGCCCGCTGGTGCCGAAGCTGACGCGCTGGGCGGGGTCCTCCGGATCGGGCCGGCGGGAATGATAGGCCTGCTCCAGAGCCGCGAGGTCGATCCGCATTTCCGGTGGTGCCGGCCGGCCGGCGAGGGGGGACAGGGCCATGATCGGTCGCCTCGTATCAGGGAGTGGCCGGGAAGGGAAGCATGGGTGGGCCAGCCGGCAGGGCAATCGGGGAAGGAAGCAAGGCGAGGGGCTCCGCCCCCTCGACCCCCGCCAAAGGCGAGCCTTTGGAATCCATCCATTTGTTTGGGAGTGCAAAGGGGGCCAACCGGGACCCTGCAAGGGCACGGTTGGCCCCCTTTGCACTCCCAAACCAGTAGCGGGTTCTAAGGGCTTGCCCTTAGCGGGGTTCTAGGGGCGGAGCCCCTAGCCTTCATTTCCTTCCACCGATTGCCCTGGGCGAGCCGCCCTGGCCGGATGTCCCGCGCTCTGGGATAGTTGCGGTGTAACGATGGGAGGAACAACGCCGATGTCCACCGGACCGTCGCGAGCAAGGCTTGGCCTGGCGCTTTGGGGAACCGAGCCGGTCGCCAGGCTGATCGCGCATGCCTGCCTGGCGGAGGAGATCGGCTTCGAGAGTATCTGGGTCATCGATTCCCAGCTGCTGTGCCGCGAGCTGTATCTCACCCTCGGCGCCATCGCCGCAGCCACGTCGCGCATTCGTATCGGGCCGGGCGTCACCCAGCCCGTCACCCGCCACCCGAGCGTCACCGCCAGCGCCATGGCCACCTTGCAGGAAATATCGGCCGGCCGCGCGATGCTGGGCATCGGCGTGGGGTTCTCCTCGCTGCGCACGCTCGGGCGCGGGCCGGCGCGCATCGCCGAACTCGAAGCGCATGTCGGCACCGCGCGTGCGCTGTGGCGCGGCGATGCCGTCACCTTCGAGAATGGCGTCGCCGGCGGATTGAGCTGGTGCGCGGCGCCGGTCGCCGTGCCGGTGCACGTCGCCGCGTCCGGCCCGCGCATGACCCAGGCGGCGGCGCGCATCGGCGACGGCGCGATCCTGCTGCAGGGGGTGGCGCCGAACCTGCTGGCGCGCGGGCTCGGCTGGATCGCCGCCGGCGCGCGCTCGGCCGGCAGGGACCCCGCCTCGGTGGAGGTATCCTGCTGGGCCGGGATCGGCCTGGATGACGATCCCGCCGCCGCGCGCGACCAGGTGCGCGCCCGCGCGGCCGCGGCGATCAAGAACGCCGACCCCGCGCTGTTCGCGGCGGAGGAGCGGGCGATCGTGCTGCGGCTGCAACAGGAGTACGAGCCGGCCCGCCATGCCAGCCCAAGCTCGCCGCATTCCCGGGCGCTGCCCGACAGCCTGATCGAACGCTATGCGCTGGCCGGCACGCCGCAGGAGTTGCGCACGCAACTATCACGGCTGCTGGCCCACCCCGGCATCGGCCGGGTGATCCTGACGCCGCAGGTGCCGGGGCCGGATGCGCTGCCGGTGGACACGCTGCTGCATCGCCTGGCCCGGGACGTGCTGCCGTACCTGGGGTGAAACCAGCCGGCCGCCGCAAGGCCGCAAATCGAGGGGACGGGAGAAGAATGTCGCTGCTGAATGGGTTCCGCGTGGTGCAGATCGGTCCGGGTCTGGCCGCCGCGGTTTGCGGGCGCCTGCTGGCTGATGTCGGCGCCGCCGTGATCTGCGTGGATCCGGGTGCCTCGATGCCCCTGGCGGAGTATCTCGACCACGGCAAGACGATCGTTTCCGGCGGTTCCGTGCCGGCGAACCAGGCGATCGCGGCGGCGGACCTGGTGGTGTGCGAAGGCAGCCCGGCGGAATTGCGGCGTTCGGCGCACAACCCCGCCGGTGTGCGCCGGCTCAATGCGGCGGCGGACATCGTTGCGATTTCTCCATTCGGCCAGACCGGCCCCGATGCGGAACAGGCGGCCACCGACCTGACGCTGTTCTGCGCCAGCGGCATCGCCCGGCTGCTGACCGGCCAGGTGGACGATCTGTCGGAGCCGCCGATCCGCCCGGCCGGCGAGCAATCCGCCTTTCTCGGCGGCGTGGCCGCGGCCTGCGCCGGGATGCACGCCGCGCTGCGGGGCGGCGGCGAGGTGGACGTCTCCATCCAGGAAGTGCTGGCGACCCTGGCGATGACCGAGCTGACCCGGGCGGGGCTGACCGGCAAAAGCGGGTCGCGCAAGCGCCTGACCGACGGCAACGGCGCCACCGTCACCATCCTGCCGGCACGGGACGGCTATGTCGCGATCTCCCCGCGCGAGGAACGCCAATGGCGGGCTTGGCTCGGCGTGATGGGTTTTCCGGAATGGGGCAAGGACCCGCGCTTCGCCACGAAGCCGGACCGCGTGGCCCATTTCGATGCCCTGCACGCATTCATGTCCGCCTGGAGCCGGCAGCACGACAAGCAATGGATCGCCGACGCCGCCCAGGCCGCGCATGTGCCGAGCTTTCCCTTGCGGGAGGCGGCGGAGCAGTTCGGCTCGGAGCAGCTTCGTCACCGGGATTTCTACCGCCCGATGGAAATCGCCCGGCGCATGTTCCAGGCGCCCGGATCGCCGTTCGGGCTGAGCCTCGCCCAGCCCAGCCGCAAAGCGACCGGATCGGTTCGCGGCCCGATGCCGCTATCGGGCGTGCGCGTGCTGGATTTCAGCTGGGTGATCGCCGGCCCGACCGCCACGCGCTACCTCGCCGCGATGGGGGCGGAGATCCTCAAGATCGAGGCGCCCGGCCGAGGCGATCCCGGCCGCGCCTCGGAACTGCACACCGTGCTCGGCCAGGCCAAGCGCGCCATCGTGCTCGACCTGAAGAAACCGGAGGCGGTGGAGATCGCGCGCGCGCTGGCGGCCAAATCCGATGTGGTGATCGAGAACTACGCGACCGGCGTGATGGACCGCCTTGGCCTCGGCGCCGCCGCGCTGCAAGCGGTGAACCCGGATCTGCTCTACGTCTCCGCCTCCGGCATGGGCCGCACCGGGCCGGAGGCCGATGCGGTTGCGTATGGAACCTTGCTGCAATGCTATGCCGGCTTTGCCGGCCTGAACCGCCATCCGGATGTTCCGCCGCGCGTCGGCATGGCCTGGCTCGACCCGATGTGCGGCCTGATGCTGGCCTTCATCACCGCCGCCGGGCTCTGGCAGCGGCGGCGGGCCGGCGGCGTGGCAAGGGTCGATTTCTCCATGATCGAGGCGATGCTGTGGACCATGGCCGGGCCTTTGCTGGCGACGCAACTGGATGGCCCGGTAAAGCCGCAGGGCAATTCTTCCGATCGCCACGCTCCGCACGGCGTGTATCGTTGCACCGGAGACGATGCCTGGATCGGCGTCGCTGTCACCGGCGACGAAGCCTGGCGGCAACTCTGCGCCATCGTTCCCGCCCTGTCGGCGATGGCCGGGCTCGGCCTGCGCGAGCGGCTGGCGGCGCGCACGGAAATCGACACCGCGCTGGCGGAATGGCTGCAGCCCCAGGCCGCCCTCGATGCCGCCGCGATCCTGTCGCGCGCCGGGATTGCCGCGGCGCCGGTGGCGACCGCGCTGGACCTTGTCCAGAGCCCCCATCTCAACGCCCGTGGCTTCTGGGACCCGCACGGTGGTGACAGGCCGGGTGCCGGCGTGCTGCCGGGCCTGCCCTGGCGCGTCAGCTTCGGGCGCGTCACCGGTCCCGCGCCGGGACACGGCGCGGACACGGACGCGGTGCTGGCCGAGGTCCTCGGCCACGCCCCGGCGGCGATCGCGGCGCTGCGCCGGTCCGGCGCGCTCGGGTAGCGGGAGACGGCGTGCAACCATCCCGGGGTATCGGCCGGCGCCGCCCTGGACCAGGCTGGCGGATCGCCATAGGCTCGCCGAAGCGTTTGGCAGGAGTTCCCCATGGCCGTTGAATTCATCGGTATGATCGCCTCGGAAGCGAAGTCCGAGATCCATCCGGCCCAGGGGCCGGTCATCGATCCCGATTACATCGCCCGCTTCGCCCAGGCGCATGAGGCCGCCGGCTTCGACCGGGTGCTGATTGCGCATAATTCATCGGATGCCGACGCCGTCCTGGTCGCCACCCACGCCGCGCAGCACACCCGTACGCTGAACTTCATGATCGCCCACCGCCCGGGCTTCATCGCCCCCACCTACGCCGCGCGGCTGTTCGCGACCTTCGATGTGTTCTCCGGCGGGCGCGGCGGCATCCACATCATCACCGGCGGCGACAGCAACGAGCAGCGCAAGGACGGCGATTACCTCAATCATGAGGAGCGCTATCGCCGCACCGACGAGTACGTCGGCCTGCTGCGCCGGACCTGGACGGCGGAGGCGCCGTTCAGCCACAAGGGCACCTATTATCAGGTGGAGAACGCCTTCGCCCGGGTGAAGCCGCTGCAGAAGCCGCATATCCCGGTTTATTTCGGTGGTTCGTCGGAACTGGCGATCGAGTTCGCCGCCCGGCACGCCGACATCTATGCGTTCTGGGGCGAAACCCTGGATATGGCGCGCGAAACCATCGCCCAGGTCCGCGCCGCCTGCGCCCGGATCGGCCGCGACCCCGCCAGCATGAAGTTCAGCCTGTCGATGCGCCCGGTGCTGGCCGGCACCGAGGAAGCCGCCTGGGCCCGCGCCAACCGGATCATCGAGCGCATCCGCGAACTGCGAGGCAAGAATTTCGGCCAGGCGAATTCCCGCCCGGAAAGCATCGGCTCCAAGCGCCTGCTGGAAGCGGCCGCCGGCGGCAAGGTGCGCGACAAGCGGCTCTGGACCGAGGTGGCCGCCGCGGTCGGCGCCGGCTCCAACACCACGTCGCTGGTCGGCACGCCGGAGCAGGTGGCGGAAGCGCTGCTGGAATATCACGCGCTCGGCGTGACGACCTTCCTCATCCGCGGCTTCGATCCGCTGGAGGACGCAACCGATTACGGCCGCGCGCTGCTGCCGATGATCCGCGCGGCGGCCGCCAACGCGCCGGTCGCCTCCGCCGCGGAGTAGCCGGCCTACTCGGCCGCCACAGCGTCCGTGGCGGCAATCAGGCCCAGCAGCGCATCGAGGCCGAGGCGGTTGCAAAAGTCGCCAAAGCCCTCGCCGGGCCGGCGATCCATTGAGAAGGCGGCGAACAGCGGCTCCAGCCTTGTGCCGAGATTGGCCAGCTTCACCCGCTCCAGCAGCTTGAACGACAGCCTGGTGCCCTCGAAATCGCCGCCGACGAAGATCGCGTACGACCCCGGAACCCGGCCGACCAGGCCGATATCGCCGGCGTAGCTGCGCGCGCAGCCATTCGGGCATCCGGTGATGCGCAGGCTGATCCGCTCGTTTTCCAGCCCATGGCGGCGCAGGGCGGCGTCGATCCCGTCCACGATGGGCTGGCGTACGCGCTCGGCCTCGGTCAGCGCCAGGCCGCAGGTCGGCAGCGCCGGGCAGGCCAGGGCCCAGAGGCCGAGCGGGGAATACTCCCCGGCCAGCCGGACGCCGTGGCCGCGCAGCAACGCTTCCACCGCCGCCCGGTCCCGCGGCCGGATGCCGGGCAGCAGCACATCCTGCTGCGGTGTCAGGATCGGGTCGATGTCATAGGCGGCGACGATCCGGCGCAGCGCCGTGCGCAGCATCACCTCCGCACTGTCCTCGATCCGCCCCGACGGCACCGGCACGCCGAGCCATGCATTGCCGTCGTCCTGTTCGTGCCAGCCCAGCAGGTCCGGCACCTGGAAGGACGGCATGGGCAGCGGGTTCGCCAGCGGCCGGCCGAACGCGTTGCCGACACCGGCGCGGACGTAGTCCATTCCCCTGTCGTCCAGCACGTATTTCAGTCGCGCGCGCTTGCGGTCGCCGCGATCGCCGTGATCGCGCTGGAAGCGGATCACCGCCTCGGCCGCTTCCAGCAATTCATCCGGCCCGACCGAGCCGATCACGCTGGCAAGGCGGGGATAGGTGTCGCGGCGGTTATGCGTCATGCCGAGCCCGCCGCCGATGGCGAGGTTGTAGCCGATCAGGGATTGGCCGTCGAAGATGGCGATCACGCCGAGATCGTTGGCCAGCACGTCCGGCGTGTTGTCCTGCGGCGTGGCGATGGCGATTTTGAATTTGCGCGGCAGGAAGCTGGGGCCATACAGCGGCTCGGCCTCCTTGCCGGAGGTTTCGCGGTCCGGCTCGTCGAGAAAGATCTGGTGATAGGCGCGGCTTTTCGGCAGCAGGTTCTCCGACAGCATCCGCGCATCCGCTTCCAGCCTGGCGTGAACGCCATCGCGCAGCGGTGCCGGCGTGGTGATGACATTGCGGACCACGTCGCCGCAGGCGGCCTGGGTGGTCAGCAGCGTGTCGTTGATGGCGGCGATGGCCGGCTTCAGGTCGCCCTTCAACACACCGTGAAACTGGATGCCCTGCCGGGTGGTGATGCGCAGCGTGGCGTTGCCATGGGTGTCCGCGAGCGTGTCCAGCGCGAGGTACTGCGCCGCGGTCAGCCGGCCGCCGGGCATGCGCACGCGCACCATGAAGGAATAGGCCTTTTCCTGGCCCTGCTGTTTCCGTTCGGTGGCGGTGTCTCGGTCGTATTGCTCGTAGGTGCCATGGAACTTCAGCAGGTTGTAGGCATCCTCGCTGACCTGCGTGCCGCCGCCGGCGAGTTCCTCCGCCAGCGCCCCGCGCAGTCCGCGGCTGGATTCCTTGAGCAATTCCACGCCGGACCGCTTGGTTTGAAAATCCATGCCCATTCCCCGATTTCGATCGTTAATTATCGTGCTCGCACAGCAAAAGCCGATATATACCGTTTGTCAAATGTGCTTAGCGAATATCACGACAATTCCGCATAAAATCGACGGAATATCTTTATATATCATCGTTCTATCATATAATTAGGGGAAGAGTATGCCGTTGCTTAAATTTGGCCACATGGGGGAGCGGGCGATCATAAAGAACAGTCGAAAGTCGTATTATGCCTTGACGCGCGTTATAATATGATTGATCTTTCGTGGATTAGGTCGGGATGATACTCGATATCCACGATCAGACCGGCGGATAGCAACGCGCTCGAAGGAACCCACATGCAGTTCAAGCGAACAGCCACACGAAGCGTCGCGACCCCCCTCGTCCACGGCGAGCCCAGGGAGCTATCCCGGGAGCTATCCGGCTATGTCGCCGGCATCCCCTTCCTGCTGGCCGCCGTGACGCCCTGCCTGGCCTTCCAGCCCGCCGCGGTGCTGGCCGGCTTCGTCCTCGCGGTTCTGGCGTTCTTCACGGTGCAACTGCCCGTCGCCGCCGTGCTGCTGGGTTCGTCTACCTCCGATGCGACCGGGTTCGCCCTGTCCCGCCGCGTCTACCTGGCGCTGTTGACGGTGTGGACGCTGACCGCCTGGCTCGCTTCTGCCGCCAACGGCTAGGGATCCCGCTTCACGGCACCTGCTCCAACGAGGGCCCGCGAGGAGCCATGTCGCCCGTCATTGCACCGTCCCGCACGACCGATGAAACTGGCGCAATGCCCAGCGGCATGACGCGCCACGACATGCGCGACGACAAGCGAGGGGCTCGGCAAACAAGGAGCGGACAATGGCGGAACCAGTGTCGCCGGAAGGCATCCTGCAACTCGGCATGGCGTTCTGGGGATCGAAGGCGCTGCTGAGCGCCGTCGAACTCGGCGTGTTCACCGAACTGGCCGCCGGTCCCCGGGATCTTCCGGGCCTGGCCGCGAGCCTGGGGCTGCATCCACGCGGCGCTCGCGATTTCCTCGATACGCTGGTGGCGCTGCGCGTGCTCGACCGGCAAGGTGGCCGGTACGCGAATTCGGCGGAAGCCGACGCCTTTCTGGATCGGGGCAAGCCGGCCTATGTCGGCGGCATACTGGAAATGTGCAACGCCCGGCTCTACGGCCATTGGGGCAAGCTCACGGACGCGCTGCGCACCGGACAGCCGCAGAATGAATCGACGCAGGGCGAGGACGTGTTCGCGACGTTGTATGCCGATCCGAAACGGCTCGCAGGGTTTCTCAAGGCCATGAGCGGGATCAGCATCGGCACCGCGCGCGTCATGGCGGCGGCTTTCCCGTGGCAGGAGTATCGATCCTTCGTCGATGTCGGCTGTGCCCAGGGGGGCTGCTCGGCAGTGCTCGCCGAGGCGCATCGCCACCTCAACGGCATCGGCTTCGACCTTCCGCCGGTCCAGCCCATCTTCGAGGCTCACGCCGCCGAACGCGGGCTGGCCGGCCGGCTCCGGTTTCAGCCCGGGGACTTCTTCAAGGACGCCCTGCCAGCGGCCGATGTCATGATCATGGGCCATATCCTGCACGATTGGGATCTGCCGACGAAGCGGATGCTGCTGGCCAAGGCCCATGATGCGCTGCCGCCGGGCGGAGCCCTGATCGTCTATGAGGCGCTGATCGACGACGACCGCCGGGAGAACGCGTTCGGCCTGCTGATGAGCCTGAACATGCTGATCGAAACCCCGGGCGGGTTCGATTTCACCGGTGCCGACTGCATCGGCTGGATGCGCCAGGCGGGCTTCCGGGAAGCCACGGTGCAGCCGCTGAACGGACCCAACTCGATGGTCGTCGGCCGGAAGTAACCTTGGCCGTTCAGCCGGCCGGCGGTTCGGTCAGCTTGAAATCCACCATCATGTCGTTGCCCAGGCGCTCCAGGTCGCGGCGCAGGCCGTCGGTGCCGATGGCGGCTGGCACCCGCAGCCGTGCCTCGGCGTGGAACAGCGTTTCGCCGGAAAACGAGCCACTGTGGATGTTGGTGGTCAGTTCCTCGATGTTCACGCCGGACCCGGCCAGCACGCGGGTGACGTCGCGCACGATGCCCGGCCGGTCCTGGCAGACCAGCTCGAGCACCAGCAGCGGTTCGGGCGGCGGCGTGCGCGGGGTCTCGGCGGCTCCGGGATGGATTAGCACCTGCAGCCCATCGGCGCGCAGCGCCTCGAACGCTCCGGCCAGCCCTTCGAGTTGATCATCGCCGATGCTGACCAGTACCATGCCGGCGAACTGGCCGGCCAGATGCGCCATCCGGCTTTCCAGCCAGCTGCCGCCGCGGGCGGCCACCTGCTCGGACAAGCGACTGACCAGGCCGGGACGGTCGGGACCGACCAGGGTGAGGATGATCGATGCCATGTGGATACGCCTCCGCCGCGAACTGGTATGCTGCCCCGAACAGGGCCGCGCCGGCAACCCGGCCCGAACCTAGCCGCACTGGAGGATCCGCATGGCCGAACCCGTAAGAACCCTGCTGCTGACCGGAGCCAGCCGGGGCATCGGCCATGCGACCGTGAAGGTCTTCGCGCGGGCCGGCTGGCGGGTGCTGACCGTGTCGCGCCAGCCGTTTTCCTCGGAATGCCCGTGGCCGGGCGGGGCGGCAAACCACATCCAGCTCGACCTGGCGAACCCCGATCTGCTGCCCGACGCGATCGCGGACATCCAGGACCGGCTGGGGAACGGCTTGCTGCACGCGCTGGTGAACAATGCCGGCATCTCACCGAAGGAGGAGGGCGGCGGGCGGCTGGGGGTGCTGAAGACGGATGCGGGGCTTTGGCGGCACGTGTTTCAGGTCAATCTGTTCTCCACCGCGCTGCTGGCGCGTGGCCTGTTCACCGAATTGCAGGCAGCCGGCGGATCGATCGTCAATGTCACCTCCATCGCCGGCTCGCGGGTGCATCCGTTCGCCGGCGTCGCCTATGCCGCCTCGAAGGCCGCCCTGGTCGCGCTGACGCGGGAGATGGCGCACGAGTTCGGGCCATTCGGGGTGCGGGTGAACGCCATCTCGCCCGGAGAGATCGACACCGCGATGCTGTCGCCGGGAACCGCCGATCTGGTGCAGCGGGAAATCCCCATGCGCCGGCTCGGGACACCGGAGGAGGTCGCGCAGACCATCCTGTTCCTGTGCACCCCCGCTTCCTCCTACATCAACGGCGCGGAAATCCACATCAATGGCGGCCAGCACGTGTAGACCGGTCCCTCTGCCCGGAGCGCACATCTAACCCGCGCAAACATGAAGGCTGCGGCCTTGCCTTTCGCCGCGGAACCTGGGACTCCCCCGGTCCGCCCCGGCGCCGGCATGGCCGAGCATGGGTATTTGGTTTCAAAAGGAAACGATTGACTGTGAGTACACTGGAACAACGCACCATCGCGAAGGTCTCGGGGCGCCTGATCCCCTTTCTGATCGTCTGCTATTTCGTCGCCTACCTGGACCGGGTGAATGTCAGCTTCGCGGCGCTGACGATGAACCAGGACCTCGGCATTTCCGCCTCCAGCTTCGGCTTCGGCGCCGGCATCTTCTTCCTCGCCTATTTCATCTTCGAAGTGCCGTCGAACCTGTTCCTGGAGCGCTTCGGCGCGCGCAAATGGATCGCGCGCATCATGTTCACCTGGGGCATCCTGTCCGCCGCGATGGCCTTCATCGGCGGCGAGATGGGATTTTATATTGTCCGCGCGCTGCTCGGCATCGCCGAGGCCGGCTTCTTCCCCGGCATCATCTTCTTCCTGACCCTGTGGTTCCCGGCCGCCTACCGGGCGCGGATCGTGGGCATGTTCATGGCCGCCATCCCGCTCTCCACCGTCATCGGTGCCCCGGTCTCCGGCCTGCTGCTCGGCATGGACGGCTGGATGGGCTTCAAGGGCTGGCAGTGGCTCTTCCTGATGGAAGCGGCACCCGCGGTGATCCTGTCGGCGGTGGTGTTCTTCTACCTGACGGACAGCCCGGCCCAGGCGAAGTGGCTGGCTGCCGATGAGCGCGAATGGCTGATCAACCGCCTGGCGGCCGAGCGCAGCAACCGCGAGGCCGTGCACAAGCACAGCGCCCTGCAGGCGATCCTGGACCCCAAGGTGCTCGCGCTCGGCGTGGTCTATTTCGGCGCCGTCGCCACCAATTACGGCCTCAGCTTCTTCCTGCCGCAGATCGTCAAGGCGTTCGGCCTGTCGAACATGCAGACCAGCCTGGTCTCGGCGCTGCCGTACGTGGTCGGCACCTTCGCCATCGTCTGGTGGGGCAAGCGTTCGGACAGCAAGCTCGAACGGCGCTTTCATACCGCCTTCCCGATCTTCATTGCCGCCGCGGGCATCGCGGTGTCCACGCTGCTGCCCGATCCGACCCTGAAGATGGTGGCGCTCAGCATCGCCGGCTTCGGCATCTTCGGCTGCCTGTCGGTGTTCTGGACCCTGCCGACCGCCTTCCTGTCCGGCCCCGCGGCCGCGGCCGGCATCGCCGCGATCAACTCCATCGGCAACCTGGCCGGCTTCG
Organism: Rhodospirillales bacterium; assembly: GCA_037442565.1. GTDB lineage: Bacteria > Pseudomonadota > Alphaproteobacteria > Acetobacterales > Acetobacteraceae > PALSA-911. The sequence goes on from JBBIQA010000062.1 coordinate 21,630, forward strand.
CCGGTCCCTACGCGATGGGCTACATCAAGGATGCCACCGGCAGCTTCAACGGCGGCCTGCTGGCACTGTCCGCCGTCGGCTTCATCGCCATGGTCATCGTCCTGCTGATGCGCCACGACCACGCGTTGGAACAGGCACCGCCCGGCATGCAGGTCCGGCAGCGGTAGCGGGGAAGCAAGGAAGGCCAGGGGCTCCGCCCCTGGACCCCGCTAAGGGCAAGCCCTTAGAACC
>JBBIQA010000063.1:0-21719 GCA_037442565.1 Rhodospirillales bacterium
AGGCGATAGAGCGTGACATACGGATAGGCGACATACGCAACCGCGACGCCTGCCACCGCAGAGAAGACCCAACGTCGCAGCGTCATGGTCCGTACCTCCAGCACACCGCGCCGGCACGACTGGCCGTCGCTCAGGATCTCGCCATAGACCGGCATTATTAGCGCAAAATCTGCGATCGGATTATTAATTCTGTCAGAAATCCTTTCAGATCTTCGTGCCACCCGGGCCCGGCCCGGCCGGCTGTTCGATAAGCCGGGCGTAGAGCTCCGGATCGGTCGCCCCCTCGGTACTGAACAGCAGCACGCGGCTATCGGCATCGAGCCCCAGCGTTTCCCGCGCCGCTGGATCCGCCGCCGCCAGCAGAAACCCGGCCAGCCCGGCGACACCCGATTCGCCCGCGACGATGCCGTGCTGCGCCAGCAGCCGCATGCAGTCGATCGCCGCCGCGTCCGGGATCGCCATGAACGCCGCCGCTCCCCGTTCCAGTTCCTGCCAGGCCAGCAGGCTCGGCTCGCCGCAGGCCAGGCCAGCCATCACCGTGTCCAAATTGCCGGGAACCGCCGTCAGCGCGCCGGTTTCGGCACTGGCCAGAAGGCAGGCGGCATGTTCTGGCTCCACCACCACCAGCGCCGGCGCCGGCGACACCCGCCCCCGCATTTGCACCGACACCGCCGCCGCCGCGCCACCGACGCCGCCCTGCATGAAGACGTGCGTCGGCGCTGCCGGATCGGCGAGCGCCTCCCACTGATCCAATGCCTCGTCGGCCATCAGCCGATAGCCCTGCATGACGTCGCGCGGCACCTCGGTATAGCCCGGCCAGGAGGTGTCGGAGACCACCAGCCAGCCCTCGGCCCTTGCCATGCGCTCGGTCTCGCGTACCGCGTCGTCGTAGGTGCCGGGCACCACGCGCACTTCGGCTCCATAGGCGGCAATCGCGTCGATCCGGCTCTGGCTGACGGTTTCGTGCACGAAGATGACCGCCCGGCAGCCAAAGCGCTGCGCCCCCCAGGCCACCGACCGTCCGTGGTTGCCGTCGGTGGCCGATGTCACCGTGATCGCCGCTGTCGCCTCCCGCCACTTGCCGGCGAGCAGGTCCGCGGAACTGGCCGACGGCGCCACCCCGCGACGCGCCAATTGGTCGCGCAGCAGATTGGCCACCGCATAGGCCCCGCCCAGCGCCTTGAAGCTGCCCAGGCCGAAGCGCGACGCCTCGTCCTTCAGCCGAACCGCGCCGACCCCGGCCGCCTGCGCGACGTCCGGCAGATCATGCAAGGGCGTCGGCACGTAGCCCGGCCAGGAGGTGATTTCCGCCTTCGCCCGGCGGAATCCGCCGGCCGGCAGCACGACGATCCCGGGCGTGCCGGCATTGGGATTGGCGAACAACTGGAACGGATGGGGCGCGAGCATGGCGCAAACCTGAACCGCGTTGCACGGCCATGCAACCTTCTCTACTGCTGCCGGCATTACAGGAGTGAGCACCCATGAAGATTTCCATTCTCGGCGGCGGCGGCTTCCTCGGCCGCCGGATCGCCGCAAGGCTCGCCGCCGAGGGCACGCTCGGCGGGCGCGCCGTCACCGGCCTCACGCTGTTCGACATGGCGGCTCCGCCGGCCATACAGGCCCCCTTCCCCGTCAGCTGCCTCGGCGGCGACGTGGTTGATCTTCCGCCGGCCGCCATTCCCGCCGATACCGATGTGATCTTTCACCTCGCCGCCGTGGTCAGCGCCCAGGCGGAATCGGACTACGACCTCGGCCGGCGCGTGAACCTGCGCGGCACCGACGCGGTGATCGACGCCTGCCGGGCGCTGGCCAGGCCGCCGCGCGTGGTGTTCACCAGCAGCGTCGCCAGTTTCTCTGGCGGCCAGGGCGCCAGGCTGTCCGACGACGCCCGCCAGGTTCCCGCCAACAGCTACGGCGCGCAGAAGGCCGCCGCCGAGCTCATCCTGGCCGATGCCTCCCGCCGCGGCTTCATCGACGCCGTCACCATCCGCCTGCCGACCGTCGTGGTCCGCCCCGGCCGGCCGAACCGCGCCGCCAGCGGCTTCTTCTCCGGCATCATCCGAGAGCCGCTGCTGGGCCTGGAGACCGAACTGCCGGTGCCCGACGATTTCGCCGTCTGGATCTGCAGCCCGCGCCGCGCCACCGACTGGCTGCTGCACGCCGGCGCGATGGACAGCCGCCCGCTCGGCCTGGACCGCAGCCTGACCCCGCCGGGCCTTTCCGTCACCGTCGGGCAGATGCTGGCCGCGCTCGATCAGGTGCGCCCCGGCGCCTCCGCCCTGGTGCGCCGGGTCGAGGACCGCGCCATTGCCGACATCGTCGCCGGCTGGCCGTCGGGCTTTGCGCCGGTCCGCGCGCCGGCGCTTGGCTTCGCGCCGCACGAAAGCCTGGTCGAGCTGGTCCAGGCCTTCGTCGCCGACGATCTGCACGCCACGCGGATGGACCGTGGCCTGCCCGGCTGATACGGCCCGGGCGTGTACCCAGCGGCGATCACCCTTTGCCGAAAGCGCGCGCCCGTTTCATTTCTGGACAATAATTTAGTGGCCAATTGGCAAAAGCACCGTTGATCGAACCGCACTCTGGTTCCAAGAATGGTCGCAGGATCCAAGGGGCCATTGTCGGCGGCCGGCCCGGGTCCGCCGGACGTGTCCGCGGGGGGCATGCCCGGGACTGACCGCCGGCAAGGTCTGGACGTCGCGCATGCCGCCACCCTCTGGCGCAACCGTCATCTCGGGCTCGGGGAACCCCCCGTCCGAAGGTGAAGCCGCGTCCGCAAGCCCGTCAGCCGGTACTCTCCCAAGGGGTCGCCCGCGCCGGCAGTTCGGCGAGATGGTGCAGCATGCGCCGCAAACGCTGCGCGCCCTGGTCCGTTCCGACGAGCTGTGGCTGGTGGTGCTGGCGGCATTCGTCGGCTGCGCCTCCGGCCTGATGGTCTCGCTGATGACCTATGCCGCCCAGCTGATGCACCAGTACCTGTTCCTGCTGGAATACGGCCAGCGGCTGTCCGGCATGGTGGAGATCAACTCCATCCGCGCCGTGCTGGTTCCCACCCTGGGCGGGCTCGCGGTCGGATTGCTCGGCCTGGCCGTGATGAAATTCTGGTCGCGCCCCGTGGTCGACCCGATCGAGGCCAATGCCCTGCATGGCGGACGGATGTCATTGAGCGACAGCCTGATCGTGGTGGCGCAGACCATCCTTTCCAACGGCGTCGGCGCCTCGATCGGTCTGGAAGCCGGCTACACCCAGATCGGCTCGGCAATTGCGTCCCGCTTCGGGCGGATGTTCCGGGTCCGGCGCAACGATCTGCGCCTGCTGGTGGGCTGCGGTGCCGCCGGCGCCATCGCCGGCGCGTTCAACGCTCCGCTAACCGGCGCCTTCTACGCCTATGAACTGGTGATCGGCACCTACACGCTCGCCACCCTCGCCCCGGTGGCAGTCGCCGCGATTCTCGGCTCGACCGTAGTGGGGCTCCTGCGCCTTCCCGGCGATTACGGCGGCCTGGAAATCCAGGTGCCGACCCGGATCGAGGGGGTGGACTACATCGCCATCCTAACCCTGGGCGTGCTCTGCGCCCTGGTCGGCATCGCCATCATGCGGGGCGTCACGCTGACCGAGCAACTGTTCCGCCGCTCCCGCGTGCCGGTCTGGCTGCGCCCGGCGATCGGCGGCATCGCGGTGGGCGGCATGGCGCTGATCACACCGCAGATGATGTCCTCGGGCCATGCGGCCCTCGCCGTCGGCATCGACGCGCCCTACACGCTGCAGCACATCGCGCTGCTGATCGTGCTGAAATCGCTGGCCTCGGCGATCTCCATCGGCTCCGGCTTCCGCGGCGGGCTGTTCTTCGCCTCCCTGTTTCTGGGCGCCATGCTCGGCAAACTGTTCACTGGCGTGCTGGCGGTCGTTACCACCGCGCACGCCATCCCGCCGGTGGTAGGCGGGCTGATTGCGATGAGCGCCATGGCCGTTGCCATCGTCGGCGGACCGTTGACGATGGGCTTCCTGGCGCTGGAAACCACCGGCAGCCTGCCGCTGACGGCGGCGGTGCTGGCGGCCTGCATCGTCTCCACCCTCACGGTCCGGCGCGCCTTCGGCTACTCCTTCGCCACCTGGCGGTTCCATCTGCGCGGCGAGGTGATCCGCAGCGCCGTCGACATCGGCTGGATGCGCAGCCTCACCGTCGGGCGCATGATGCGCCGGGAAGTGCGCACGGTGCGCGCCGACACCGCGCTGACCGCCTTCCGCCGCGATTTCCCGCTCGGTTCGGAACAGCGCATGGTCGTGGTGGACGACCACGACCGCTATGCCGGCATCGTATTGGTGGCCGAGGCGCACGTGGACTCGGAAGGCGCCAAGCTTGTCGGCGACATCCTGCACTATTCCGACACGGTACTGCTGGCGCAGATGAGCGTGAAAAAGGCGATCGAACTCTTCGAGATGGCCGAAAGCGACGCACTGGTCGTCGTCGACGACACCGACAGCCGGCACGTGATCGGCCTGCTGACCGAACACTATGCGCTGCGCCGCTACAGCGATGAACTGGACCGCCGCCGACGCGACCTGTCGGGCGAATGATCCCGCCCGATCTTACCCCCGACCGGTTCCTACTGCCCGGCCACCTTCGCGGGTTCGGCCATGAAGAAACGATGCGACGCGAAGGATAGGTACAGCCGCCGGCCGCGCAGATAATTCGCCCCGAGCAAGGCCCCGGCCTGGCCCTCCGGCAACGGCAGCACCGCCAGCATCGGGTTGCTGATCATCGTCGCGCCGATCTGCAGGGAGCGGAACCGATGGGCGCGCGTGATCACCGAATTGGCCGACGCGCCCTGCGATCTCCCCTTGGGGTCCTGGTCCAGCTGCTGGCGCGTGACTCCGGTGCTCAACGCCAGTCTTTCGCTGACCGAGCTGATCTGCGCGCCGGTATCGAGGATGGCCAGATCGTTCACCCCGTCCAGCGTGATCGGCACCAGGATCCGCCCGCGCATCGCGCCGGTGGAGGTGATCGTCATGAACGATTCCTGCCAGGGCGGCAGCACATTGTCACACGGCCGGGCGCGATACAGGATCGCCTCGCGCCGCACCGGATCGATCTCGACATCGAACGCCGCGAGAATGTCCACACCCAGCAGGCCGTCCACCGTCAGCCCGCCGATCTCATCCTGCGCGAAGCGGCCGACGGCGAAATTGATATTCCGCACCAGCCCGTCGCCGAACACCAGGCTGTTCGTCTTGACTTCCCAGTTGGTCGTCGCCCCGCCGACCCCCTCCAGTCGGGTCAGCCGGTGCGGATCGCGCACCAGGCCCAGCCGTTCCACCGCCGTCTCGGTGACCATCGAGCGGTCCGCCCCGGTATCCAGCAGCAGCCGCGCCGGCTTGCCGTTGATCCGGACCGGCACGAACATCAGGTTGGCGCGGGTCTCGATCGGGAACACCGCCTGGCGGTCCAACGGGCAGGATTGTCCGAAAAGTCCGGCCCCCGTCGGCCCGGTGGCGCATCCGGCCAGGCCTATGACCAGCAGCAGGCTGAGGAGAAGCCTCGCGTGCCGCCAGGTCAGCCAATTCGGCCGGCCATAACGGTTCGCGATGCGGCCTGCCTGGGCCCGAATGGACAAACCCCTTTCTCGGGTCAGCTGCGGCTCTTCAGCAGATCCCGGATTTCGCGCAGGTACTCCTCGCTGGCCGGCGGCGGCGGCGGCGGCGGCGGCGGTGCGGCCCGGACCATCCGGTTAAGGGCCCGGACCGTCCAGAAGATCACGAAGGCCACGATCAGGAACTGGATGACCGCATTGATGAACAGACCGAAATTCAGCGTCGCCGCGCCGGCGGTTTTCGCCGCGTCCATCGTCGGGTAGCTCTTGCCGTCCAGGGCCACAAACACGTTGGAGAAATCGATCCCGCCAACCAGAATGCCGATGATCGGGTTGAAAATGTCCTTCACCAGGCTGTTGACGATGCCGGTGAAGGCCGCGCCGATGATCACGCCAACCGCGAGATCGACGACATTGCCGCGCAGAATGAAGGCCTTGAAGTCGTCCAGCCAGCCGGGCATCTTCGGCAACGGGATCGGCGCCTGCATGGAAACCTCCTTCGATCGGTCCGGTTACGAGTGTAGCTGACCGGCGGCCTGGTTTGCCACCTGATCCGTCGTTGCCCGCCAAATTTGCGTCCTGCCCAGCATCCGGGCCAAGGCCTCGCCAAGATAGCGGATCCGGTGCGCCTGTCCGATCACATGCGGGTGCAGGGTCAGGTTGAATACGCCGCCGCCCTCGGTGTGCAGGAAATCGAACGCGTCCGCCACATTGCCGGCCCACACGTCGGGAGGAACGCGGCGCAGCCACATGCATTCCAGGTCGTTCCATTCGGGCTGCGGCGGCAGCGCCAGCAGGGAACGGCCGTCATAGGGGCCGAGCCGGAACGGCCGGTCATCGTTCGCCCAGTCCATCGTGTAGGCGAACCCGGCCTCGGTCAGCAGCGCGGGGGTGCGGTCCGAACCGTTGAAATCCTGCCCCACCCAGCCTTGCGGGTCGGTGCCGGTGGCGGCATGCACCGCGGCCCGGCTTTCGGCGATAAACGCGCGTTCCTCCGCCTCGCTCATGCGGCTGGTGATGCGCCTCGTGGCGTGCGTGCCATGCGCCATGAAGCAGGCGCCGCGGCGGGCGCATTCGTCCACCAGTTCCGGATATTCCTTCGCCGCTCCGGCCCCCAGCGCCACGCTGGGGCGGATGGCGAACCGGTCGAGCATATCCAGCACCCGGAAGATGCCGACGCGCGCGCCGTATTGCCGCTGGCTCCAGGTCAGCCAGTCCGGCTGGAAGCCGCCGAGCGGCGAGACGATGCGCGGATCGCGCTCGGCACCCGCCGGCGGGTTCAGTTCCCAATGCTCCAGCATCAGCGTTACGGTGAACGCGATCCGCGCGCCGTCCGGCCAGGCGAAGCTCGGCGCATCCCGCAGAGTGCGGAATGGATAATGGGCATGGTCCATGCCGGGCAGGCGAACTTCGTCCACCGGAGGAACTTTCATCGGAGCCTCAACCATTGGCGGCCTCCCTCGCGGCCAGATGCGCCAGCGTCGCCGGCAGGTGGGTCTCGTTGTACCAGGCGGCGATTTTCTCGGCCGTGGTCACCCAGACGCCGGGATGCGACAGGATGTATTCCATCGCCCGCTGGAAGGCCCGGATGCGGTGCGGCTGGCCGACCCAGAACGGGTGCAGCGCGATGCACATCACCCTGCCCTGCTCGCCTCCCTCGGCATAGACCGTGTCGAAATGATCGCGGATCTGGGTGGCGAAATCCTCCGCCTCCTCGCCGCGGCGGTGCAGGATCACGTCGTTCAGATCCACCGAATAGGGCATCGACAGCAGGTTGCCCTGCTTCACCTTCAGCGGAAACGGCTGGTCGTCATGATAGAGGTCGGCGGTGTAGGTGAACCCGGCCTGGGCCGCGAGATCGAAGGTGTTGGCTGTGTTCATGATCGCCGGGCTGAACCAGCCGCTCTGCTCACGCCCGGTCAGCCGACGGTGGATTTCACGCGATTCCAGCATCGCCGCGAGCTCTTCCTCCGGCGTGAAGTTGAGGTGGTACCGGGTGTTGTAGATGCCGTGCGACATCAATTCCCAGTTCCGCTTCTCCATCGCCTCCAGAATCGCGGGATAATGCTGAATAACCGCCATCGACAGGCTGACGGTGCAGGGAATGTTTAACGCATCGACCGTGTCGAACAGGCGCCACAGCCCGACCCGGTTGCCGTAGTCGCGCTGCGAATAGCCCAGCACATCCGGCCACGGCGATCGCGGCCAGGGCTCCCGGGTACGGGTGAACTTGGGCAGATATTCGTAATGCTCGATGTTCGGCACCACCCACAGCGCCACGCGCGCGCCGTTCGGCCAGCGCAGCGGCGGACGATGCAGGATCGGCGAATAGGCGAGCAGGTCGGGTTCCATCGGCAGGCTCCTCGCAGGATCTACGCAAAGCGGGTTATAGAGGATTGTCCGAATTACGAAATCCCGCCATGCGTGGGAAACCAGCGCCTGGAACCAGTCACACCAGCCAGGCATTGATGTGGAAACTGTGAGCCCGGATGAGAATGACGCAAGTCGCAAGGCGGCGCTCGGCTGCCCGGAACGTGATGGCCGGGCGTATCGCGCACGCACGCGCGCCGAAAACACCGCCCAAAAAGGGTCTGCTGGCCCTGTTGGGGCCGGGGCTGATCACCGGAGCATCGGACGACGATCCATCCGGCATCGCCACCTATTCCCAGGCTGGTGCCCAGTTCGGCTACGGCATGTGCTGGGTGATGCTGTTCTGCTACCCGCTGATGGCCGCTATCCAGGAGATCAGCGCCCGGATCGGCCGGGTAACCGGTCAGGGTATCGCCGGCAACATCCGCGCGCACTACTCGCCCTGGCTGCTGCGCGGGATCGTGGTCCTGCTGCTCGGCGCCAACGTCGCCAATCTCGGCGCCGATCTCGGCGCGATGGCCGATGCCGTGCACCTGCTCGTTGGCGGTCCGACCGGCGTCTACGTCGTGGCCTTCGCGGTCGGCTGCACGCTCCTGGAAGTGTTCGCCAGCTATGAGCGATATGTGAAGGTCCTCAAATGGACCTGCGCGACCCTGCTCTCCTACGTGGCGACGGCGATGGTGGTGGGCGTGCCTTGGGGCCAGGTGGCCATGGCGACGTTTGTGCCCAGCTTCTCGCTCGACAGCAACTACGTGACCACGATCGTCGGCGTGCTGGGCACCACCATCACGCCATACTGCTTCTTCTGGCAATCCTCTCAGGAGGCCGAGGACATGCGGGTCGACCCCCTTGCCGACGCTTTGCTGGACAAGCCCGAGCAGGCGCCGGCCGCCCTCGGGCGGATGCGGATCGATACCTATGTCGGCATGGGCTACTCCAACCTCATCAGCTTCTTCATCATCGTCACCACGGCGGCGACGCTGCACGCCCACGGCATCACCGACATCCAGACCTCCGCCCAGGCGGCCGAGGCGCTGCGCCCGATCGCCGGCGAGTTCACGTTCTTCCTCTTCGCGGCCGGGATCATCGGTATCGGCCTGCTCGCGGTGCCGGTTCTGGCGGGCTCGTGCGCCTATGTCGTCGGCGAGGCGCTCGGCTGGCCCACCGGCCTCGGCCGCCAGCCGAAGGACGCCAAGGCGTTCTACGGCACGATCGCCGTCGCCACCCTGGTCGGGATCGGGATCAATTTCATCGGCCTCGATCCGATCAAGGCACTGTTCTGGGCCGCCGTGCTGAACGGCGTCGTCGCGGTGCCACTGATGGCCATGATCATGCTGATGGCAATGCAGGCGCGGGTCATGGGCCGGTTCACCCTGCCGCGCACGCTGCAGGTGCTGGGCTGGCTGTCAACGCTCACCATGGGCGTGGCGGTGGCGATCATGTTCGCGAAGTGGTGATCCGCGCTGCCGGAAACCGCCCCCCCGGTTTGCTAGACTGGCCACGGGCTGCCGAGTCGGACCGTATCGCCGGCAGCCTCCAACAGAGGGAGACGAGCCGGATGCGATTGCTCACGACAGGCCTGATCGGCGCCGCGCTGCTGCTGCTGGCGGCCTGCGGCACGGATCCGAACGACCGTGTGCAGGGCGGCGCCGCCACGGGTGCCGCGACCGGCGCCGGTATCGGTATTCTCGGCGGGCCGGTCGGGGTCGTGGTGGGCGGCCTGATCGGCGGCGGCGCCGGCGCGATCACGGGCGCGACCGTGCCGGCCCGCGACATGAACATGGGCGCCCCGCCCTGGAGCGATCAAAAGACCAACTGACCCGGCGGCCCCGCCCGGCCTTCAGGCCGCGACATAGGCCTTGAGGCTGTCGACCTCCTGCGTTTGCTGCAGGATCCGCGCCTTCACCACGTCGCCGATGCTGATGATGCCGACCATCCGGTCGTCCTGCACGATCGGCAGGTGGCGGAAGCGGCCTTCCGTCATCCACTCCATCGCCTCGGCCACCGTCGTGCGCGGAGTTCCGGTGCGCGGCGACTGGGTCATGAACAGCGTCGTCGGCATCGACAGTGCGGCCGCGCCGTGCGCGCCGAGCGCCGAGACCACATCGCGCTCGCCGACGATGCCGAGCAGCCGCCCCTGCTCGTTCATCACCGGAACCGCCCCGATCCGCCGATCCGCCAGCAGCCGCACCAGTTCGGCCATGCTGGTACTTTCGGATATCGAGACGACTTCACTGCCCTTGTGCTTGAGGATCGCGGCGATCGTCATGGCAAACCTCCCTGCTGATCGAGCCGGGCCTGGAACCGCCAGCCACCCAGACCAAGCCCGGGACAATGGCGGACCCGTCCGCCCGCACCGCCGTGCCAACCCGGCACGGCTGCCGGTGAACCGCAACCCTGCGCCTAGTCGCGCGCCCGAAGCAACATTTCGGTGTGCGGTGCAACAAGACTTGATGCGATGCGGCTAATCGGCGGCCGCGGGCGTCAGTTGGGTGGAAACCAGCGCGGCGAAACGCCCGCCCTGGGCCAACAACTGCGAAAAACTGCCGCGCTCGGCGATGCGCCCGGAATCGAACAGCAGGATCTCGTCGGCATCGCGGACCGTGGAGAGGCGGTGCGCGATGATGAAGGTCGTTCGGCCCGCCATCAGCGCGGCCAGGGCCTTGCTCACCCGCGCCTCGGTCGCCGCGTCCAGCGCGCTGGTCGCCTCGTCCAGGATCAGGATCGGCGGGTCCTTCAGCAGCGCGCGGGCGATCGCCAGGCGCTGGCGCTGGCCGCCGGAAAGCGTGCTGCCGCGCTCGCCGATCACCGTGTCGTAGCCCTGCGGCTGGCGAACGATGAATTCATGCGCGTCCGCCAGTTGGCAGGCCTGCTCCAGTTCCGCCTCGGATGCATCCGGGCGGCCGATCATCAGGTTCTCGCGGATGGTCCGGTTGAACAGCAGGCTCTCCTGGAACACCACGCCGATGGCACCGCGAAGGCTTTCCAGCGTCACGTCGCGCAGGTCCTGGCCATCGATCATGACCCGCCCGGAAGACGGATCCCACAGGCGCTGCAACAGCGCCATCGCGGTGGACTTGCCGGCACCGGTCTGCCCGACCAGCGCCACGGTGGTACCGGGGCGCGCGATGAAGCTGCAATCGCTCAGGATGTTCGGCCCACCCGGATAGGCGAAGCTGACAGTCTCGAACACCACCTCGCCGGCCTTGGCCACCAGCTTTACGGCATCCGGCTTTTCCGGCACCGAACTCTGAGCATCCAGGATGCCAAAGAATTCCTCCAGCGCCGGCAGGCGGGAAAACAGGGTCGCGGCGAACGCCACCGCCGATTCCAGCCGGCCGATCAGCAGTGTGGCGATCCCCATGAAGGAAACGATCTCGCCCACGCTGGCCTGGCCCTGCACATGCAGCACGGTACCGACGGCGACGATGACAATGACCGCGATGGTGCTGGACGCGCGGGTGAGAACACTGACCAGCGCCCACCAGTTCAGCACCGGAAACTGGTGGCGGATGAACTCGTTGGCGATGTCGCTGAACAGCCTTGTTTCCGCCGCCAAACGGGTAAAGGCCTGCACCACCATCACATTGGACAGCGCATCCTGCGCGGTGCCGGACAAGGTGGAGTTGAGTGCCTCCGCCTTGCGCTGTCCGGCCTCGGTGTGCTGGATGACCAGCGCGGTGACGACAACGAACACCACCACCAGCGCGATCAATACCGCGCCGAGCTTCCAGTTGATGAACAGCGTCATCGGCAGCAGCACCACCACCGACAGGATCGTCGCGAGGTGGTCGCGAAAGAACGTCAGCCAGACCCCGAACAGCGACTCCGAGCCGGCGATCATCGCCTTGATCAGCCGGCCGGACTGGGTGTCGCCATAGAAGGACAGCGGCAGGGACAGCACATGGCCGTAATACTGGCTCATGGCCCGCAGCCGGTTGCGATGCGACAGCCGCTCGGCCTGCAGCGCCACCGCGGCATTGGCCGCGATGCCGCCGACGCCGACCGACGCCCAGATCCCCAGCAGCGTTCCCGCCTGGTGCCAAAGCTCGGCACGGGGCAGGTCGGTGGCGCGCCCCAGCAATTCGATTACCCGGCCGAACAGCACGGGGTCGATGAAATGCAACGTCGCCACGGCCATGTTCGCCAAACCCAGGAAGACCGCGACCTTCAGGTCTGCGCCCAGCAGCAGCAGCACCCGCGTATAGGTCTTTACAAAGCGCATGAAGCCTTCCGAACTCTTTCGGGGTGGAGACTGCCGCAAGGCCGAGGCGGGAATGGGGCGGTTATCAACACGGCCGGCTGGTCAGCCGCAAGGTTGGCGCCACAAACTCCTCCTGCGCCGCGACGGTCAGGATTTCGCGCGAACCGGCCTCGGCGGTACGGCGCAGCAATCCATGCACCGACGATCCCGCTTCCTCCAGCGCCCGCACAACGCTGCCGCCGCGCAGCCGGTGGAACAGGAACAGCGCTGCGATCGCATCCCCCGCGCCGTTCAGTTGTACCGGCAGGCGCGGAGTGCGCAGCAGATGAAACGCCCCGCCCTCCCCCGCCAGCAGATCGATGCAATCGGCCGGCGTGTCGTCGGTGTCCAGGCTGGTCAGCAGCACCGAACGCGGCCCGGGCGCGTGCATCGTCGCCTGCAGCCGCGCGACCGCCTGCTTGGCCCGCTCCAGCGTGGAGCAGTCGATCCCGGTAAGCCGCTCCAGCTCAAACCGGTTGGGCGTGGCGATATCGGCCCGCGGCAGCGCCCGCTCGCGCAGCATCGCCTCGATCCCCGGGCGCACATACACCCCGGTGTCGTCATCGCCGATCACCGGATCGCAGCAATACAGCGTGCCCGGATTGGCCGCGCGGACCCGTTCGACGGCATCCAGCACCGCCTCGCCGATCCCCGCATCGCCCATATATCCCGACAGCACCGCATCGCAGCGCGCCAGCGCCCCCCGTCGGTCAATCCCGTCCACCAGCGCACGGACATTCTCGCCGGTGAAAACCTGGCCGGTCCAGTCGCCATAGCCCGTGTGGTTGGAGAACTGCACGGTGTTGATCGCCCACACTTCCGCGCCCAGACGCTGCAGCGGGAACACCGCGCTGGCGTTGCCGACATGGCCGTAGGCGACCCAGGACTGGATGGACAGGATATTCATGGGCATCGGGTAGCCGATTGCTGGAAAATCAGAGCGGTGCGCAACGCTTGCGTTAGCCGAAATCGCGCCGGATTGCCATCGGTACGGCTTGCTTGTATCGGCTGGCGCGATTTCCCTCCGCAAGAAAGACCGTTCATGGCCGCCAATCCGCTTCTATTCCAGCCGATCAGCTTCCGCTCCGTCACCGCCCGCAACCGCATCGCGGTGGCGCCGATGTGCCAGTATTCCGCCGAGGACGGCCTGGGCAACGACTGGCATGTCCAGCATCTCGGCGCGCGCGCCTATGGCGGCGCCGGCATCGTGTTCGTGGAAGCGACCGCCGTCGCCGATATCGGCCGCATCACCCCCGGCTGCCTCGGCGCCTACAGCCCCGAGCACGCCGCCGTTCTGAAGCGCCTGGCCAGCGTTATCACGGCCTCCGGCGCGGTGCCGGGCATCCAGATCGCCCATGCCGGGCGCAAGGCGAGCTGCGCGGTGCCCTGGGAAGGCGGCGCCCCGATCGCGCCGGACGCCGGCGGCTGGGTGCCGGTGGCGCCGAGCCCGGTGCCGTTCACCGCAGGCGCGGTGAACCCGATCCAGCTGAGCCAGTCCGACATCGCCGGCATCGCGGCCAGCTTCGCCGCCACCGCGAAGATGGCCCTCGACGCCGGCTTCAAGATCGTCGAGATGCACGCCGCGCACGGCTATCTCGCACATTCCTTCCTCTCGCCCATCACCAACCAGCGCAACGACCAGTACGGCGGCGACCTGGCGGGGCGTGCCCGCTTCCTGATGGAAACGCTGGACGCCGTGCGCGCTGTGTGGCCAGCGGAACTGCCGCTGTTCGTGCGCCTGTCCTGCGTCGACTACCTGGCCGGCGGCCTGACCATCGACGACACGGTGGAAGTCAGCCGCATGCTGAAGGCCCGCGGCGACGTGGACCTGATAGACTGCTCCTCGGGTGGGGTTGCGGCGGAGGCTCGCATCCCCTCGCTGCATCCAGGCTATCAGGTGCCGTTCGCCGATGCGATCCGCCACGGCGCCGGCATCCCGACCGGCGCGGTCGGCCTGATCACCAAAGCCGAGCACGCCGAGGAAATCCTGGGCAATCAGCGCGCGGATCTGGTTTTCCTGGCCCGCGTGCTGCTGGGCGACCCGTCCTGGCCGATCCGCGCGGCGATGGCGCTGGGGGCCAAGCCGCCGGTGCCGAACCAGTATCTGCGCGGCACGTTCCACTGAAATTTGGCCGGCCTCTCCCGCTTTGCGGGTGAGGCCGGCGCGCGTCAGGTGATTTCCGTATCGAGCGCGTAGCCCGCCGCCCGCACCGTGCGCACGATATCCAGTTCGTCCTTGGCGTTGATCGATTTGCGCAGCCGGCGGATGTGCACGTCCACCGTGCGCGGCTCGACATGGATGTCCGGGCCCCAAACCGCGTCCAGCAGCTCCTCGCGGGAGAAAACCCGGCGCGGGTGCTGCATGAAAAACTCCAGCAGGCGGAACTCGGTCGGCCCCAGATGGATCGGCCGGCCGTTGCGTTGCACGCGATGCGCCGACAGATCCATGTTGATGTCATGGAAGCTCAGCAATCCCTTAGCCGGAACGGAATTGGATCGGCGCAGCAGCGCGCGCATGCGCGCCAGCAGCGCATCCATGCTGAAAGGCTTGGTGATGTAGTCGTCCGCGCCGGTGTTCAATCCTCGCACCGCGTCCTGGTCCTCGGTCCGGGCCGTCACCATGATCACCGGCAGGTCGCGGGTCACCGCGCGCCGGCGGATCTGGCGACAGACCTCGATGCCCGACATCACCGGCAGCATCCAATCCAGCAGCACAAGGTCGGGTTGGTTTTCGGCGATGCGCGTCAGCGCCTCCTGCCCGTCCCCCGCCTCATCGACCCGGAAGCCCTGCTTTTCCAGGTTGTAGCGCAGCATCGTGGCCAGCGCCGCCTCGTCCTCGACAACCAGGACGAGGGGCTTCGAAAGTTGAGCTATACCGTCGGCCATGATGCATCCGTTCGATTGGTTGGTACAGAATGTATATTGAAATGATCCAGACGCGCGCCGCCGGGATCAGTCGTCTTTCTGACGGACAACGGCATAGGCGGACATGTCGCCCTTTGGCCGCATTTCCGGGATCACCTCACCCTTCACCGCGTAGTAGATCGTCTCGGCGATGTTGGTGGCGTGATCGCCGATGCGTTCCATGTTCTTGGCGATGAACAGCAGATGCGCGCAGGAGGAGATATTCCGCGGATCCTCCATCATGTACGTGATCAATTCGCGGAAGATCGTGTTGTACAGGTCGTCGATCATCTGGTCGGAACGCCAGACCTCCAACGCCGCCTCGGCGTCCTCCGCGCCAATCGCGTCGATCACGGCCTTCAAATTCTCCTGCACCAGCACCGACATATGGCCGATGCCGGACAGGCTGAACGGCAGGTTGACCTCGCTTAGCACGATGCCGCGCTTGGCGACGTTGGCCGCGTAGTCGCCGATCCGCTCCAGATCGCCGGTGATCTTCAGGGCCGAGACGATCTGGCGCAAATCGCCGGCCATCGGCTGGCGAAGCGCCAGCATGCGGATGACGAACTGCTCGATCTCCAGTTCCAGCGCGTCCACCTTCTTGTCGTCCTCGATCACCCGCGCCGCGGTCGATGAGTCACGGGCCAGGATCGCTTCGGACGCGTAGGCCACCTGGCTTTCCACGATCCCGCCCATGTCGGCGATCAGGCTGTGCAGGCGCTTGAGTTCCTGATCGAAGCTCTTGACCAGGTGTTCCGAACTATCGGCCATGATGTATCTCCCGTTCCCGCTCAGCCGAACCGGCCGGTGATGTATTCCTGCGTGCGGCGTTCCTTGGGCGCGGTGAACAGCTTCGCCGCGCTGTCCACCTCGACCATCTCGCCGAGATAGAAGAACGCCACCTGGTCCGCGGTCCGCGCCGCCTGCTGCATGTTGTGGGTCACGATCGCGATGGTGAACTCGTGCTTCAACTCGTCGATCAGTTCCTCGATCTTCAGGGTGCTGATCGGATCGAGCGCGCTGGTCGGTTCATCCAGCAGGATCACCTCCGGGCGCACCGCGATGGTGCGCGCGATGCACAGCCGCTGCTGCTGCCCGCCCGACAGGCCCATGGCGGAGGTGTTCAGCCGGTCCTTCACCTCCCCCCACAGCGCGCCGCGGGTCAGCGACCATTCCACACGCTCGTCCATTTCCGTCTTGGACAGCTTCTCGTGCAGCTTCACGCCGAAGGCGATGTTTTCGTAGATCGTCATCGGGAAGGGCGTCGGCTTCTGGAACACCATGCCGACCCGCGCGCGCAGCGCATTGAGGTCGAAGCCGGGATCGATGATGTTCTCCCCGTCCATCATCACCTGGCCGGTGGCGCGCTGGCCGGGATACAGGTCGTACATCCGGTTCAGTACCCGCAGCAGGGTGGATTTGCCGCAGCCGGACGGGCCGATCATGCCGGTCACCTGGCGGGCCGGGAAATCCAGATGGATGTTCTTCAGCGCCTTGTTGCTGCCATAGAAGAAATCCAGGCCACGGATGGAGATCCGGGCCGGGTTCAGCGCGGCGGCCGGATTGGCCTGCAGATCGCCGAGACCGGCCGGCTGCGCCGCCGCCATCGAGGTGTTCATGGCATTGTTTTCCGAGTTTTTTCCGGGTTTCGGCTGTTCTGCGTCGTTCATGTCATTTGCCCCCGCGCAGCACGACACGCGCCAGGATGTTGATCGCCAGCACGCCGAACGTGATCAGCAGCGCGCCGACCCAGGCGAGCTGGACCCAGTCATCAAACGGCGAACCGGCATACTGGTAGATGGTCACCGGCAAGCTTGCCATCGGCTCGCGCAGGCTGACCGACCAGTTGAGGTTGCCAAGGCTGGTGAACAGCAGCGGCGCCGTCTCTCCGGCGATGCGCGCGACGGCCAGCAGAACGCCGGTGACGATGCCATCCTTCGCCGCGCGGTAGCAGATCAGCACGATCATCTTCCATTTCGGCGCACCCAGCGCCACCGCCGCCTCGCGCATCGAGGTGGGGATCAGGCTCAGCATGTCCTCGGTGGTGCGCACCACGATCGGGATCACGATCACCGCCAGCGCGACGCAGCCGGCGATGCCGGAGAATCCGCCGAACGGCGCCACGATCAGCGCATAGATGAACAGGCCGATCAGGATCGAGGGCGCGGAAAGCAGCACGTCGGAGACGAAGCGCACGGCGTTGGCGAGGGGCGAATTGCCGCCATATTCCGACAGGTACGTGCCCACCATCAGCCCGATCGGGGTGCCGAGCAGGGTGCCGATCCCGGTCTGGATCAGGCTGCCGACGATCGCATTGAGCAGCCCGCCATTGGATCCTGGCGCCATGGTCATCTGGGTGAAGACCGACAGCCCCAGGCCATCCATGCCGCGCCAGAGCAGCGTGAACAGGATCGAGCTCAGCATCAGCAGGCCCAGGATCGTCGCCGCCACGCACAGCGCCTTGATCACCACATTGATCCGGTGCCGCCGCCGCCCGAGCGCGCGGGCGACCGCTTCATTCTTCACCAGGCGGGAGCCGGAGCCCCCGGCGGAAACGCTGGCGCTCATGGGCGGGTACCACAGGTCTGGCCGGCGGCGCCGGCGGAGGGTATGGCCGGCGGCGCCGGCGGATGCGATGGCGTCCCGGTCATGCTCACGCCTTCAGCCGCGGGCGCAGCAGCGTGCGCGAAATGGCCAGCACGATGAACGAGATCACGAACAGGATGAACCCGAGCGCCAGCAGCGCGGACAGCTTCAGGCTGCCGGCCGGGCTTTCCGGGAATTCGAGCGCCACCAGCGAGGCGATCGTGTTGCCGGGGCCGAACAGGCTGGTGGCGATCCGGTTGGTGTTGCCGATCACGAAGGTCACCGCCATCGTCTCGCCCAGCGCGCGGCCGAGGCCGAGCATGATGCCGCCGACGACCGACGCCCTGGTATAGGGCAGAACGATCGAGCGCATCACCTCCCAGGTCGTGCAGCCGAGCCCGTAGGCGGATTCCTTGTAGACGGCGGGAACGGTGTCGAACACGTCGCGCATGGTGGCCGCGATGAACGGGATCACCATCACCGCCAGGATCAGGGCGGCGGTGAAGATGCCGGTGCCGAACGGCGGGCCCTGAAAGAAATCGCCGATCAGCGGCAGGTCGCCGAAATTGTCGATCACCCAGGGCTGCACGGTCTGCGACATCACCGGCACGATCACGAAGAAGCCCCACATGCCGTAGATGATGGACGGCACGGCGGCCAGCAATTCGATGGCCGTTCCGACCGGGCGGCGCATCCAGCTGGGTGCCAGTTCGGTCAGGAAGAAGGCGATCCCGAAGGCCAGCGGCACGGCCAGGATCAGGGCCAGCACCGAGGTGACCAAAGTGCCGTAGATCGGCACGGCGGCCCCGAAGATCTGCTGCACCGGGTCCCAATCGACAGTATAGACGAAAGGAACGCCGAACGCCCGGAAAGCCGGCAGACCGCCGATAAACAGGGTAACGATCAGGCTACCCAGCAACAGCAGCACGAGTATGCCGGACGCGCGCGCCACGGTGGCAAAGACCAGATCGCCGATATTCTGGCGGCGCTGGCTCAGGGCCCGGGCAGGCGGCAGCGTGCTAATGGCTTGTTGCATGGTGCTTCATCACGAACATCCAATCCGGCCAGCGGTCAACACGCGGGCCCGTCCAGCAGGAAAGCGCCCGGCCCTATCGGGCCGGACGCCTTCGTCACGCGGCGTAAAATCCTTGCGCCGATCACTCTAGTCTCAAAGGCTACTTCGCGCCAGGAACCTGCGCCTTCCAGGCGGCGCGGATCGCGTCGTGCACGCTGTTCGGCAGCGGCACATACAGCAGCGAGGTCGCGATGTCGGAGCCATGCGCGAAGCCCCAATCGAAGAACTTCGTCACCGCGCCGCTCTGCGCAGGGTCCTTGGGATCCGTCGGCAGCAGCACGAAGGTCGCGGACTCGATCGGCCAGCTCGCATCGCCGGGCTGATCGTTCAGGTTGATGGCGAAGTTCTGCACCTTCGACCAGTCGGCATTCGCGGCCGCGGCGGCGAAGGTCTTCATGTTCGGGGTGACGAACTTGCCGGCGCGGTTGCGCATCTGCGTCGTGGTCAGCTTGTTCTGCTCGGCATAGGCGCTTTCGACATAGCCGATGCCGCCGCGGATGTTGCGCACGGTGCCGGACACACCCTCGCTGCCCTTGGCGCCCGAACCGGCGGCCCATTTAACGCTGGTGCTGGAACCGACCTTGGACTTCCACTCAGGGCTCAGCATCGACAGGTAGTCGGTGAACACGAAGGTCGTGCCCGAACCGTCGGCGCGATACACCGGCGCGATCGCCAGGTTCGGCAGCTTGACGCCGTGGTTCAGTTCCACCAGCTTCGGGTCGTTCCACTTGGTAATCTTGCCCAGATAGATGTCGGCGAGCAATTCGCCGGTCATCTTCAATTCGTTCGGCTTCACGTCCGGCAGGTTGACGATAATCACGACGCCGCCGATCACGGTCGGGAACTGCATCAGGTGATGCTGCGCCAGCTGGTCGCCGGCCACCGGCATGTCGGAAGCGCCGAAATCGACCGTGCGGTTGTTGATCTGGTTGATCCCCGCGCCGGACCCGATCGACTGATAGTTCAGCTTGACGCCGGTCGCGGCGGCACCGGCTTCGGCCCACTTCGTATAGATCGGCGCGGCGAAGCTGGATCCGGCGCCAGTAATCTGCTGCGCCTGCGCGGCGCCCTGGCTGATGGCGGCAAAACCGGCCAGTGCGATCGCAACGGCCTTCAACGAGAGTTTCATAAATCCTCCTGGGGTATACGCTGTTTCCAACGTGCGGCGGAACCTAGGCGGCAGGTGCGACGGCAAGATTGCAGTTTGATGAACGTTCGATGACACGTGCCCCTGCAACCCGATGATTGCCCTGGCCGTTTGTGCTGCACTGCGGCAAAGTCTTGCCTGCAAGTTCAACGCCTTGCGCCGTCTTGACGTTCCACCCCTCCATCCAGCAGGAGCCAGCCTTGCCGAAAATCGATGGCGTCAGACTGCTCGCCGACCTTCGTGCCCTCGCCCGGATCGGGGCCTACAAGACCGGCGTGCACCGTCCAACCTATTCCCCGGAGGACATGGAGTCGCGCGAATGGCTCATTCAGCGCATGCGCGACGCCGGCCTGGAGCCGGAGATGGACGGCATCGGCAACGTGATTGGCCGATCGCCGGGAAACGGGCCGAAGCTGCTGTTGGGCAGCCACCTCGAAACCCAGCCCCATGCCGGCTGGCTGGATGGTGCGATGGGGGTGATCTACGGCCTGGAAGTGGCCCGCGCCTTCGCCGCCGATCCCACCTGCGCCGGCCTGGGCATCGAGGTCGCCGCCTGGGCCGACGAGGAAGGCCATTACGGCAGTTTCCTCGGCAGCAAGTCGTTCTGCGGCCAGTTGACCGAAGCGGAGATCGACGCAAGCGCCAATAAATACGACGGCACGCCGCTCCGCGACGCCCTGGCCGCCGCCGGCCTCGCCGGCCGCCCGCGCCTGACCATCGATCCCGCCCGCTACCGCGGCTACCTGGAAGCGCATATCGAGCAGGGCGCGGAACTGGAAGACAACGCGCTGCGCATCGGCGTGGTCACCGCCATCGTCGGCAGCCGCCAGCACCGCATCACCTTCGAGGGGGTGCAGAACCACGCCGGCACGACCCGCATGGCCATCCGCAAGGACGCCGGCGTCGCGCTGGTGAAGCTGGCGACGGCGATCTACGAGGCATTCCCCAGACTCGCAATGCCCCGCACGGTATGGACCTGCGGGCGGATCACGCTGGACCCGGGATCACCGAGCATCGTGCCAGGCGGCGCGGAGATGCTGTTTCAGTTCCGTGACACCGATGCCGCCCTGCTGGACGGCCTGTCGGTGACCCTGGACCGCCTGGTGGCCGAGGCGAACGCCGGTCCCTGCAAGGTGACCTGCATCCGCACCAGCACCAGCGTGCCGACGCCGATGGATGCAGCCTTTCAACAAGCGCTGGAATCCGCGGCGGAGGCGCATGCGGCGGGTCTGCACCAGCGCATGCCCAGTGGCGCCGGCCATGACGCGCAGATCCTGGCGACCCGGGTACCGTCTGCCATGATGTTCGTGCCCAGCATCGGCGGCATCAGCCACCACTACGCCGAGAACACCTCGGACGAGGACCTGGTACTGGGTTGCGAGGTGTTCGCCACCGCCGCCCGCCAAATCCTGGCCGGGTGACCGTCACGATCATGGCCGGCGCAAAGCCGGCCATGAGGCGATACGTCCGGTAAGGCTACTTCACCGACGAGAACGATGTCGGCGCCAGCATGTAATTGACCACCTTGGCGACGATCTGGCCATTTTCCTCGGTCTTGGCGCGTGCCGCCAGCCATTCCGGGTCGGTGCCGAACTTGTTCCATTTCTGCTCACGCTCGGCCAACGATTCCCAGGCGAGCATATAATACAGCGCTTGGTTCGACTCGCCGATCAGCGTGGTCCAGAAGCCGGCCTGGCGGATCTGGTGCTTTTCCCACAGCTTCAGCGTGATGGTGTCGAAGCGCTTCAGCAGGTCAGGCAGCTTGCCCGGAACGCAGTAATAGATGCGCATTTCATAGATCATCGT
>JBBIQA010000064.1:0-21391 GCA_037442565.1 Rhodospirillales bacterium
GGGTCAAGGGAACAAGTTCCCTTGCGGGGTGGAGGGGCGGAGCCCTCCTGGGGTTCGGGGCAAAGCCCCATTCTTGCTTTCCCTCCCGCGAACCCCAAAGGCCGTGGCCATTACGCCGCCAGCCGGTCCTCGGGGACGCCGAAGAGGAATTCGAGGTCGTCGATTTCGACGTTGGCGATGTCGCCTTCTTCACCCAGCGCGATGTTGGCCAGGTGGGCCTTGCGTTGTTGCAGTTCGACGATCCGGTCCTCGACGGTGTCGGCGGCGATCAGTTTGTAGACGAAGACGGATTTCGTCTGGCCGATGCGGTGAGCCCGGTCGGAGGCCTGGTCCTCGGCGGCGGGGTTCCACCAAGGATCGTAATGGATCACCGTATCGGCGGAGGTGAGGTTCAGCCCCCTGCCCCCGGCTTTCAGGCTGATCAGGAACAGCGGCACCTCGCCGCTTTCGAAGGCGCGCACGGGCTCGGCGCGATCGCTCGTGTCACCGCGCAGTTCGACGAATTTCACCCCGGCGGCGGCCAGGCGCGGCTTGATCAGGTCCAGCATCGAGGTGAACTGGGAGAACAGCAGGATGCGCCTGCCCTCCGGAATCATTTCGTCGATCATTTCCATCAGGTCGTCGAGCTTGCTGGAGGTATCGACCAGGCGGGCCGAGGGTAGTTTCACCAGCCTTGGATCGCAGCAGACCTGGCGCAGCTTGAGCAGCGCGTCCAGCACGACGATGCGGCTTTGCGCGGCGCTGAGCTCGGCGATCTGTTCGCGCACCTTGTCGTAGAGGGTGCCGCGGATGGTTTCATACAGCTCACGCTGCTCCGGTGCGAGGTTGATGCGGCGCAGGATGGTGTGCTTCGGTGGCAGGTCGGTGGCAACCTCGGCCTTGGTTCGGCGCAGCAGGAAGGGCCGGATGCGGCGGATCAGCTGGACGCGGCGGACCTCGTCGTTGTTCTTCTCGATCGGAGTGCGGAATCGCTTGGCAAAGCCCTTGCGATCGCCGAGCAGGCCGGGCATCAGGAAGGCGAATTCCGACCAGAGTTCCTGGAGGTTGTTCTCGATCGGGGTGCCGGAGAGGCAAATTCGGTGACGGGTGTCGAGCTGGCAGACCGCCTTCGTCGCCTTGGCGTCCGGGCTTTTGATGACCTGGGCTTCGTCCAGCACCACGATGTGCCAGGGAAGGAGTTTCATCTCCTCGATATCGCGCGCCAGCACGGTGTAGGTGGTGATGACCACGTTGACGCCATCGAGTTCGCCGCGGCGGACGTGGCGGTCCAGGCCGTGCAGCACGACGACGCGCAGATGCGGGGAGAACTTGGCCAGTTCCGCGGTCCAGTTGGATACCAGGCTGGTGGGAACCACGATCAGGGCGGGACGATCCAGGCGGCCCTGCGCGTGCTCGATGACAATGTGGGCGATGGTTTGCGCGGTTTTGCCAAGGCCCATGTCATCGGCGAGGAAGCCGCCGAGATCGTGCTCGCGCAGGTGCTGGAGCCAATCGACGCCGTGCTGCTGGTACGGGCGCAGGGTGGCGGTGAAGCTGGCGGGGATGGCGACCGGGGCAATTTCCGCCTGGCCGCGGAAGCGCTGGGCATAGGCCTCGATCGCGGCGGCGTTTTCCCAGCGCGTGGTCAGCAGGTCTTCCAGGTCCAGCACGCTGGCGGCCTCGGCCTGCGCCAGCACCAGGCCGCCGTCGGCAGTGCGGCGGGCGGCGTCGATCAGGTCGGCCATGACCGTGAGCAGGCGGCGGATGCGCTCGGCCGGCAGCTTCAGGATGCGGCCGTCATCCAGGCTGGTGATCAGTTCGCCGTCGACGATCTGGGCGGTTTCCATTCCGCCGCGGTCGAGCAGGCGGGAGAGGATGGGCAGCAGAGGGATGCGGGCGCCGTCGATCTCGATACCGAAATCGAGCGAAAAGCGGCCGGTTTCGGCATCGGCGACGCGGACATCGTAGTCACCGACGGACTGGACGAAGCGGGGGCCGAACTCGCGGTCGATTTCGTTGCGCCAACCCAGCGCCAGCAGCGCCGGCACGCGTTCGGTGACGAAGGCCTGCCAGCGCTCGGAGGCGTCGCGTCCGCGATAGACGAAGACCGTGCGTCCCTTCGCGGTACGGCCTTCGGCGACGCGCATCTGGGCGAAGCCGTCGGGGCGCAGGGTTTCGAGGGCGGCGGCCTCGGCGGCGCGGTCGCGGCGGATGAAGCCGGGCTGATCGCCGGGGCGGCTTACCTTGACGAACTGGCGTTCGTCATCGGCGGGGGTGAGCACGCCGTCATAGTCGAAATCCACGGTCAGCGCGTCGATCCGCTGCAGGCGGCCGAATTCGTCGGGGCTTTCGATCTTGCGCAGGCGCAGAACCGGGGTCAGCGGGCGCTGAAGAATGACCGGTTCGGCGGTTGGGGCGATGACCGGTTCGGCGCGCCGCCCGGCGGATCGGACCGGCTCGGGCCGCTTCGCGATGAAGGGCGGCGGTTCGGGCCGTTGGAAGGTTGGGCTTCGTGGCCCGGGGCTTTGCATGGAGAAGGGCTGCCGGATCGGGCGCTGCGGGACGGCAGGTGGCTGGCTTTGCGGCGGCGCGGCCTGGCGCAGCCGGACGCGCCCGACCGCGCCGCTGGAGCCGTCGACATACCAGGGGCCGGCTTCGCCCAGGATGATGGCGGATTTCGGCGGCAGGTTCGGCGGAACATTGGCCTGAAAAATGCGCTCCTCGCCGGGGATCAGCACTTCGCCGGTGGCATGCCAGCGCGCCTTGCCGAGGCGCCCCATCAGGCCGAGCACGGAAGGCACCGCCGAAGGGGCGACGGGTACACGGCTGACATCGCCGCCGCCCAGCAGCCTGGCCAGGATGCGGGTGCTTTCGGGGTTGGCGCGGTCGGCGAGGATGCGGGCGGGCGTGGTGGGCTCCAGCCGCCCGCTGCGTTCACCGATCAGGATGGTGCTGACGAAGCAGGCATGCGGCGGCTCGCCGGGGGACAGTTCGAACACCAGGCGCTGGCGTTCCGCCACGACCGGAGTGGCCAGGGTATCCAGGAAGCTTTTCTGCACCGGCTTGCGCAGGGCGGGATAGCGGTCGAGCGCCGCCAGTGCCCCGGCCGCCATGTGCACGCAGGCGGACTGGCCGCAGCTGCATTTGTTGGCGAACACGACCCGATGGCCGAGAGCGGAAGGGGTGATGCTGGCGGAGTGGCGCAGGCCGAGATGCTCCACCGTCACGGCGATGGACGGGTCTTGCAGAGCCACTTCGACAGCCCCGAGCAGCACCAGGGAGCGCCCGCGCGTGAGCACGCGGGCATCGAAGATACGGCCCAGATCCTCGGACGAAAACGGCGTCAGCATCGGCGCGGGGAAACCCTCGTGGTTGGGATAACGGTTTCCGAGAACGCCATGCGTCCAGGAATCGCGAAGCCGGGCAGTATAACAGAGCAACTGAATAAAATCCGGTGTGTGGCGCAAAGCTGGAATGCGGGGGGTTTGTGGCGCGCAACGCGATGGGCGATCATGCGGCCCATAATCAAAGGGAGACGACGATGCGTCCGCAGGCAGCCGCCATGAAGGAATTATTGGAACAACCGCAGATGCAGATCGTGCCGGGCTGCGGCGACGGGATGGGGGCGCGGCTGTTGCAGGAGGCCGGGTTCAAGATCGGCTTCGCGTCGGGCTCCAGCATTCACGCCATGCGCCTGGCGATGCCGGACATGGATCTGCTGAGCTTTCCGGAAATGCGGGACGCGGTGGAGAGCATGGTGAACGCGGCGCCCCAGGTGCTCTGGCTCGCCGACGGCGACACCGGCTACGGCAACGCGATCGCGGTGCAGCGCACGGTGCGCGAATACGCCCGCGCCGGCGCCGCCGCGGTGCTGATCGAGGACAAGATCTGGCCGCGCCCGCTCGGCAAGTCCGGCGCCAAGCTGGTGGTGGAGCGCGACGAAGCCCGGCTGCGCATTCGCGCCGCGGTGCAGGCGGCGCGCGAGGAGGGCGTGCTGCTGCTGGCGCGCACCGATGCCTGCCGCTCGCGCGGGTTCGACGAGGCCCTGGCCCGATTGAAGGAGTTCGTGGCGGAGGGCGCGGACATCTTTTTCCTCGACTCGCCGGAGAACGAGGCGCAGATGCGCGCTTCCGTGGAGGCCTGCGGCGGTAAGCCAGCGGTGTCGGTGACCTCGCCGGCAGGCAAGCATTTCATGCCCGACGATGCCGGTTTGGCACGCGCGGGGATCAAGTTCGCGATCTATCCGCAGGAAATCCTGGCCGCAACGGTGCACGCGGTGCGGGCGGCACTGGCGGGGCTGAAGGGCGGACCCCGGGCGCCGATGGCGGGCATTCCGGATCTGGCGACAGCCGTCCGGTCGGCGGAGTACCTGGCGCAGGATACGCGCCTCGCCGGGGGTTAGCCGAGTACTCATGCCAACCCGCGGCTGTCCGGGCCCTGGTCGATCGGGGCATCGTGTCGCCCGCCGGAGACCCGGACGAACCGCGCCGGCGCGAACGCGGCGCGTGTCGGGGCCAAAGCTCTCTGGCCCTACTTTCTACTCGCGCCCCAACACCCGATCGTTCAGAAAGCTCGCCAGCCCGCCGGCGGTGAAATCACGGCGCAGGGCCATTTCGTCGTAGTCGTCACGAACCCAGTCAAGGAAGGGTTTCTTGCCCTCGGCTTCCTGCGCGTAGCGGATGAAGAAGGCATCGAGGATGCCGGTGCGCGAGCGGCTGATATGGCCGAAGCGCCAGGAGAGCTGGGCCAGCGCCTGTTCGGCGGTGCCGCCGTTCATCAGGATGAACAAGCCAGACGCCAGTCCCGCCCGGTCGGCACCGGATTTGCAGTGGATCAGCGCAGGTTCGACCAGCGTCTTGGCGATTTCCGCCAGATCAAGGATGCGGTCCTTGTGCGGAGCGCCGCGGCTTTCGAAGGCGCGGTCGATATGGATCAGGCCCAGTTGCCTGGCCGCATCACGTGACAGGGCGTCCGAGCCGCATTCACGGTGGCCGCGCAGATTGATCAGCGTCTTGATGCCGAAGCGGCGCCTGGCCGCTGCCAGCCTGGCCGGCGTCGGGTGGTTGCAGCGATAGACCCGCCCGGGAATCACCTCGGCGAAATTGTCCCACAGCAGGCGGAACACCGCGTGATCGACGAACAGGCTGTCGGCCCAGGCACGCCGCCGATCCGCGGCGGTCTTCAGGCCGCCGCGGAACATGGGCGCCTGCGGGGAAATCGGCTCAGACTTGCCGTTCCACCATCATCTGCTTGATCCGGCCGATCGCCTTGGCCGGATTGAGGCCCTTCGGGCAGGTCTCGGTGCAGTTCATGATGGTGTGGCAGCGATAGAGCTTGAACGGATCTTCCAGCGCATCCAGCCGGGCACCGGTGTGCTCGTCGCGACTGTCGGCGATCCAGCGATAGGCCTGCAGCAGCACGGCCGGGCCTAGATAGCGGTCCCCGTTCCACCAATAGCTGGGGCACGCGGTGGAGCAGCAGAAGCACAGGATACATTCCCAAAGCCCGTCGATCTCTGCCCGCTCCTCCTTGGATTGCAGCCGCTCGGCGTCCGGCGGCGCGGGGGTGTCGGATTTGATCCATGGCTCGATGCTGCGGTACTGGGCGTAGATCTGCGTCAGGTCGGGCACCAGATCCTTCATCACCGGCATATGTGGCAGCGGGTTGATCCGCACCGCGCCCTGCACCTCGGCGATCGGCTTCAGACAGGCCAGCGTGTTGGTGCCGTCGATGTTCATCGCACAGCTGCCGCAGATACCCTCGCGGCAGGAGCGGCGGAAGGTCAGGGTGGGATCGACCTCGTTCTTGATCTTGATCAGAGCGTCCAGGACCATCGGCCCGCAGGCGTCGAGATCGATCTGGTAGGTGTCGGTCCGCGGGTTCTTCCCGTCATCCGGGTTCCAGCGATAGATCTTGAATTCCTGCACCCGCTTGGCGCCGGCGGGGGCCTTGAACACCTGGCCCTGTCCGACCGTGCTGTTCTTGGGAAGCGTAAAAGTGGCCATCGTGTCTGCGTTCCGATCCGACTGAGTAGACGCGCTTAGTAAACCCGCTTCTTCGGGGGGAAGACCGACACTTCGTTGGTCAGCGTCTGCATCTTCACCGGGCGATACCCGAGCTCGACCTGCCCCTGATCGTCACACCATGCCAGCGTGTGCTTCATCCAGTTCTCGTCGTCACGATCCGGGAAGTCGTCATGCGCCTGCGCGCCGCGGCTTTCGTGGCGGGCCTCGGCGCCGACCATGGTGGTCATGGCGTTGCCCATCAGGTTCTGCAGCTCCAGCGCCTCCATCAGGTCGCTGTTCCAGATCAGGCTGCGGTCCGAAACGGACATGTCGCCAAGTCCGCCCCACAGCTTCTGCATCTTGGCGACGCCTTCCTTCATGCTCTCGCTGTTGCGGAACACGGCGGCATGGGCCTGCATGTTGCGCTGCATGGTGTCGCGCAGTTCCGCCACCTTGGTGCCGCCCTTGGCATTGCGGGCGCGGTCGAAGCGATCGAGCGACGCCTCCCCCGCCTTCGGCGGCAGCGGCATCTGCGTCACGCCCGGCTTCACCACCTCGGCGGCGCGATGCGCGGCGGCGCGGCCGAACACCACCAGGTCGAGCAACGAGTTGGTGCCCAGGCGATTGGCGCCGTGGACGGAAACGCAGGCCGCCTCGCCCACCGCCATCAGGCCGGGCACGACGGCATCGGGGTTTTCCTGGGTCGGGCGCAGCACCTCGCCGTGATAGTTCGTCGGCACGCCGCCCATGTTGTAGTGCACGGTCGGCAGCACCGGGATCGGCGCCTTGGTCACTTCCACGCCGGCGAACACCTTCGCCGTCTCGGAAATGCCCGGCAGCCGCTCGTTCAGGATGTCGGCGCCGAGATGCTCCAGGTGCAGCATGATGTGGTCCTTGTTCGGACCGCAGCCACGTCCCGCGTTGATCTCCAGCGTCATCGAGCGGGACACCACGTCACGCGAGGCGAGGTCCTTCGCGGTCGGCGCATAGCGCTCCATGAAGCGCTCGCCCTCGGAATTGGTCAGGTAGCCGCCCTCGCCGCGCGCGCCCTCCGTGATCAGGCAGCCGGCGGGGAAGATCCCGGTGGGATGGAACTGCACGAACTCCATGTCCTGAACCGGCAGGCCCGCCCGCAGCACCATGCCGGTGCCGTCGCCGGTGCAGGTGTGCGCGGAAGTGCAGGAGAGATAGGCGCGGCCGTAGCCGCCGGTCGCCAGCACCACGCTCTGGGCACGGAAGCGGTGGATGCTGCCGTCTTCCAGGTTCCAGGCCATCACGCCGCGGCAGACGCCTTCGTCGTCCATGATGAGGTCAAGGGCGAAATACTCGACGAAGAACTCGACCTCGTGCTTCAGGCTCTGCTGATACAGGGTGTGCAGGATGGCATGGCCGGTGCGGTCCGCCGCGGCGCAGGCGCGCATGGCGGGGGTCTTGCCGTAATCCATCATGTGGCCGCCGAATGGGCGCTGATAGATGCGGCCATCCTCGGTGCGGCTGAACGGCACGCCGAAATGCTCCAGCTCATAGACCGCGGGGATCGCCTCGCGGCACATGTATTCGATGGCGTCCTGGTCGCCCAGCCAATCCGACCCCTTCACGGTGTCGTACATGTGCCAGCGCCAATCGTCCTCGCCCATGTTGCCGAGGGCGGCGCCGATGCCGCCCTGGGCCGCCACGGTGTGGCTGCGGGTGGGGAACACCTTGGTGATGCACGCGGTCTTCAGACCCGCCGCCCCCATGCCCAGCGTGGCACGCAGCCCGGAGCCGCCGGCGCCGACCACGACGACATCGTAGGTGTGGTCGATAATGTTATAGGCGCGCGCCGAAGGCATTGTGATGGCATTCATCGTCCGCTCATCCGTCAAGGGGTGCGCCGAAGCGGCGCTCGACCCGGTTTCTATCGCGAAGGGCCGTCACGAGCGAACAGCCCCGGTTGGAATCCAATAGGCATCCAGTGGCCAAGGATAACCCTCGACCCAAAAGCCGGGTTACAACCCGATCTTCAATATGGAGACGATCGCCGTCACCGCCAGCAGGATCGCGGCCCCTTTCACCAGCAGCAGCGCAACCAGCCGCTTGCCCTCGTCATGGATGTAATCCTCGATCACCACCTGCAGGCCCAGCTGCATGTGATAGAAAGTCATACCCGCCAGGGTGATCAGCAGCACCAGCGTCAGCGGGCCGCTCATCCACGCCACCACCGCTTCATGCGGCGCGGCGCCCAGCGCCAGCACGTTGTAGATGAACCAAAGCGTCAGCGGCGCAAGGGCGATCGCGGACAGCCGCTGCGTCCACCAATGGCCGACGCCGGATTTCGCCGAGCCCATGCCGCGCGCGCGGCCGAGTTCGGAACGCAGGATGTCGATATGGAGGTCCTTCGGGTCGCTCATACGCTTCAGCCTCCCACCAGCACGACAAGCCAGATCAGCACGGTGCCCACGGCGGTGGCCGCCAGCACGGCCAGGCCGGTGGTCCTGTAGACGCCTTTCTCGAAGCCGAAGCCGGTATCCCAGGCCAGATGCCGCAGGCCGTTGCACAGATGGTAGACCAGCGCCACGGTCCAGCCGAACATCAGCAGCCGGCCGAGCCAGGAGACGGTGAAATCCCGAACGCCTTCATAGGCCTCGGGCGAGCTGGCCGCGGACACCAGCCAGGCGACCATCAGCAGCGAACCGGCCGCCAGCGCCACGCCGGTGATCCGGTGAAGGATGGACATGACCGTGGTGATCTGCGGCTTGTAGACCTGAAGATGCGGCGACAGCGGACGGCGGACGAGCTTGCCGTCGGTATTGCGCGACACCATCAGTGCTTCGCGTACGTCTTTCACGATGGCTCCATTCGGAGGTTCGGCCTCCACAGGCAGGACAAAACAGGCCGGCACACGGCGCGGTATCGCGATTCCCGATACGCTACCCGGCAGTATGACAACCACAGAACTTTCCCCTTACCCCCGCGCCGGTTAGGGGTCAACGCGCTGAACGACAGGGTATGCCGGCCGGCATGCTGGACCCGCCACCGCCGTCGGAGTAGAGCGAAACCATGTCCCGCACCGCACAGCTTGCCCGCACCACATCCGAGACGGATATCGCCCTGACCCTGTGCCTGGACGGCACGGGCCAGGCCGACATCGCCACCGGCATCGGCTTCCTCGACCATATGCTGACCGCGCTCGCCCGGCACGGGCTGTTCGACCTGACCATCCGCGCCAAGGGCGACCTGCACATCGATTTCCACCACACGACCGAGGACGTGGGCATCGTGCTCGGCCGCGCCTTTGCCCAGGCGCTGGGCGAAAAGCGCGGCATCCGCCGCTTCGGCCAGGCCCTGGTGCCGATGGACGAGGCGCTGGCGGAAGCCGCGGTGGACATTTCCGGGCGCGGCTTCCTGGTCTGGAACGTGGCCTTTGAGCGGCCCAAGATCGGCGAGATGGATACCGAGCTGTTCGAGGAGTTCTTCCGCGCCTTCGCCGCCAACGCGGCGCTGACGCTGCACATCAACCGCCGCGCCGGCCACAACGCGCATCACGTCGCTGAGGCCTGTTTCAAATCCGCCGCCCGCGCGCTGCGCATGGCCGCCGAGGCCGACCCGCGCGCCGGCGATGCGATCCCCTCCACCAAGGGCTCCCTGTGAGGGTCGCGCGGTGAAATACTGGACCGTGCACCTGCCGGCGAAAGGCCGGCCGACGCTGCCGGTGCTGGTGCGGGAAGCGTTCTCCTGGGGCGCCTTCCTGTTCGGCCCACTCTGGCTGCTGGCGCATCGCGCCTGGATCCCGGCGGTGCTGGTCATCGCCGCCACCGTCCTTGCCGGCGTCCTGGCGCCGGCCGGCGTGCAGCCGTTCCTGTTCCTCGCGATCGCCCTGCTGACCGGCTTCTCCGGCAACGACCTGCGTCGCTTCTCGCTGGAGCGTCGCGGCTACCTGCTACGGCACGTCATCGCCGCACGGGACTCGGACAGCGCCCTGGCGCGGCTGCTGGCCGGCCGGCCCGATCTCGCCGGAACGCTGGCCGAAGGACTGCCGGCCGGTCAGGCGGCCGGTCAGGCGGCGGGACAGCCGGCATGAGCGGGATGCTCGCCTGATGCGGATCGCGGTCGTCGACTACGGCAGCGGCAACCTCGCCTCCGCCTCCCGCGCCCTGTCGCTGGCCGCCGAGCGGCTGGGACTGTCGGGCGAAGTTGCGGTCACCGCCGACCCCGAGTGGGTCGCGCGCGCCGACCGGATCGTGCTGCCCGGCCAGGGCGCCTTCGCAGACTGTGCCCGCGGCCTGGATGCGGTGCCCGGCATGCACGCGGCGATCGAAACCGCGACCCGCGCCGGCACGCCGTTTCTGGGCATCTGCGTCGGCATGCAGCTGATGGCCCAGCGCGGCCTGGAGCATGAGATCACGCCCGGCTTCGGCTGGATCGGTGGCCAGATCGCGGCCATGGACCCGCCCGGCCTGCGCCTGCCGCAGATGGGCTGGAACGAGCTCGATTTCGTCCCCGGCGCGCATCCGCTGCTGGACGGCCTGTCGCCGGGGGATCACGCCTATTTCGTCCATAGCTATGCGCTGCAGGGCGGCAAACCCGAGGAGATCGTCGCCACCACCGACTATGGCGGCCCTGTCGTCGCCATGGTCGCCAGCGGCAACCGTGCCGGCACGCAGTTCCACGTTGAAAAGAGCCAGGAGGTCGGCATCCGCATCCTTATGAATTTCCTGCGTTGGTCCCCATGAAGGCAACCCCATGAGCAACCCCATGAGCACCCCGGTCCCCGAGCAGCAGGAAACCAGGCCCGAATTAAACGTGGAGCGGGTGACGGAACTCAGCGATGACGACCTGGCCGCCCTGTGCGAGGCGACGGACGCGGCGATCATCGAGGGCGGCGGCTTCGGCTGGATCAATCCGCCCGGAAGGCAGGCGCTGGAGCGCTATTTCCGCGGCGTGCTCCTGGTGCCCGAGCGCGAACTGTTCATAGCCCGGCTCAATGGCGTGCCCGTCGGGTCCGCCCAGTTGGTTCGCCCACCGCGCAACAACGAGGCGCAGGCCTTTGCGGCTACGCTGATGCACTCTTTCATCGCCCCCTATGCCCGCGGCCACGGGCTTGCCCGGCTGCTGACCCAGCGGGTGGAGGAAGGCGCGCGCGCGCTCGGCTATTTCGCCCTCAACCTGGATGTGAGGGAGACCCAGGAAGCGGCAATCCGGCTGTACAAATCCCTCGGATATGTTCACTGGGGCACCCATCCGCTCTATGCACGGGTGCGCAGCCAGACGATCGCAGGTTATTTTTTCTACAAACAGCTGAAGCCGGCCCCGGATAAGGCGATCGGAGACAAGGCGATCGGCGGCAAGGATGGCGATACCAGGGACAAAGCGCCGTGACCGGCCTCACGCTCTACCCGGCGATCGACCTGAAGGACGGCCAGTGCGTCCGCCTGAAGCGCGGCGAGATGGACCAGGCGACCGTCTACTCGCACGACCCCGGCGGCCAGGCGAAGGCCTGGCAGGATGCCGGCTGCCAATGGCTGCATGTGGTGGACCTCAACGGCGCCTTCGCCGGCCGGGCGGTGAACCGGGAGGCGGTGGCGCAGATCCTCCGCGCCGTCCGCATCCCCGTTCAGCTCGGCGGTGGCATCCGCGACATGGCGGGGATCGAGGCCTGGCTCGGCGCCGGCGTGCGCCGGGTGATCCTGGGCAGCGCCGCGCTGAAGAACCCGCCGCTGGTGCGCGAGGCATGCCGCAAGTTTCCCGGCCGCGTCGCGGTGGGGATCGATGCGCGGGAGGGCTTCGTTGCCACCGAGGGCTGGGCCGAAACCTCCGAGATCCGCGCGCTCGACCTGGCACTGCGCTATGAAGACGCCGGCGCAAGCGCGATCATCTACACCGACATCTCCCGCGACGGCATGCTGGGCGGGCTGAACCTGGAACAGACCATGGACCTGGCCTTCCAGCTCTCCACGCCGGTCATCGCGTCCGGCGGCGTCGGCAGCCTGGAGGACCTGGCGGCGCTGAAGCGCCTGGCCTGCGGCGAGGGCGGCACCGGCGAAGGCGCGATCGAGGGGGTGATCGTCGGGCGGGCCCTGTATGACGGCCGGGTCGACCCCGCCGCGGCCCTGGCGCTGCTTTCCGGCAGTTGCTGATCGTCGACCGCATGGGCGGGTTATCCAGATAAGCAGGCCACTCATCCCAGCCATTCTTGCCGGTTCCCCCATCTCCACTTGCAACCGGCGCGCGCTGACCGTCTAAAGGCCGGATGTTGAAACTTCGAGTCATCCCCTGCCTGGACGTCAAGGATGGGCGGGTCGTCAAAGGTGTGAACTTCGTGTCGCTGCGCGATGCCGGTGACCCGGTGGAGCAGGCCGCGGTGTACGACGCCGCCGGTGCCGATGAACTCACCTTCCTCGACATCACCGCCAGCCACGAAAACCGCGACACCATCCTGGACGTGGTCTCCCGCACCGCCGCGCGCGTGTTCCTGCCGCTCACCGTCGGCGGCGGCATCCGCGCGGTGGAGGACATGCGCCGCCTGCTGCTGGCCGGCGCCGACAAATGCAGCGTCAACTCCGCCGCCATCGCCCGCCCGGACCTGATCCGGGAGGCGGCGGAGAAGTTCGGCAGCCAATGCGTGGTCGTCGCCGCCGACGCCAAGCGCACCGGGCCGGACCACTGGAGCATCTTCACCCATGGCGGCCGGCGCGACACGGGCATCGACGCCGTGCAATGGTGCCGCCAGGCCGCCGAACTCGGCGCCGGGGAAATCCTGCTGACCAGCATGGACCGCGACGGCACCGGCCTCGGCTTCGACCTCGATCTGCTCCGCCGGGTCTGCGGCGCGGTGCGCGTGCCGGTGATCGCATCGGGCGGCGTCGGCACGCTGCAGCACTTCGTCGAGGGCGCCGAGGCCGGTGCCACCGGCCTGCTCGCCGCCAGCGTCTTCCACTTCGGCACCTTCACCATCGCCGAAGTGAAGGGCGCCTTGCACAAAGCGGGTTTACCCGTGCGCCTGCCGCGCCAGGCCGCCTGAGGACAACCAGAGACATGGCAAAATCGATCAAGAAGAAAACCCAGGACGCCCTCCCCAAAAGCGGCGCCGCCAAGAAGCCGGCCGCGACGCCGGCGCCCGCGAAAAAGCCCGCCGCCGCGAAGCAATCGAAGCCGGGCAGGAAGATCGCCAAGGCGGTCAGCCGGCATCTTTCCCGAACCGCGCACCTGCCATCCGACCCCTCCGTGCTCGACCGCCTCTGGGCCGTCGTGCTCAGCCGGCGCGATGCCAGCCCCTCCACCAGCCATTCCGCGAGGCTGCTGTCGCGCGGCATCACCAAGGTGGCGCAGAAATTCGGCGAGGAAGCCGTCGAAGCCGTGATCGAGGCGGTGGCCGGCGACCGCGACGCCCTGATCGGCGAAAGCGCGGATGTGCTCTACCACCTGCTCGTCCTCTGGGTCGCCGCCGGCATCGACGCCGAGGATGTCTGGGCGGAACTGCGCCGCCGCGAGGGCGTCAGCGGCATCGCCGAAAAGGCCGCCCGCTCGCTGCCGGTTGCGCTGCGGCCGAATACCCGGAAAATCCCCTGATCCGACCAACGAGCCAACGAACCCCGGGAAACGCCACATGCCGGTCCAAGGACTGCCGCCCTACGACGACAACAACGTCTTCGCCAGGATCCTGCGCGGGGAAATACCCTGCAAGAAGGTGTTCGAGAATGAGTGGGCGCTCGCCTTCCACGACATCGCCCCCCAGGCGCCCGTGCATGTGCTGGTGATCCCGAGGGGCAAGTACTGCTCCTTCGCCGATTTCTCCGCCAACGCCCCCGACGAGGAGATCGCCGGCTTCGCCCGCGCCGTCGGCCAGGTGGCCCGCGAACTCGGCCTGGAATCGCCGGGCTACCGGCTGATCTCCAACATGGGCGAGCACAGCGGCCAGGAAGTGCCGCACTACCACGCCCACATCCTCGCCGGCCGGCCGCTCGGGCGGATGCTGCCGAAAGCTTGATGTAACTTGTTGGCCGATGATGGGCGGCCTATCTGCATACGAGATATGCGAGGCCGCAGAAGCGCGTGACAAAGCCGGGCGGGTCGTAAATCCTGCCGGCAACCCCGGAGCGTCCAGCCCACATGACCAGCACGATCCTGCCAGCCAAGCCCGATTCCGCCCGCCAGAAGGCGGCGCTGTTCGCAGGCGGCTTCACCCTGTCCATGGCGCTCGGCACCCGCAGTTCCCTTGGCCTGTTCCTCGCCCCGCTGGCGCTGATCGGCGTGCCGATCGAGATGACGGCGCTGGCCGTCGCGGTGAACGCTCTGGCCTGGGGCGCGTCCCAGCCGCTGATCGGAGCCTGGGCAGACCGCTATGGCGCTGGCGTCATCCAGGCGGTTGGCGCGGTGATCTACGCCGCCGGCTTCCTGCTGCCCGCGCTGCTGCCGGGCACCTGGCCGGTGATGCTGGGTATCGGGCTGCTGACCGGCATCGGCGCCTCCTGCACCGCGTTCGGCGTGTCGCTCGCCGGCGTCAGCCGCGCCTACCCCGATGACCGCCGCGCCGCCGCCACCGGCCTTGCCGCCACCGGCGGGTCGATCGGCATGATGCTGTGCCCGCCGCTGGCCGCCGCCGCCATCGCCATGGGCGGGGTCTCGCTCGGCTTCCTGATCCTGGCCGGCATGATGCTGCTAACAGTCCCCCTCGGGCGCCCGCTGGACCGCGCCGCCCTCGTGGCACCCCAGCGGCGAAACTCCGCCGCCGCCATCCGCGCCGCGCTGTCGGACCGGTCCTTCGTGCTGGTCTCGCTCGGATTCTTCACCTGCGGCTTCCAGTTGATGTTCCTGTCGATCCACCTGCCCGGCTACCTGACCCTGTGCGGCATGCCCGCCGCCACCGGCGCCTGGGCGCTGACCATGGTCGGCGCCTCCAACATCGCCGGCAGCTATGTCTGCGGCCGCCTCGGCCAGCGCCTGCCGCCTCACCTGGTGCTGGTCGGCGTCTACGTCCTGCGCGCGGTCACCACGCTGGTGTTCTTCGCGCTGCCGAAAACCGACCTGTCCGTCGCCATCTTCGCCATCGTCATGGGCACCACCTGGATGGGCACCGTGCCGCTGACCAACGGCGTCGTCGCCCGGCTGTTCGGCGTGCGCGACATCGGCGCGCTGTTCGGGGTCTGCTTCATCAGCCACCAGATCGGCGGCTTCCTCGGCACTCTGATGGGCGGCCTCACCGTGGCCTGGACCGGCAACTACGACATCGCCTTCATCATCACCGCCCTCGCCGGCTTCGTCGCCGCGGCGTTCAACCTCCCCATCCGCCTCAACCGCCCCACCCTGGCCACGGCATGAGGGGGCCGTTCCGCGGCGGCTTGCGCCTCGGGCTGCTTGACGACACCCGCTACCCCGACCCACGGATCGAGGTGCTGGACAGGCGCTTTTGCTACAAGCAGGGCAACGCCGGCATCGAGCGCATCGCCACCGGATGCCGCTGGGCCGAGGGCCCGGTCTATTTCCGCGACGGTGGCTACCTGATCTGGAGCGACATCCCCAACAACCGGATGCTGCGCTGGCTGGAAGAGGACGGCCACGTCTCGGTCTTCCGCGCTCCCTCCAACTACAGCAACGGCAACACCCGCGACCGCGAGGGCCGCCTGGTCAGCTGCGAGCACG
This sequence comes from Rhodospirillales bacterium, assembly GCA_037442565.1. Classification (GTDB taxonomy): domain Bacteria; phylum Pseudomonadota; class Alphaproteobacteria; order Acetobacterales; family Acetobacteraceae; genus PALSA-911. The sequence goes on from JBBIQA010000064.1 coordinate 15,603, forward strand.
ACACCCGCAGCGTCACCCGCACCGAACTCGACGGCCGCATCACCGTGCTGATCGACCGCTTCCAGGGCAAGCCCCTGAACGCGCCGAACGATCTGGTGGTGGCCGCCGACGGCGCCGTCTGGTTCACCGACCCCGGCTACGGCATCGACGGGCCCTATGAGGGCCACAAGGCCGCCGCCGAACTGCCCTGCCACGTCTACCGCCTCGATCCCGCCACCGGCCAGGCCAGCGTGGTGGCGGATGATTTCGTGCGTCCGAACGGGCTGTGCTTCTCGCCGGACGAATCCCGCCTCTACATCGTCGATTCCGGCATTTCGCACGGTGGCCCCGCCCATATCCGCGTCTTCGACGTGGCGGGCGCGGTGTTGCGCAACGGCCGCGTCTTCGCCGACGATTTCCGCCCCGGCATGACCGACGGCGCCCGCTGCGACGCAGACGGCAATGTCTGGTGCAGCATGGGCTGGGGCGATCCATCCGAGGACGGCGTGCGCTGCTACGCCCCGAACGGCGACCGGATCGGCCAGATCCACCTGCCCGAGGGCTGCGCCAACCTCTGCTTCGGCGGCAAAAAGCGCGACCGCCTGTTCATGACCGCGAGCACCTCGGTCTACGCCCTCTACCTCAACGCCGAGGGCGCCCTCCGCCCCTGACCCCCGGCCCCATGGAGCCGATGCTTGGAGCCGATGCTTGGAGCCGATGCTGGGGACCGATGCTTCTGTAGATCGGTTCGCCGGGCTCTCGGGTAGAGGACATCAGGATCGCACCGCCACCCCCTGAACAGGGCTAACCCCTGAACAGATAATCGTTGTTCTCGCGGATGCGCCAGGTTCCGGTGGAGGCGTCGCACTCCAGCACGTAGCTCTCGCCCACGTTCGTCTCGTCGATCACCTTTCCGTCGCGGCGGACGAAATGCATCGTGTAGACGTTGCTGACGCGGGCCTTGGTGCCATCGGCGAACAGGATCCGCGGATCGATCTTGCGCACCTCGACGGAGGTAAAGCTGGCAAAATCGGCCCGGCGCCGGCTGGTCAGGTCGGCGGCGCGCATGACGTAGTATTTCGACCGTGCGATGGCGTCCGGCGCCCATTGCGCCAGGTACTCGTCCACGTCCAGCTTCGCCCAGGCATCGAACAGCGCCTGGATCGGGCGCAGCACCGCCCCGGGGGCGGTCGGGCACATCTGGCCGGAGCCGCGGCCCATCGGCACCGACTGGCCGCTGGTGCGGGTGATCAGTTCCTCCAGACGATACAGCCGGTCGAGCTTCTCGGCGTCGCTCAGCGTCGTGCTGGGCAGGATGATCTGGCAGAATATGCTGATCATCGAATGCGACAGCGCCACGCTGCCGGCGTCCTTGTATTTGGCGAACACGTCGTTGGTCACGGTTGCCGCCTTGGTCTCGAAACTCGCCACCGCCAGGCCCTTCAGGCCGCTGACCTCGGAGCGAATGTCGGTGCTGACGTCCTGGGTCAGTTGCTGGGTCGGCTTCGGGCAGTCATAGGCCCGCGCGCCGGGGCTGAGCAGCAGGCCCAGCAACAAGGCCAGCGCCGTGCTGGCGAGGCAGCGCGTGCGCATCCAGGCTGGCATCAGGGCGCCGTCATCAGCTTGATGATCGACTGGTTCACCGTGTCCAGCCGGTCCAGCTTTTCCGCGTCCGACAGGGTGGTGCTGCCGTCGAGCTGGCGGCAATAGACGCTCATCATCAGCATGCCCATCGTGACCCGGTCGGCATGCGGATACTTCTCGAACAGGTTCTTCACCGTGGTCTCGGTGTGGTTCTTCAGCGTGCCGCTGACCAGGGATTTCAGCCCCTGGGCGCCGGCCTCGGTATCCACCACCACCTCCCGCGCGATGTTGGCGGGCGGGTCGGGGCACTGAATGGCGGCCCCGGCGCGTGTGCTGACGAGCAAGGCCAGGACTAGTACCGGCAGGCGCTTCAGGCCCGGCATGCAACCTCCCCAACGAAAAGCGGACGTTACGCTATCAGGTCCGCGATGGCGGGGTCCACAGGGGATAATTCCCCAGGGGATATTTCCCCAGGGAATATTCAGCGCTGCCGCCAGGGCAGCCCCGCCGCCTTCCAGCCGGCGAGCGCGCCGCGATGGCCGTCCGCGTCCACCGGGCCCTCGAAGCCGTCCGCCACGTTGAACACGTCCGCGAAGCCGGCCGCACGCATCGCCTCGGCCGCGGCCAGGCTGCGCACGCCGCTGCGGCAGAGGAAGTAGATGCGGTGCTCCGGCGTGAAGCCCGCCTTCTTCAGTTCATCGACGAAGCCCGGGTTCACCTGCATGGCGGGGAACACCTGCCAGGGGATCAGCACCGCCTGCTTGCCGATGGCGCCGAGGTCGGGCAGGCCGACATAGGCCCATTCCACGTCCGTGCGGACATCGACCAGTTGCGCCTGCGGGTCGGATTGCAAGGCAGCCCAGGCCTTTGCGGGGGAGATGTTCTCGATCATGTTAGGAACTCCGGTTGCTCCCCCCGGCTTCGCATGCCGGGCCGGCGCGATCAACCGCCAACGGCCTGACGGAGTTGCCGATGCCTGTCTCGCATTTCGCCCATCGCTGGTCCGCCGACCTGGCCGCCGCCATCGGCAACACGCCGCTGATCCGGCTGCGCCGCGCCTCCGAGGCCACCGGCTGCACCATCCTCGGCAAGGCGGAGTTCATGAACCCCGGCGGGTCGGTGAAGGACCGCGCGGGGTTGGCGATCATCACCGACGCCGAGCGCCGCGGCATGCTGCAGCCGGGCGGCACGGTGGTGGAGGGCACGGCGGGCAATACCGGCATCGGCCTGACGCTGGTCGGCAATGCCCGCGGCTATCGCAGCGTGATCGTGATGCCGGAAACGCAGAGCCAGGAGAAGATCGACTTCCTGCGCATGATCGGCGCCGATCTGCGCCTGGTGCCGGCCAAGCCGTATCGCGATCCCGGCAACTACGTGCACGTGTCGCGCCGGATGGCGGAGGAAATGGCGGCTTCCGGGGAAAGCGTGATCTGGGCCAACCAGTTCGACAACCTCGCCAACCGCGAGGGCCACCGCACCAGCACGGGGCCGGAGATCTGGGAGCAGACGGACGGGCTCGTGGATGCCTTCACCTGCGCCTGCGGCACCGGCGGCACGCTGGCCGGCGTGGCGATGGCGCTGAAGGAGAAGAACCCGAAGGTGCGCATCGTGCTGGCCGATCCGGAGGGCAGCGGCCTGTATGGCTGGGTCAAGAGCAACGACCTGACGGTGACCGGCAGCTCCATCACCGAGGGCATCGGCCAGTCCCGCGTGCCGGAGAACCTGGCCGGCGCGCCGATCGACGATGCCGAACGCATCCCCGACCCGGAGGCGCTGGAACAGATCTACGAACTGCTGATCCACGAAGGCCTGTCGGTCGGCACCTCGGCGGGGATCAACGTCGCGGCCGCCATCCGGGTGGCGAAGGCGATGGGGCCGGGCCACACGATCGTGACGGTGCTGTGCGATGGCGGGGCGCGCTACGCCTCCAAGCTGTTCAACCCCGAATTCCTGCGCTCAAAGGACCTGCCGGTTCCGGCCTGGATGGGTTAAGGCCCTGGCCAGGCCGCGCAGCCCGACCGCCTGCTGGGCCAGATAGCCGCCGGTGGCCAGCGCCTCCGGCGCGTGCGGATCGCCGGTGGCGACATACTCGCGCGAGAAGTCGGCGGTGCGGAACAGCATGTCCCACCAGGGCAGGATGGCGCCGTAGTTGCAGCTGCGCTGGCCGGCGGCGAGGATGCCGTGATGGGCGCGATGAAAGCGCGGCGAGATCAGCAGCCGTTCGCCCAGCCAGCCGAACGACAGGCGCACATTGGCGTGCGACAGGCTTTCCAGGAAGCGCAGCACCAGCACCAGCAGCGGGAACTGCAGCGGCGGAATGCCGATCAGCAGCGCCACGGCGGTGAACCAGAGGAAGGCGATCACCTCGTCCAGCAAATGGTTGCGGTCGTCGGACCAGAAGGTCATCTGCCGCTGGGCGTGATGCAGGGCATGCAGCGCGTACCACCAGCGGAAGCTGTGCGACAGGCGGTGGCGCCAATAGTCGGAAAAATCCAGGATGACGACGTAGCAGAGGAACGTGAGAACCTGATGCCCGAGCAGGAACGGGAACAGCCGCTCCAGCGTGGGCGGCACCCAGCCGTGGTCGGTCAGGTAGCCGTTCATCGCCACCTGCACCTGGTAGAACAGCACGAAGGTGATGATCGGCAGGATGCCGACGCGGGAGATGATCGTGTAGATCACGTCCACGATCACCGCCCGGCTGTCCGGCCAGCGCTCCACCGGGCGCCAGCGCTCCAGCGGCAGGCAGATGGCGAACGTGAGCGCGACCTGCACCGCGCCGTACACGGCGAACAATGCCCAGCCGAAGGCGAGATCTTCCCAGCGCATCAGGTCCAGCGCGTAGAGCACCGGGATCACCAGGTTTTCCTGGACCCAGCCGGCGGTGAGATCGAAGACGTTCAGCATGACAGTCGCTCCGGAGGAACGGTAGGGCAGTTATGGGATCGTGGCGATGAATTTTAAAGCATCGTGTGAGGGAATGGGGCCATGCCCCTGACCGGGCTGGCCTGGCGACAGCGGCGCCACGCCCGTCAGGGCGCCTTCGGGTTCAGCCAGATGCCGTGCGGGGAGCGGCCGACGTCGATGGTCTGGAACTGGCCGCTGACCGGGTCGAGCACCGCGAGCTTCTCGGCGAAGCGCCGGGTGATCCAGATCCGTCCGTCGGGGGCGAAATCCATGTCGTCCGGCCCGCCGGGGACCGAATAGGTCCGCAGGACCTTCAGCGTGGCCGCGTCCAGCGCCACGGTGGTGCTGGAAACCCGGTTGTTGACGTAGACGATCTTCTTGTCCGGCGAGAGGAACAGCGTGTGCGCCCCCTTGCCGGTGACGATCTTGCGGATCACCCGCCCGTCCACCGGGTCCACCACGGCCACATAGTCGGTGCCCATGTTGGCGACCAGTACCTCGCCGTTATGCCACATCACGCCGGCCGGGGTGCGCCCGACCGGCCTGTCCCAGCGCACCGCCATCGCGGCGAGGTCGATCGCCGCCAGCCGGTCGGTGCCCTGCAGGCTGACGAACACCATGGAACTGTCGGGCGCGAAGGCCATGTGGCTGGGCAGGCTGGCGAGCGGGAAACGCTTGACCAACTGCATGGTGGCGGCGTCGTAGACGTCGACCTGGCTGCGCGCCAGGCCGTTCACCACGAACCACTTGCCGTTCGGGCTGAAGCCCAGCTGGTACGGGTCAGCCATGGTGAGGCGCTTCTTGATCTCCCCGGTCTGCGGATCGAGGAACAGCATCTCGTTGGCGACGGTGTCGCCCACCAGCAGGTACTTGCCGTCCGGGCTCAGCATCAGGTGATGCGGCTCGCGCAATACCGGGATGCGGCGCAATTCGACCAGCTTCGTCATGTCCACCACGCTGATCGACGCGGCGGCGGAGTTGATCACATAGGCGATGCCATCCGGCGCGGCCGCCGCGGGGCGGAGGGCGGGGATCGCCAGCAGGCCGGCGAGCAGAATCGTCGACAACGGAAACTTCATGGGCGGAAACTCGCAACGGTTATCGCCGGGGGGTCATACACCCGGCCCGGCCCGCGCCGCCAGCCTGGATCGTGCCGCCGGCCAGCCTATGCGCGGCCCGACTCCAGTCTGGCACGCGCGAAAACCGCCGTGATCAGCGTGAAGAACACGCAGGCTGACGTGGAGATCAGCAAATTGTCGGTATAGGCGTGCGCGGCGAAGGCGCAGAAGATCAGTCTCATCAGCAACTTCTCGTCGCGC
>JBBIQA010000065.1:0-21232 GCA_037442565.1 Rhodospirillales bacterium
TGGGGCATGATCCACAAGGCGGTGGACGATGCCGCCCTGATGACCGAGGCCGAGGCCCTGGCCGCGCATCTGGCGCTGCAACCCACACAGGCGATCGCCCGGATCAAGCAGGCGTTCCTGGCCTCCGCCGACAACGACCTCGCCAGCCAGCTCGATCTGGAGCGGGAACTGCAGCAGGCATCCGGCGGCACCGCCGATTTCCGCGAGGGCGTGCGCGCCTTCCAGGAAAAGCGGCCGCCGGTCTTCACCGGCCGTGAATAAGCCGATGACGCCGGAAGCGATGGCGCAGGCCTGCGCCGATGCGATGTGGGCCGAGGACAACGCCAGCCGGGGCCTCGGCATGCGCATCGAGGCGGTCGGGCCCGGTTCGGCGCGCCTGGCGATGGAGGTGGCGGAGCGCATGGTGAACGGCCTCGGGGTTTGCCATGGCGGGTTCATCTTCACCCTCGCCGACAGTGCGATGGCGTTCGCCAGCAACAGCTACAACGAACGCGCCCTGGCGCAGATTGGCTCGGTGACCTTCCTGCGGCCGGGCCGCCTGGGCGAAACCCTGACGGCGGAGGCGCAGGAACGCGCCCGCGCCGGCCGCACGGGTGTCTACGACGTGCGGGTAAGCGGCAGCGATGGCTCGGTGGTGGCGGAGTTTCGCGGTCACACCCGCGGGATCGGGCAGAAATTCTTCGAAGCGGAGGCGGGCAATGCCAGCAGGGTTTGACGCAATTGAAACGGCATCGCGCGACGAGATCGCCGCCCTGCAACGCAGCCGCATGGCCTGGTCGCTGCGCCATGCGTACGACAACGTGCCGCATTACCGCGCCGCCTTCACCGCCGCCGGCGTGCACCCCGACGATTTCCGCGACCTGTCCGACATCGCCAGATTCCCCTTCACCACCAAGCAGGATCTGCGCGCCAACTACCCGTTCGGCATGTTCGCCGTGCCGCGCCAGAAACTCGCCCGCATCCACGCCTCCTCCGGCACCACCGGCAAGGCGACGGTGGTGGGCTACACCCAGAAGGACCTGCAGACCTGGGCCGATGTCGCGGCCCGCTCGATCTACGCCGCCGGCGGACGCCCGGGCATGATGGTGCACAACGCCTACGGCTACGGCCTGTTCACCGGCGGCCTCGGCGCGCATTACGGCGCCGAGCGGCTCGGCTGCTCCGTGGTGCCGATGTCCGGCGGCATGACCGAACGCCAGGTGCAGCTGATCCAGGATTTCCAGCCCGACATCATCACCGTCACCCCCAGCTACATGCTGGCGATCCTGGACGAATTCCGCCGCCAGGGCCTCGATCCGCGCGCCTGCTCGCTGAAGATCGGCATCTTCGGCGCCGAGCCCTGGACCAACGCCATGCGCCGGGAGATCGAGGACGGCTTCGCCATGGATGCCGTCGACATCTACGGCATTTCCGAGGTGATCGGCCCCGGCGTCGGTAACGAATGCATCGAAACCAAGGACGGCCCGCATATCTGGGAGGATCATTTCTACCCGGAGATCATCGACCCGGAGACCGGCGCCGTGCTGCCCGATGGCGAGCCGGGCGAACTGGTCTTCACCTCCCTGACCAAGGAGGCGATGCCCGTCATCCGCTACCGCACCCGCGACCTGACCCGCCTGCTGCCCGGCACCGCGCGCAGCATGCGCCGGATGGCCCGGATCACCGGGCGCAGCGACGACATGATGATCATCCGCGGCGTCAACGTGTTCCCCACCCAGATCGAGGAACAATTGCTGAAAAGCCCCGGACTGACCGGCCACTACCAGATCATCCTGACCCGCGAGGGCCGCATGGACGAGGTGGAGGTGCACGTGGAGGCGCGTGGCGATTTCATCGATGCCGACGCCCATCACGCGGAAGCGCAGGCCGTGGTCCTGCGGATCAAGGAAGCGGTGGGCGTCACCACCCACGTGCGCATCCACATGCCCGGCGGCGTCGAGCGGTCCATGGGCAAGGCCGTGCGGGTGATCGACAGGCGGCCGAAGGGGTAGGCGGGGCATTGAGGAAAGGGAAGGAAGGCCAGGGGCTCTGCCCCTGGACCCCGCTAAGGGCAAGCCCTTAGAACCCCATACTGGTTTGGGAGTGCAGGGAGGGCCAACCCGGACCTTGCTCGGTCTCGGTTGGCCCTCCCTGCACTCCCAAACAATGGAAGGTTTCCAAAGGCGAGCCTTTGGTGGGGGTCCAGGGGGCAAAGCCCCCTGGCCTTGCTTCCTCCTTCCCCAAGGACCCACGCCCTATCCCTCCAGCACGCCGGCCACGCCCAGCAGCGTGGCCAGGCCCGCCGCCATGCCGGGGATGCTGACTTCCGGCGTCACGTCGATCCATTCCTCCAGCGAATGCGCCCGCCCGCCGGTGCCGCCCGAGCCGATGCGGATGGCGGGGATGCCCAGGCTCATGGGGATGTTCGCGTCGGTCGAGGACGCCTCGAAGCCCGGCTCGAACCCGTGCGCGCGGATCGCCGCCTCCGCCAGCTGCACCAGGTCCGAGTTGGCATCGGTGCTGCCGGCCGGCCGGTCGCCGGTCAGCCGGATCTCCGCGGTGATCGGCCCGGAGGCCACGGATCGGGCGTGGTTCTCGGCCTGTACCGCTGCCTCCACGATCGCCAGGAACTCGGCTTCCAGCCGGCCCAGCTCGGTCGCGGACGCCGAGCGCAGGTCGAAATCGGTCCACACCGCGTTCGGGATGGAATTGATCGACGTGCCGCCGCCGGTGACGGAGGCGCAGAACGTCGTCTGCGGCGAGCTCGGCACCTGCACCCGGCCAAGCTGGTCGATGGCCCGCGCCATCGCATACATCGGATTGACCAGCCCGAAGGCGGAGAAACTGTGCCCGCCCGGCCCGCGAAAGGTCACGCGGTAGCGCTTGGAGCCGATCCCGCCGGTAACGATCCGGTCGATATCCGGGCTGTCCACGGTGATGAACGCGTCGATCCGGTCCTTGTATGGCCCCTTCTGGAACAGATGGCGCATGCCGCGCAGGTCGCCCGGGCCTTCTTCGCCGACATCGGCGACGAACAGGATGTCGGCGCGGGTGCGAATCCCCGCCGCGTCCAGCGCGCGCACCCAGGCCAGCAGCACCGACAGGCTGCGGGTGTCGTCGCCGATCCCCGGCGCGAACAGCCGGTTTCCCTCGCGGCGCACCTTCACGTTGGTGCCGGCGGGAAACACCGTATCCAAATGCGCCGCCACGCAGACCAGCGCCCCGTTGCCGCCGCCGCGGCGGATGGCCGTCACATTCCCCTCCGCATCCATCGCCACGTCCTCCAGCCCGTGCGCCCTCGCCATCTCCATCCAGGCGCGGGCGCGCACATCCTCGTTGAACGACGGCGCCTCGATCTCCGTCAGCCGGATCAGATCCTCCACCATCCGCTCATGCTCGGCCTCGATCGTCGCCCGGGCGCGATGGAAGGCGGGGCTGGCCAGGATCTGGCGGATGGTGGCGGCGGCGTCGATCGGCATGGCGGATTCCTGGGTCGGTATTGGAGGGAGAGCGGCGCCGGGGCAGGATAGCCGGAGAACCAAGGGGATGGGCATGAGCCTGATCGACTCGCTGCAGAAAAACCTGCCGGACTTTCCAAGGCACCTCGGCATCGAATTCGTCGAGGCCAGCCCCGACCGGGTGATCGCCACCATGACCGTGCGCGACGACCTCTGCACCGAGACCAAATCCGTTCATGGCGGCGCCCTGATGGCCTTCGCCGACACGCTCGGCGCGGTCGCCACCATCATCAACATCCCGCGCGAGAACTGGACCGCGACGATGGAGAGCAAGACCAACTTCATCGCCCCGGCGCCCACCGGCACCAGACTGACCGGCCAGACCACGCCGCTGCACAAGGGCAGGCGCACCCAGATCTGGGAAACCACGATCACCCGGGAAGACGGCCGGGTCGTGGCGAAGGTCACGCAGACGCAACTGGTCCTGTAGCTCGATCGCGGGCAGAATTGTGCGAACGGAGGCGACCATGAGCGGCTACACGATCGACCATACCAGCAATTCGCGCCGCCAGGCGGTCGAGGAATGGCTCTGGGGACTCGACCTCGTATCGCCCGAAGTTCGGGAAAAAATCGTCACCGCCTGGGTCAGCACCTGGTCCTCCAGCCCGTACCAGGAGCTGTCGGACATGCCCTTCTCTCCCTCCGCGCCGGATTACCGCCTTGAATGGCACGTGAATGACGTTACCCGCACCGGGGTGGACCTGGCCAGGCGCGCCGCCGCCGACTGGGGGGCCAAGATCGACTGGGACGTGATGATGTCCATCCTGATCCTGCACGACGTCGACAAGCCGCTGATGTACACCCGCGAGGCGGACGGCGTCGGCTACTCCCGGCTTTCGAAGGAATTGCCGCACGGCGTGGTCGGCGCGATGCTGCTGAAGGAACTCGGGTTCCCGCACACCGTCGTTTCCACCGTTGCCACGCATGCCGGCAATGCACCGTTCCATGGCAGCAATCTGGAGGCCTATGTGCTGCACTACGGGGACTACTTCGCCGCCGACCGGGCCATGTTCCTGGCCGGCAAGACGCCTTTCTACCAGAAACACGCCAAATAACCGTTCCACGACCAAGGGAAAGAAACCGCCATGCGCGCCGCCGTACTGCACGAACCGCACCAGAAGCTGACCATCGAGAACGTCGACATCGCCAAGCCGAAGAACCGCGAGGTGCTCATCCGCACCTCCTATGCCGGCCTGTGCCATTCCGACCTGCATTTCATCGAGGGGCTGTATCCCTGTCCGCTGCCGATGGTGCTGGGCCATGAATCCTCCGGCGTCATCGAGCAGGTCGGCGCCGACGTCACCTACGTGAAGCCGGGCGATCACGTGATCACCTGCCTGTCGGTGTTCTGCGGCCATTGCTCGCAATGCTCCACGGGGCATCCGAATCTGTGCGAGGACACCGAGGTCAAGCTGGTGCCGGGTGCGGCCCGCCGCCTGTCCATGAACGGGCAGGTGGTGCACCAGTTCGCCAACCTGTCCTCCTTCGGCGAGCTGATGCTGGTGCATGAGAACGCGGTGGTGAAGATCCGCGACGACATGCCGCTCGACAAGGCCTCCATCATCGGCTGCGGCGTGATCACCGGCGCCGGCGCGGTGTTCAACTCCGCCAAGGTGGAAGTGGGCGCGGACGTCGCGGTCATCGGCTGCGGCGGCGTCGGACTGTCCGCGGTGAACGGCGCGGCGCTGGCCGGGGCCGGGCGCATCATCGCCATCGACACGCTGCAATCCAAGCTGGAACTGGCGATGAAGGTGGGCGCGACGCACACCATCAACGCCTCCAACGTGGATCCGGTGGAGATGGTCAAGGAACTCACCGGCGGCGGCGTGCACTACTCGTTCGAGGCGCTGGGCCTGAAAACCACCGCCGAGCAGAGCTTCTACATGCTGCGCCCCGGCGGCACCGCCACCATCATCGGCATGGTTCCCTTCGGCACCAAGATCGAACTGCACGGCTACGACTTCCTGCGCGAGCGCAAGATCCAGGGCAGCTCCATGGGCGGCAACCGCTTCCGCGTGGACATGCCGCGGCTGGTGGAATTCTACCGCCAGGGCAAGCTGCATCTGGACCATCTGATCAGCGGCAAGATCAAGCTGGATCAGATCAACGAGGGGTTTGCCGCGCTGAAGTCGGCGCAGCCGGTGCGGCAGTTGATCGACTACGCTGCGGGATAGGGAAGGTGGGGTGCGGTGCCTCCCGGCACCGCACCCCACGCCCAATATCCCCGATACCCTCGCCTAGGCCCTCTGAACGCCGCCCATCACGTCCCGCCGGCGGCGTTTCTTGCAACCCCTAGTGCCGGCGGCGGCCGGAATCCCGCTACCGTCTCACGTCGAGAATCCTGTATACTGGTCCCATGCGGTGAGACTTGTCTGATCCCGCCGGCCTCGTGCCCTCGCCGTTCCAACCTCCCCCCTTCTGCCTCGCTCCCGCACGACTCTCCCCCGTCCGACGCTCCCCCGTGCGGCGCTTCCCCGTGCGACGCTTCCCCGTGCGACCCAGCCCCGTCAGAGCCTCTCCCGTCATGGCCGGCCTTGTGCCGGCCATCCACGTCTTGCGGTGCCGAAGCCGGCGACAACGGCACGCGCCCTGCGTCCACCCCGCCATCCAGCGCCGCCGCCATCATCCCCACCGCCGCATGCTCCGCCCAGGCGGCCTGCCCCGAAGCCGCTTCATCCGCCTCCACCGCGCGCCGGGCCGCCTGCATCCGCAGCAATACCCGCAGCGCGCTCTTGCTCTCCCGCATCAGGCTCATCGCCTGGGCCCGGCATTTGCGTGCCACCTCGAACTCTCGGCGCCGCTCCACAGCCAGCCGCAGGCAATCCATCGCCCAGGCGTCCGCCGCGACAAACTGCGCCGCCAACCGCCCCTCGGCCGCGGTCACCGGCAACAGCGCGGCCACCCCCGCCATCGCCGCCCGATCCCGTCGCGCCCAAACCAACGGATCATCCACGGCCGGCGGCGGCAGCGCGCTGCGCAGGGTCAGCATAATCTCCTGAAACGCCTCGCGCGGAAGCAGTCGCACCCAATCGGGCTGCGGATCGGATGGTTCGTTTGGGAAAGATTGCATGTCGTTATATACCAGACACTGATACTAACGGGCAATCCCAAAGCATTATCTTATACCCAATTGCGGAAAGATCGACCCGTCTTGCCTGGGCTTGTCCCGGGTATCCATGCCTTTCACGCGGCCGGAAAAGCCGTGGATGGCCGGCACAAGGCCGGCCATGACGGTTGCTCCAAGGATCGGCAATCGCGCCGGGTGGTATTAAAGCAGCAGGTTCCGGCGCAAAGGCGATGCGCCTTCCGCCAGCCTATGTTAGCGCGAGGCGTTCCGCCTTTGCGCCTCGCACCCTGGCCCGGTAGAGCCTGTCCATGAACGAAATGGCCGGGGAGCAGAAAGACTTGATCCACCCAGAGGGAGGCGCGGGCCATGGCCGCCGCATCAGCCTTGAATAACCCATCCAGATGGGTTATATAGCGAATGGTCACTGTTTGGCGGGAAAGCGGCCTCCGGGTGATCATCTTTCTGGACGATCATCTGCCGGCGCATGTTCACGTGTTCGGCGACGGCCAGGCCAAGATCAATCTGTTGGGTGCCGACGGCTCCCCGGAACTGGTCTGGGCAGACGGCATGACACGCGGCGAAGTCCGCCGCGCCATGCGCATCGTTATCGAGCAGCAGGGGCTCCTGCTGGCCCGGTGGGAGGACATTCATGGCCGATCCGACCGATGAACAGATCGACGCCGCTCTCGAACGCGGCCGCATTGCCCGTGTGCAGGAACCGCGTGCCGCCGCGGCCCGGTATGACGCCCGGCTTGGCAAGGTGATCGTCGAACTGACGAACGGCTGCACCTTCGCGTTTCCGGCTCGGCTGGCCCAGGGGTTGGAAAGTGCCACGGACGATCAGTTGGCTGGGGTGGAGCTTCTCGGGACAGGATATGGCCTGCACTGGGAGGCGCTGGACGTCGATTTGTCGATCCCAGGACTGTTGGCAGGTCTGTTCGGAACGAAGGCCCATATGGCGCGACAAGCGGGGCAGACGAAATCCCTGGCCAAAGCATCGGCGGCACGCGCAAATGGTGCCAAGGGCGGTCGTCCCCGCAAGTCGGCCAATGGGTAAGGCGGCAAATTCGTGCGCGGTGATTAAACGTTACACCTGTGCTGAAACCCAAGATCATACGGCCTTTATGGTCGAATTAGAAGGCACATCCCAGACCCGAAGAGCTAGTTTCGTAAGGAAAACTTGGCGTGCTTTGACACTTTCCGCCGACCAAGCAGGCCAGCTTTCGAGCGACTGCACTGTCTTTGTAATCTTATCGGCAGAACCGACCTCGTTTTTTTGAGTGGTTGCCTGGCATTTAGTGAGTAGGAATTTAGATTGACCGTAGGCTGCGATCTTTCCGGAATATCGGCCATTGGAAATCGATCGATTAATCGACTTTTCTATGAGTAAAAGGTTTCCCAAGCACTGGATCAGAGCCTGGTCAGCACCGCCCTCTCCGAATTCAGCTATCGCGTCGGGGTGTCCGTTGTCAGGTAAGATGTGTTCGATATCGTTCCCACCGGAGGTGTAGTCGGCTAGACGTGAACGCGACTCACTTGGTCCGTAGGCCTGCAGGTCGACGTACTGAGTAATCTTCGCCAAAAGATAGCGCAGTCTGAAGTGACGTAGGTCGGAAGTACGCAGGCCCAGCACTTTTTGCTCGAAATCCTTGCTCAGCGCCTGGCGCTCCCCGGATAGAAATGTCGTAAGGAAAGCGTCGAATTCTTGACCCCCCGTTTCTCTCAGTCGATGTGCAGCCTCGATAATGCGCCGCTCATATTCTTTACTAGGCGTGCCAACGATCAACCAAACGAACATTGTCTTTTCGATCTCCTCTGCCAGACGGCTGAAATTCTTCGGTGACAGGTCGCGGCCGGCCATCAGCAGAATGAAATGTTGCTTGATTGACTGCCCTCCAAGTAATCTTGTGTTGATGATACCGACCTCGGGGTCGCCAGCTTTGTTCCGACCGGTAGCAAAATTTGCATAGGCCCGTGCAGCTTGCAGAAGGAGATCAGCGAAAAATAGCGGTCGCGCCTTGTGATTGGTAACGGCAGCGTTCTTCTGAAACCAATCGTAGATTGAGTCCTCGCGAAGCTTACCGTCAACGTCATAGGTGGCTAGCAAAAAGTAACGCAAAAACCGTAGCGGCTTTTCGCCAGCCGTATAAATTGCGTCGGTAAGGCTCTTCCAGATAGTCTTTAGCTTGGAAAATTCGTCGCCTTTCGCATTCATAAAAAGCAGGTTCTTTAAAAGGTCCATCGCGTCCAACCCGACGCCTCGATCATTAATCGTCTCGAATATTTTGAGTGCCGTGGCTACTGTCGGTGTCTCGATCCGAATTACTTTAACCTTGTTGATCAAATATCCATAAAAGCGACGAATCTCTGCTGGATCTGTACCGACGGTGGTGCGCAGGAACTCGCCTATAGTTTCGTAGGCATTGGCAATATTTCGGATAGACCGCGTCCCATCTTGTGCTGCCCGTTCTGACAGGCCCTTCGCGTAGTATTCAAGGATACCCCTAGCGTCTTCATATTGCAGGTCAAGCCTCAGTTGATGCTTGGTCACCCCTTGCCAATCGATTGAACTCTCTGCGATCTGGCCCGGCAGTTCGTCAGGTATGCCTGCACCTAAATCGTGTAACAAGTCACGGATAGCACATAGAGTGAGGTAGGCAGTGGTTGTACGTTGCTGTCCATCAATCAGCTCAAAAACTTCGTCGTCAGTCTGACAAACAACAATAGTGCCGATGAAGTATTCTGGCGCATCATCTTTTGTAGCGTTTTCGTATTCATCGTATATGTCGTGAAGAAATTGGTCGACTTCCTCACCACCCTCGCCCTTGGCGTTGGTCTCTCCCCACACGTACTCCCGTTGATAGTCGGGAACGCGGTAGGAATCTTGGAAGAGCGCCTTTAGACTTTTATCTTGCGGATCAATCTTCTTACTTTTCATTCGTTGTAATTCCGTCGTTATTGGGCCAAGTCATTTAGGCGCGGATCGATGATTGTACCCACCTCGGCAAGAATGAGAACCTTACGACAGATTAGGTCGGTCGCACACAATCGTGACATCTTTTCGACCCATCCGGGGGATGGTGTACGACCTCACGTAAATCTGTCATTTCCGTGATCAAGCAACCACAGCATTGATTGCGAATGAAGGCCCTGAGAAAATAGGCACCTTCAGTAACGCGGCTGTGAATGAAGTCCAGCATGGATCGAACCTTTTATGAGGTGCATGTTGATCAAACGCACAAGGCCCGCGCGTCGCGCAGCAGGTTGAACCGGTTTCACTCTACACCTGATCATAATCCACCGTCACCTCCCCCGTGACCGGCCGGGACTGGCACGTCAGCACATACCCCGCCGCAACCTCCCAGGGCTCCAGCGAGAAATTCACCTCCATCTCCACCTGGCCCTCCAGCACCTTCGCCCGGCAGGTGCAGCACATCCCGCCCTTGCACGAATACGGCAGATTGAGCCCCGCCCGGATGCCGGCATCGATGATCGCCTCGCCCTCGGCCACCGGAATGACCGTGCGCGTCCCCTCGTGCAGGATCGTCGCCAGCGCCTTCGGCCGGGCGCTCGGCGCCACCACCACCGGGCGGCGCCGCGTGAAGGGCGAGGGGGTGAAGCGCTCCACATGCACCCGCTCCCGCGCCATGCCGAGGCCGAGCAGCGCCGGTTCCAGCCCCTCGATCATCGCCAGCGGGCCGCAGATCAGCGCCTGGTCGATCGCCGCGGGGGGCGGCATCAGCTTCAGCAGATGGCGCAGCTTCTCCGGGTCCAGCCGGCCGTTCAACGCGGGGATGTCCTGCTGCTCGCGGGACAGCACATGGAACACCGACAGGCGCGACAGGTAGCGGTCCTTCAGATCCTCCAACTGCTCGCGGAACAGGATGCCCGGCGTGTTGCGGTTGCCGAAGAACAGGAACACCCGGCTGGCCGGCTCGTGCGCGAGCACGGTCTTGACGATGGACAGGATCGGCGTGATCCCCGATCCGGCCGCGAACATCGCATAGGTCCGCCCGGCACCGCCCGCCGGAGGCACCCCGAAGCGCCCCATCGGCGTCATCACCTGCAGCGCATCGCCAGGCCGCAGCGTGTCGTTCACCCAGTTGGAAAACACGCCGCCCTCCACCCGCTTCACCGCCACCCGCAGCTCGCCGTCATCGGGCCCGGAGCAGATCGAGTAGGACCGCCGCAGATCCTCGCCCTCGATCGTCGCGCGCAGGGTCAGGTACTGCCCGGGCGTGAAGCGATACGCCTCGCGCAACCCCTCCGGCACCGCGAAGGCCAGGGAAACCGCGTCCGGCGTTTCCTGGCGCCGGTCGGCGATGGTCAGTTCGTGAAACTCAGGCTGGGTCATGCGGCGTTTCCCGGCGGCGATGCAGCCGCAGGTATGCTCGACCCGCGGTCCGCGGTCCAGTTCCCCGCCGGCCCGGCAGGTTTTGCCGCCTCCGCCTGCCCGATCGGCCAAACCTGCCCGGTCAGTAGCCATAATCGGACCATAAATTACGTCATTTCAGCGTGTTGGCCCCTGGCACCGGAATTGCGATGCCATTCCCGCACCATCCGAAGGAGCCCTGCGTCATGTCCATAGGCAACATAGCTTCCAGCATCTGGCGTCCGTCGGCGCCTCAGGCGTCCTCCACGGCGCAGAAGCCAGGCGCCACCCAGGCGCCGCCATCCCCGCCGCCAACCACCCAAACGACCGCGATATCCGGACCCACCGATCCCTTCCGGCAACTCTCCGCCGATGTTCAGGCCAAGCTGCTGCAACTGCAGGCGACCGGCTCGGACACCACCCAGGCCAGCGCCGCTTCGGGCCGGCTGACCAGGCCGCACCACCATGCCGGGGGCAACGACGCCGACGACGCCGGCAGCCTGGTCCCCACCGGTGCGGCGCCCGGCGCCACCACGACGGCGGGCGCAACCCCGGCCTCGGGCACCAACCCGGCCGATACGTCGATGATCGATGCCCTGCGCCAGGCCATCCAGGCCTATGCCGCAACCGCCTCCAGCAGCAGCGCCAACCTCACCGCTCCGCTCACGACAGCCTAGGCCGCCCGGCGCTCAGTGGCACTTGAACGCGTCGAACGGCTCCCGGCAGGCCCGGCAGCGATACAGCGACTTGCACGCGGTGGAGCCGAACTCCGCCAGCAACTCGGTATCGTCGCTGCCGCAGCGCGGGCAGGCGGCCTTCGCCTCCCCGAACAGCGCCCGCCGCCCGCCGGCCCGCCCGGGCGGCGCGATGCCGTAGGCCAGCAGCTTCGCCCGCCCCTCCGGCGTCAGCCAATCCGTCGTCCAGGCCGGCGACAGCACGGTGCGGACCGCCACATCGGCGAACCCCGCACGCGCCAGCGCCGTCTCGATCTCAAGGGCGATCACGTTCATCGCCGGGCACCCGGTATAGGTCGGCGTGATGGTCACCGCCACCCGCCCGCCGTCCACCGTCACATCCCGCAGCACGCCCAGATCGGCGATGGTCAAGACCGGGATTTCCGGATCGGTTACCGCCGCAACCGCCTCGTAGGCGCGCCGGCGGGCATCCGCTACCATTTCGCCCCGGGATGGCTGCGCTGCAGATATTGCAGCTCCGCCAGGATATGCCCCAGATGCTCGCTGTGCCGCCCGCTGCGCCCGCCGGTCTGCATCCAGCCGTCGCGCGGACGTGCCAGCGTCGCCCGCGCCAGAATGGCGTCGATCCGCGAGGACCAGCCATCGTGCAGTTCCGCCGGATCGGGAATGATCCCGGCATCGATCAGCGCCTGGTCCGGTGCATCCACCTCGAAGAACTCGCCGGTGAACGGCCACATCTCCTCCAGTCCCGCCTGCGCCCGGCGATGGCTTTCCTCGGTGCCGTCGCCCAGCCGGATCAGCCACTCGGCCGAGTGGCGCAGATGATAGGCGGTCTCCTTCTCCGCCTTGGCGGCAATGGCGGCAATGGTTGCATCGGTGGATGACATCGCCGCCCGCCAATACGGATCGATGAACGCCGCATACAGCACCTGCCGCGCGATCGTACAGGCGAAATCCCCGTTCGGCTGTTCCGCGATCAGCAAATTCCGGTACTGCCGCGCATCCCGCCGATACGCCAGCTGGTCCTCGTCCAACCCGCACTGCGCCCCGGCATGGTCATACAGCGCCCGAGCCTGGCCGATCAGGTCCAGCGCGATATTCGCCAGCGCCAGATCCTCCTCCAGGGTCGGCGCATTCCCGGTCCATTCGGAAAGCCGATGCCCCAGGATCAGCGCATCGTCGGCCCGCCGCAGCAGATGCAGCACCAAAGGCGTCTCATCGACGGTGACGGAAGTCGTTGCAACCGGCATCACATATGCCCAACCTCGTCCGGCACCTCGTAAAAGGTCGGATGCCGGTAGATCTTCGAGCCCGTCGGCTCGAACAGCATCTCCCGGTCCGCCGGGTCGGAAGCGGTGATGGCGCTGGACGGCACCACCCAGACCGACAGGCCCTCGCCGCGGCGCGTATACACGTCCCGCGCCGCCTGCAGGGCCATCTGGGCGTCCGCGGCGTGCACGGACCCGGCATGCTTG
The DNA here is from genome assembly GCA_037442565.1 of Rhodospirillales bacterium. Classification (GTDB taxonomy): domain Bacteria; phylum Pseudomonadota; class Alphaproteobacteria; order Acetobacterales; family Acetobacteraceae; genus PALSA-911. Next base: position 13,107 of record JBBIQA010000065.1, read on the forward strand.
TGCGCCAGCCCGTTGCGGCTGCGGACAAAGACCTCCCAAAGCGGGGTAGGGGCTTCCGTCATGGTCAGGCTGCCTTCTGCTGCATGCGTGCGCGTTCCTTCTCGGCGAACGCCAAAGCCGCTTCCCGCACCCAGGCGCCCTCCGCATGCACCTTGTTGCGATGCGCCAGGCGTTGGCGGTTGCACGGCCCGCCGCCGGCGATCACCCGCTTGAACTCGTCCCAGTCGATCGGCCCGTGTTCCCAGTGCCCGGTCGCCTCGTTGAATCGCATGTCCGGGTCCGGCATGGTCAGGCCGATATGCCGCGCCTGCGGCACCGTCGCGTCGATGAATTTCTGCCTCAGCTCGTCATTGGAAAACCGCTTTATTTTCCATTGCATCGACTTGTCCGAATGCTGCGAAGCCGTGTCCGGCGGCCCGAACATCATCAGCGACGGCCACCACCAGCGGTTCAGCGCATCCTGCGCCATCTCCTTCTGCTCCTTCGTGCCGTTCGCCAGCGTCACCATGATCTCGTAGCCCTGGCGCTGGTGAAAGCTCTCCTCCCGGCAGATCCGGATCATCGCCCGCGCATACGGGCCATACGAGCACCGGCACAACGGGATCTGGTTCATGATCGCCGCCCCGTCCACCAGCCAGCCGATGGTGCCGATGTCGGCCCAGGTCAGCGTCGGATAATTGAAGATGGAACTGTATTTCGCCCGCCCGGACAGCAGCTGCTCGGTCAGTTCCTCGCGCGACACGCCCAGGGTTTCCGCCGCGGCATACAGGTACAGCCCATGCCCGCCCTCGTCCTGCACCTTCGCCAGCAGCGCCGCCTTGCGCCGCAGGCTCGGCGCGCGGGTGATCCAGTTGCCTTCCGGCTGCATGCCGATGATCTCGGAATGCGCGTGCTGGCTGATCTGGCGCACCAGCGTCCGCCGATACGCCTCCGGCATCCAGTCATTCGGCTCGATCCGCTCCTCCGCGTCCACCCGCGCCTGGAACCGCGCCTCCCGGACCGGATCGGCCGCCTCCGGGGCATTGGGTTCAGCGGTATTAAGGGCCTGCGTGTACATTCGCCGCTCCGCGTCCTGCGATCTGCTGTGCATATAGGATAGCAGGTTCTGCCCGCAAATTGTGCCCTCCGCCGAAGCCGGTATGCTGCGCCCCGGAAACGCCGAACGGAGCCTCACCAGCATGGATTTCACCCTCTCCCCCGCCCAGGAACAGATCCGCCAGGAAGTGCTGCGCCTCTGCGCCCGCTTCGACGAGACCTACTGGCTGGAACGCGACCAGACCGCCACCTTCCCCGAGGATTTCTACCGCGCCTGCGCCGATGGCAGCTGGCTCGGCATCGCCATGCCGGAGGAATACGGCGGCGCCGGCCTCGGTATCACCGAAGCCGCCCTGATGGTCCAGGCCGTCGCGGAATCGGGCGCGGCCATGTCCGGCGCCTCCGCCATCCACATCAACATCTTCGGCCTCAACCCCGTGGTCGTGCACGGCACGGAGGCGCAGAAGCGCCGCATGCTGCCCCCACTCATCCAGGGCAAGGACAAGGCCTGCTTCGGCGTCACCGAGCCCGATGCCGGCCTGAACACCACGGAAATCAGCACCCGGGCGGAGAAGAAGGGCGACCGCTACATTGTCACCGGCCAGAAGATCTGGACCTCCACCGCCCAGGTCGCCAACAAGATCCTGCTGCTGGCCCGCACCACGCCGAAGGACAAGATCACCCGCAAGACCCAGGGCCTGAGCCTGTTCTACACCGACCTCGACCGCAGCAAGGCCGATGTGCGACTGATCCACAAGATGGGCCGCCACGCGGTGGACAGCAACATGGTGTTCTTCGAGGGCATGGAGATCCCCGAGGAAGACCGCATCGGCGAGGAAGGCGAGGGGTTCCGCGCCATCATCCACGGCCTCAACCCCGAGCGCATCCTGCTCGCCGCCGAAGCTGTCGGCATCGGCCGCGTCGCCCTGGCACGGGCCACCAAATACGCCCGCGAGCGCATCGTCTTCGGCCGCCCCATCGGCCAGAACCAGTCCATCCAGCACCCCCTCGCGAAGAACTGGGCCGAGCTCGAAGCCGCCAACCTCATGATGTTGAAGGCCGCCAACCTGTATGACCGCGGCATGGAATGCGGCGCGGAGGCCAACGCCGCCAAATACCTGGCCGCCGAGGCGGGCTTTCACGCCTGCGAGCAGGCGGTCATGACCCATGGCGGCATGGGCTACGCGGTCGAGTATCACGTGGAACGCTATTTCCGCGAGATGATGATCCCCCGCATCGCCCCGATCAGCCCGCAGCTGATCCTGTCGTACCTGGCCGAGCGCGTGCTCGGACTTCCGAAGTCCTACTGAAAAGGCGGAAAGATGCCCAAGACCCCCGACTACTTCCACGGCAAGACCATCGTCATCACCGGCGCCGCCAGCGGCATCGGCCGCGCCACGGCGCTGATCTTCGCGCGGGAAGGGGCGAACGTCGTCTGCGCCGATATCGACGCGCCCGGCGCCGCCCGCACCGCCGAAACCGTCATCCAGCACGGTGCCAAGGCCATATCCGTGCCCACCGACGTCTGCTCGCGCGAGCAGGTCAACGCCATGATCGCCCGCGCCATCGAGCAGTTCGGCCAGGTCGACTTCCTGTTCCAGGCCGCCGGCGCCGCGCTGCGCCGCGCCAAGTTCCTGGAGATCGACGACGCGCTGTATGACAAGACGTTCGAGCTGAACACCAAGGGCGTGTTCCTCGGCATGCAGGCGGTGCTGCCGCACATGCTGGAACGCGGCTTCGGCGTCATCGTCAATGTCGCCAGCATGTCCCACAAGCGCGGCGGCCCCGGCGCCTCAATCCACTACGCCGCCGCCAAGGGCGCGGTACTCACCATGACGCTCGGCGTCGCCCGCGAATTCGCCGAGCGCGGCATCCGCGCTTTGTCGATCTCGCCCGGCCCGATCAACACGCCGTTCCAGGCCGCCTCCAACACCTCGCCGGAACTGATGGCCCAGTTCAAGAACGACGTGCCGATGAAGCGCTACGGGGAACCCGAGGAGATCGGCGAGCTCGTATTGTTCATGTGCTCGGATGCCTGCACCTACATGACCGCCGATACCGTCTACGTGAACGGCGGCGGCGGCTATCGCTGAAGGGATCGTGCCCATGGCCGCGCGGGTGATCGCCGTCGAACCCTTCGATATCGTGGTGTTCGGCGCCAGCGGCGACCTCGCCAGCCGCAAGCTGCTGCCGGCGCTGTATCACCGCGACCTCGCCGGCCAGGTCCCGGAACAGGCGCGGATCATCGGCGTCTCCCGCCGCCCCAACACGCACGAGCAATTCCGCGCCGCCGCGCGCGAAGCCGTGCAGGCGAGCCTCGGCGCCGGCAAGGTGGATGAAGCCGCCCTGGAACGCTTCTGCGAACGGCTGTTCTACGTCCCCGTGGATGTCGGCGCCGACAAGGGCTGGGCCGAACTGGCCGCGCTGCTGAAGGAAGGCGAGGACCGCATCCGCGTCTGCTACCTCGCCACCGCGCCGGAACTGTTCACCGTCATCGCCAGGCAACTCGGCAAGCGCAGGCTGGTAAACGAGCGCACCCGCCTGGTGGTGGAAAAGCCGATCGGCAAAAGCCTGCAATCCGCGCGGGAGGTGAACGACACGCTCGGCAGCGTGTTCGCCGAGCGCAACATCTACCGCATCGATCATTACCTGGGAAAGGAAACCGTCCAGAACCTGATGGCGCTGCGCTTCGCCAACGCCCTGTTCGAGCCGCTATGGAACAGCCGCTACATCGACAGCGTGCAGATCACCGTGGCCGAGACCATCGGCGTGGAGGGCCGCGCCGCCTATTACGACACCGCCGGCGCGCTGCGCGACATGGTGCAGAACCACATGCTGCAACTGCTCTGCCTCGTCGCCATTGAAACCCCGATGTCGATCGAGGCCGACAGCGTTCGCGACGAAAAGCTCAAGGTGTTGCGCGCGCTGAAGCCGATCAATGAAGCCAACGCCGGCACGCTCACCGTGCGCGGCCAGTACCGCGCCGGCGCAATAGCGGACGGCGCGGTGCCCGGCTACCTGGACGAACTGAAGTCGAAAACAAGCCATACCGAAACCTTCGTCGCCATCAAGGCCGAGATCGGCAACTGGCGCTGGTCCGGCGTGCCCTTCTACCTGCGCACCGGCAAGCGCCTGCCCAACCGCGTCTCCGAAATCGTCGTCACCTTCCGCCCCGTCCCGCACTCGGTGTTCGACACCTCGGCCGGCCCCATCGCCAGCAACCGCCTGGTCATCCGCCTGCAACCGGACGAGGGCGTGAAACTATGGCTGATGATCAAGGACCCCGGCCCCGGCGGCATGCGCCTGCGCCACGTCCCGCTCGACATGAGTTTTGCGGCTTCCTTCGGCGTGCGGAACCCGGATGCGTATGAGCGCCTTGTCATGGACGTCGTCCGTGGCAACCAGACCCTGTTCATGCGCCGCGACGAGGTGGAAGCCGCCTGGGCCTGGATCGACCCGATCCTCGATGCCTGGCATGCCTCCGAGGAGCCGCCGAAAAGCTACACTGCCGGAACCTGGGGGCCGTCCTCGGCCATTGCGCTGATCGAGCGGGATGGGCGGACTTGGCATGATGAGGATGACAGACCGCCCCACCTTTAGTTCACATGAAGCGAAGCGTAATGCGGGGCTTCGCTCATCGCTACAACCCTCCTTCCGTGTCTGGCATCGTAATTGAGCGGGGTGATCACCGGGTGAGGCGACGGAGCGGCAAATAGCCCCCGCATCACTTAGCGCAACCAATGCAAGCGAACTGAGGACCGGGCACTGCAACAACCTAGCGGATGTGATCATTGCGATTGCTGCGGTGTCACCGTTACCGTGCCTGCGGTGGGGCTGGGGTTCCACGGGTCGCGCTTTGCCGGGAAAAAGCCGCTTAGGTTCTTCGGGATGGTCAGCGTAACGCTTGCTTCCTTCGGGGTGGCCCGCAGGCCGAGCGCGCTTGCCGTCGGATCGGCGTTGAAGGCCTTGGCAAGGCCGAGAGCGATATCCCGCGCCGTGTCGCAAGATTTGGATGTATACAAGATCGGCTCTCCGGGCGGCGATGAGAGGCTGCTATTACTGGGCCAGTTGGGGGTGAGCGAGACTTTGACGGCGCTGCCCGCGGTAGCGGGGATGGCAGCGGCGCCGGCGCTGCCAGCGACGGCGGTTATGGCACCAGCGCCAGTGCATCCCGTTTTTGTTCCCACTCCGACAACGAAAGTTGGCCCCTCCACGGTACTGCTGACCTCGGGCGGCGAAATGCTGTGGGCGACCGCCGCGATCGCGCCGTTTCCTGGCCCCTTCGCGATAAGTTCCGCTGCATAGCCGGTGGCGAAGACCTGTGCTACCTTAAATTGGCCGGTCAGTGTCCCTTGCGCATCGGCAGCGGCAATCGAATCGCTCGCCGAGGCGAACGTACTGGGAACGTAGACTGGGTATTGCCGGTATGGGGAGCCGTCATCTTCTTTGGCTAAGTCCAGCCGATCTTTGTGTCTTTTCGCCATATCTCGCACGTTATTTGCTTGGTTCTGCTCGTTCTGTGGCTTGTTTGCCTCTTTTGCGTATTGTGCGTCTTTCTCCGCCTTCGTGAGATCGATTTTTGCCTGATCCACAAGGGCATCGTGCGAACAAGCGGCTTCGGGGTCCTTATCGATTTTCTGGAAGACCGGCGCGAAACTAACCTCCTGCCGGTTATAGCCGAGCTTACCACTGATGATGTTGGGCGAATTGCCGGTTGAGACTGACGCCTTGAGGCCGATGACCGTATCGGTACCAAAATACAACGCGCCAGTTTGGCCTGGCTCAAACAAAGTTTTGGGAGGGAGTCTCTCGTGAATGCAGGCAACAGCATCGTGCCCGGTCTTTGACGGTTCTCCGCCGGTCGCATAGATCGCAGCATTCCCCGAGGTGAAAATTGATTTGATATCCGCGCTCAGATGCAAAGCGGTATCCGTATGCTGCACCGAGGCGGCGACGGCCGGCGTTGCGCCGTTCTCGAACACCGGCTCGATCGCCCCCTCCTGCCGCCCGTAGCTGACCGTGATCTCCGGGTTCGGCGTAGAGCTTTGTATACTCAGGCCGAGATTATCGGTAGTGAATGCCCCCACCCGAGACCTGCCGACACAACCGCCCACCAGAAGTGGAGCGCAAGCCATCAGTAGCACATGCGATGCACGCATTATCGTTCCTCCCCAATGTTGGAAACCACTCCGGCACTTGGCCGCGCCCGTGCCAGATCGCAATGGATGCAGTCCATCATCACGAACGTATCGTTATCCAGTTGGACAATACGTTGTCGGTTCGAACCGAGCATGACCGAGATCTCGCCACGCAGGCCGCTCACCGAAATGCCAAGCACATCCGTGGCAAGAGCGACATATGCCTGCGGGGTCTCCGGCAAGGTCCAGGACAAATAGCCGGCCCCAAGCGCGTGATGCTGGTCGTTCTTGTCCCAGGTGCTCCCAAGGAAGGGACCCTCTCCTGGGTTCGGCAGGCCCGGTGGCGGCGAGGGCCGGCCGGTCTTCAGCAGTTTGGATAAGACCACCAAGCCCGTCGGCAGCACGACCCCGCGCTGAGAGACCAGGCCCAGTGCTATACCGATGCCATTGCCCGTGGAGTAACAAACGAGTCCAGAGGTATCCACCCCATTAGCCAGCGCGCTTTCCGGCACCGTCGTATCCGGCCACGCCAGATCTAGGATACCGGCCGCATGCCGCCGCCCGCCAGAATCCCACACCATCTGGCATCCGGACGAGACTAGCGCGGTCGCGCACAGTAACGCGACCGTCACGCCAGCTTTCAAGCGGCGGCGAGTAGGTTGATGCAACCAAACTGAGGCACGCTTTAAAGGATCAAGCGTACGGACCTGCATGACGATTGCATGGCGGAACAGGCACTGAAACGCAACTAGGTGCATAGGCTTCCCTTACAGCCAATAGGCCCATACTCCCACATGATTGAGTTTCGCGATCATTTCGAAAGTAATTCAACGATAGGTTCAATCATTTTGCAATAGCAAATGTGAGCGACCGTTGGATGCAGGGCTCCTTCGCACTGCATCGCTTACTTTCGTGAACCACCATGGTTCAATGCCAAGTGGCGTTGGCACCCATGGTGCTGGTCGCATGTCCCCATCCTTGCCGCAACTTGCGGAGGTTTGCTTGCCTTACCGCAATCACCCGATCCGAGGCTATCCACGCCAGGAACCTCCCAAAGTTTCGATCCGAAATCCGTTGCGTGGCGCCGCGTCGCAGACCCGGATTGCCGGGAATACGAGGTCGATTTCGAGTCCTGCCTCCTCGACCACGATCTGGCGCTCGGGCGGTTGGACATGCTGCTGCGCTACGCAACGGGGCGTGGGCATTGCCGGGGCGACCGGCATGTTGCCTCGACGCTGCCGTGGTGCTGGAGGGGGAGTAGCATCTGCTGGAAATCTAGCCGGATGGCTCGACCAAGACCATCTCTCGCAAGACCGGCGATTACGCTCTCGCCAGCCCAGATGCACTGGCGCATGTGGAATGCGGCGGTGAGGAGGGCGGCACGGTCCTGTTATCGATGACCGCGCCGGACGGAATTCTGTTCGGGTATTTCGACGAGAACATGCAGAATGGATGAACGCTCGATCGAGCAGCACGTCGATGCCTGGAACAAGGGAACGCCCTACGGAGCAGCGCCCCAGCCGGCTGAAACAACCGCGGTCTGAGCCGGCTCACAACGGCCGCGAGTCGTGCCGTGCGAACGCATTGGTGGATATCGCGGGGCAATCGGGGGAAGCAAGGGTGCAATGCCACTTGGCATTGCACCACCACTTTTCGTCAAAGGAAGTGGTGCCGGGGCGTCCGCATGGACACCGACCAAATTGCCGGTCCATAATTCGCCAACAGGCGCGCTCCGGGAGCGACGTCGCGCGGAGAGGTCCAGGATGAACGATATCGATCAATCCTTCGTTGAGTTTCAGGCCGTGGAGCAGGTTCGGCATGCTGCCGAAGACTGGCTCGCTTCCTTCGAGACGGCGCTGGTGTCCCGGGATGCGGCGCGGATCGGCGCCTTGTTCCATCAGGACAGCCATTGGCGGGACATCCTGGCCTTCACCTGGAACCTGTCATCGGCCG
>JBBIQA010000066.1:0-12651 GCA_037442565.1 Rhodospirillales bacterium
GCAATGTCGGCATGATGCAGGCGGTGAAGCGGTTCGACCCGGACCGCGGCTTCCGTCTGGCCACCTACGCGATGTGGTGGATCCGCGCCGCGATTCAAGAATACATCCTGCACAGTTGGTCCCTGGTGAAGATGGGCACCACCGCGGCGCAGAAGAAGCTGTTCTTCAATCTGCGCCGGCTCAAGGGCCAGATGCAGGCGATCGACGACGGCGATCTGCAGCCCGAGCAGGTGGCCAAGATCGCCAAGGCCCTGTCGGTGCCCGAGCAGGACGTGGTGAACATGAACCGCCGCCTGGCCGCGCCCGACAACAGCCTGAACGCGCCGGTTCGCCTGGATGGCGAGGGCGAGTGGCAGGATTGGCTGGTCGATGACGCCGACAGCCAGGAAACCACCCTGGCCGAGCACGAGGAGATGTCGGGCCGGCAGGCATTGCTGTCCAACGCGCTGAAAACCCTGAACGACCGCGAACGCCATATCCTGACCGAACGCCGGCTGAAGGATGAGCCAACGACGCTCGAGGAGTTGTCCGGGCAATACAACATCTCCCGCGAGCGGGTGCGCCAGATCGAGGTGCGCGCGTTCGAGAAGCTGCAGAAGGCGATGAAAACGCAGATCGCCGAACGCCGGCAGGCCGCCCGGCCGGCCGCCTGATAAGCCACACGATGAACCGGGTCCGAGGTTAAGGTTCCTCGGCCGCCGGTGGGAAACCCCACTCTGCCTCATAGCGTGCGCGTTCGGCCCGCAGGCCGGACGCGCGTGATGATGCCAGCGCTTCAAGAATGGACCGCACCGCGATCGGGGCCAGTTCGGCCAGCAGCCAGCCAGCGGCGGCCATGCCCCAGGCCTGCATCAGATTGGCAAGGTCTGTCGCGAGCCTGCTGGCGCCGGCGATGGTATGGCCGGCCGCCCACAGGTTGAGCACCGGGCTGACGATGCCGCAGAAACCGAACAGGGCCATGCTGCGCGCGATCGGCTTGCCGGGCTGATGGTCCACAACGCTGGCGATCAGGGGAGGCAGGAACAGCACGCCAACAAGCAGCGCGGTGGGCGTGGCCAGGGTCGCCAGGCCGCCGCAAAGCAGCCCTTGCACCCAGATCAGCGACTTGGGGGACGCACCATCCCGCGGCGCGGCCTTGGTTTTCTCCGCCTTGGCGGCGGCGCGGCGGGCCATGCGCGATCAGCCCAGCGCGGCGGTGGTGAGCACCGCGGCAAGGACGGCGACGCCGACGCAGGCGACGATCTCCTGGCCCAGACGGTGGGCAAGCTCAGCGCGCTCGGCCCCGCCGTCGCGCAGCTGACGCAGCGTGGCATCGATCCGGGCAACCGCGTCTATGGCGTCGCGCGCTTCCTGCCGGTCGGCCTCCCGCATGGCGGGATCCTCGATCAGCGCGAGCATTTGCCCGATCAGGCCGGCGGCGGCCAGCTGGTTCATCCGTTCCTGGACGCTCCCGCGGCGGGCGCGGTTGTACCACACCTGGTCCAGTGCGCCGGAACGCGCTGCCAGCCAGGCCGCCAAGCCCGGCAGCGGGCGGGGAAACACGCGGTTCTGCAGTTGCGCGAACAGCCGAAGCTGGGCGAGTGAGCCGGCCACGTCCTGGTCGCTGTCGGTCAGCGCGGCGATCTCGGCTTCCAGCCGGCGCTCAGAACGAGCGGCGATGAAGGCGGCGATTTCCGCGTCGATAGGCCGGGTTTTCGCCGGGTCGACGCCATCGGCGGCATCCAGCGCCGGCAGCAGGTCGGCAAGCCGGGCGACGAAGCGGCCTGCCAGCAGCGGGCTGGCGCAAGGCAGCAGCGGGTTGAGCTGATAGCGCAACCGGGCCATGCCACCGCCCTGCCCCGCCAAGCCTTTCCCCGCGAGCCGATTCCCTGCGAGCCCCTGGTCGGCGTGCATCTTGTCGGCGTGCATCTGGGCGGCGCGCATCTGGCGTCCCTCCAGCCGCATAATCCCGGCATCCTGGCGATCCTGGCGCATCATGGCCCAGGCGCCGACCGCCTCGGCCGCGATCAGCCCGGTCAGACGGTCCGCGGCACGGTTTTCCTCGCCGCCGACCCGCATCGATGCGGCGAGCGCCGGACCGATGCCGTCGGGCCACAGCGCGATGCCCTGCCAGCATAGCGGTGCCAGCGGGTCCAGCAGGGCCACGCCGCGCATGGCCAGCAATGCGTCCGCCGCCGGATCCAGCGGCGAGGCGTCAGCGGCTCGGTTGCGGACCATCTCCTCCAGACGGCCGGCGAGCGCGGCGTCGCCGAGTCCATGGCGCAGCCAGTGATCGATGATGCCCACCCGTAGTGCCGGCACCGTCTCGGCCGGATTGGTGGCCAGCAGGTGCGCGGCCTGCCTGGCGCTCCAGATCGTGGCGCCGCCGACCTGGAGCGGACGCTGGGCGCGGCGGGACGGCCGGGCGGCAACCCGGCGGGTTCGGGCGGCCGGGGGGTCGCGCAGCAGGGAGGCCGAGGGCCGGTGCTCGGGGTCCTCGGCGAGCATGCCGCGGACCAGGTCGGCGATCAGCGGCGGCAGCCGTTCCTCTCCGGTCAGGGCGGCATGGCTGCCGACATCCAGCTTGCGGCGAAGGATCGCCGCGTCGTCCTGCCCGGCCAGCGGCGGACGGCCCAGCGCCAGGGTCAGCAGCAGGACGCCGAGGGCGTAGATATCGTCCCCCGGAACCCCCTCGCCGCGACCGGCGGGCAGGCACATGGCGCTGTAGGGAGGCTCATAGAGGGCTGGCTGCAGTGCGGCGGGCGGGGCCGCCCAGGCGGCGCCGAGCACCACCGGCTGGCCAGGGCCGGCCTGGAAGAGATTGTCCGGCCGGATCGCGCGATGGGGAATGCCGATGGCGTGCAGCGCCTCCAGCGCCTGGGCGGCCGGGCGCAGCACAAGATCCAGCAACTCCGCCTCCCGCCAGGGGCGCGGATCGACGGCGACCGGCGCGCCGGGCGGGGCGGAACAGATGACGAAATAGCCGGTAATGCCGTGCCCCGCGGCGCCGACGCCGTGGGCGAGCGGACAGAGGACGCCTTCGAGCGGGGAGGTGAGCATCTGCAGGGGCCGCAGCCGGGCCGGCAGATGGTGCTCGACCTGCAGGGCCATCAACGTGGGACGGTCTGTAACGGCGAAACTCGCCAGCCCTCCCCCCGCGCCCGGCAAGGGCCGCGTCCAGTCGACCGCATACTGACCGGCGATCAGCGGCGCGGCGGGATCGGTCGGGGGGTGGGTCGGCGAAGCAGCGGGGGCGACGGCCATGATCGGCTAACCGGGGTTGGGGGCCCGATCATGGCAGGCAAGGTCTGAGTAAAAGGTTACGCCCTGGGCAGCGCCGCACCCGGGCTCCGGCCTCGGCTCCCGCTACGGGCGAACCGGCTCAGTCCTCGAACGGATCCTTGACCAGGATCGTGTCGTCGCGCTCGGGGCTGGTGGACACCAGGGTCACGGGCGCCTCGACCAGTTCCTCGATCCGGCGCACGTATTTGATGGCCTGCGCCGGCAGTTCAGCCCAGGAGCGGGCGCCCTGGCAGGAGCCGGACCAGCCCTCCATCACCTCGTATTCCGGCACCGCGGCAGCCTGCGCACCCTGAGCGGCCGGCAGATGGCGGACGCGTTCGCCGTGGATGCGGTAGCCGGTGCAGATCTTCAGCTCCGGCAGGCCGTCCAGCACGTCGATCTTGGTCAGCGCCAGGCCATGGATGCCGCCGACCTTCACCGCCTGGCGCACCAGGGCGGCGTCGAACCAGCCGCAGCGGCGCGGGCGGCCGGTGACGGTGCCGAATTCATGGCCGCGCTCGCCCAGCAGCTTGCCGGTGGCGTCGTGCAGCTCGGTCGGGAACGGGCCGGAGCCGACGCGGGTGGAATAGGCCTTGGCGATGCCGAGCACGGTGCCGACCGAGCCGGGCCCCATCCCGGAGCCGGACGCGGCGGTGGCGGCGACGGTGTTGGAGCTGGTCACGAACGGATAGGTGCCGTGATCGACATCCAGCATCACCGCCTGCGCACCCTCGAACAGGATGCGCTTGCCGGTGCGCCGCGCCTGATCCAGCCGTTCCCAGACCGGCTCGGAAAAGGGCAGGATCTGCGGCGCCAGTTCCAGCAGGCGGGCCAGCAGATCGGCCTTGGAGAATATCGGCGCGCCAAGGCCCTGCAAAAGCGTGTTGTGATGCAGCAGCAGCTCGTCGAGCTTGTTGGCGAGGGTTTCCGGCTCGGCCAGGTCGCAGACGCGGATGGCGCGGCGGGCGACCTTGTCCTCATAGGCCGGGCCGATGCCGCGACCGGTGGTGCCGATCTTGCGCTCGCCGCGGGCTTCCTCGCGGGCGCGGTCCAGCGCGCCGTGCAGCGGCAGGATCAGCACCGCGTTCTCGGCGATGCGCAGCGTGTCCGGCGAGACCTTCAGACCCTGGGCGCTGACGCGGGCGATTTCCGCCAGCAGCGCCTCGGGGTCCACCACCACGCCGTTGCCGATGATGCCGAGCTTGCCGCGCACCAGGCCCGACGGCAGCAGCGACAGCTTGTAGGTCTGGTTGCCCACGACCAGCGTGTGGCCGGCGTTATGGCCCCCCTGGAAGCGCACGACGATGTCGGCGCGGCTGGCGAGCCAGTCCACGACCTTGCCTTTGCCCTCGTCGCCCCACTGGGCGCCGATCACGGCGACGTTCGCCATCGCTCTCTCCGAATTACGAGTGGGTGGAAACGGGAACGGCCACGCCGTCCCGCAGAATATGGGTGCAGCCGAGCCGGCGGGCTTCCGCCAGCGGGTCCGCGCAGGGAGCGAGTGCCGCGACGGTCGCGTATCCGGCCACCCGCAGCGCCCGCTGCGCCGCATGGTCGCTGCCGGCGGGCACGAACACGCGGTCGCGCGCCCTTCGCTCCGGAGCGGCGCGCAGCACCGCGTCGGGGAACAGGGTCAGCCCGGTGGCCGGCTCAGACTCGCCGCAGATGTAACGGCCGCCCCGGCCGAGTTCCTCGTGCCGGCCGGGGGCGTAGATCGTCACCGCCACGCCGGTATGATAGCGAAATCCGCGGAATTCGACCGGATCGATGGTCAGCCGCAGGTCCGGCGCCTGTTTGCGGATGGCGTTGACGGTATCAGCCAGACGCTCGGCAAGCTGGCGCGCCGCAGCCGGCAGGGAAGCCGATCGCAGCGCGGCGAGCGCCCGGTCGGCCGGGCCGGCGGCGAGCAGCAGGTCGGTCAGGGTGGGCGCCAGCGCGCCGCCGTGGCGGGTGACGGCGGCGGCGTCCTTGCGGTCCAGCGCGCGCGAGAGCGCCGCGCGCTCGGCGCCGGTGATGCCGGCATCGTCCAGCAGCGCCGGCGACAGGTTCGGCAGGGTCAGGTCGAAGCTCGGGCGGGTCAGGCCGACCGTGGCCAGGGCCTCGGCGCCGACCAGCACGATCTCGGCATCCGCCTCGGGGCTATCGCAGCCGATCAGTTCGATGCCGGCCTGGGCGACCTGGCGCTCGGGGGCCAGCTGGCTGCCGCGCACCCGCAGGCACTGGCCGGCATAGGACAGGCGCAGCGGCCGCGGCGCATGGCCGAGCCGGGTGGTGGCGATGCGGGCGACCTGCGGCGTGGTGTCGGCGCGCAGGCCCATCATGCGGTGGCTGTCGGGGTCCATCAGGCGGAAAGTCTGGTCGGCCACGGCGAGGCCGGAGCCGGCGAGAAGACTGTCCTCGAACTCGATCAGCGGCGGCTTGACGCGCTGATAGCCGTGCGCGGCGAACAGATCCATGATCGCCTCCACCGCTGACGCCTCGGTTTCCGCATCGGGCGGCAGCAGGTCGCGCAGACCGGCCGGCAGCAGGGCGGGATTGTTCGGCAGGTCGTCGTCGGTCATGGCGTGTCGGTCATGGCGTAAGCTGGGGTTCCGCTGGATAGATTGGCTCAGCCGCCCGGATCGGCCGCGTTCGATGCAACGCAGGCAGCCAAATCCAGACCGAGAGCGGGGCTATAGCACCGCGGCGCCGCGGGACAAAGCCGGGACGGCAGAGCGGGTGCCGAGGCGATGGTTTTTCAGGTATACAACTTATGCGGGAATATATTAGCCTAAAGGTAACCTTCAGGCGCATGCCTCGCGCCGGGCATTCTCGCGAAAGCGGCCGCATGTTGTTCAACTCGCAGGGTTTCGTGCTGGGGTTCCTGCCGGTCGCGCTGGCGGGGTTCTTCGCGCTTGGGCACGTCGGCGGACGGGTCTGGGCGCTTCGCTGGCTGGTGGCCGCCAGCCTGTTCTTCTACGGCTGGTGGGCGCCACGCTTCACGCTGCTGCTGGTCGCCTCGATCGGCGCGAATTTCGGATGCGGACGCCACATCCTGCACTTGCGCCGACAGGATGCGGAGCGGGCGGCCGGGACCTGGATGGTGCTGGGCGTGACCGCGAACCTGGCCCTGCTCGGCTGGTTCAAATATGCGATGTTCGTGCGCCAGATCCTGGCCGGCGCGGGGATCGACCTGCCGACGCTGGACATCTTCCTGCCGCTGGCGATCAGCTTCTTCACGTTCCAGCAGATCCTGTTCCTGACCGATTGCCGGCGCGGCGAGATCGCGCCGGTCCCTACCCTGCCCTATGCCTGCTTCGTCGCCTTCTTTCCGCACCTGATCGCCGGGCCGATCGTGCGGCCGTCGGAGATCCTGCCGCAATTCGCCGCCGGCGATGTGGCCGTTCCGCGCGAGGAAAACCTGTCGGCGGGCCTGGCGCTGTTCCTGCTCGGGCTGGCCAAGAAGCTGGTGCTGGCGGACTGCTTTGCCCGCTTCGCCGATGTCGGGTTCGCCGCCGCCGCCGGCGGCGAGCGGCTGAGCTTCTTCGAGGCCTGGTACGCCGCTTCCGCCTACAGCCTGCAGATCTATTTCGATTTTTCCGGCTATTCGGACATGGCGATCGGGCTGGCGCGGATGTTCAATATCCGCTTTCCGCTGAATTTCGATAGCCCGTACAAATCCCGCGACATCAGCGAGTTCTGGCGGCGCTGGCATATCAGCCTCAGCCGGTTCCTGCGCGACCACGTGTATATCCCGCTCGGCGGCAACCGTCGCGGCACGGCGCGGCTGCGGGTGAACCTGATGGCGACCATGCTGCTGGGCGGCCTGTGGCACGGCGCGGCGTGGAATTTCGTGCTGTGGGGCGGGCTGCACGGGCTTTTCCTGGTCGTGCACCAGATGTTCCGCCGCCTGGGCGGGCGGCTGCCGGCGTTGCCGGCGCAATTGCTGACCCTGCTGGTGGTCCTGGTCGCCTGGGTGCCGTTTCGCGCCGACGGCATGCCGGCCACGCTGGCGATGCTGCGCGGCATGGCCGGGCTGAACGGCATCCTGCTGCCGCGCATGATCTTCGATGCCGCGCCGGTGTTTGCCTGGTTCGCCGATCCGGTGCCGGTGCTGCGCTTTCTCGGCGATGCGCGAACCCTGAGCTTTCCGGAGGTGACGCTGTGCCTCGGTCTGGGCTGGGCGATCGCGCTTTGGGCGCCGCATGTGCATGAATTGTCGCTGCGGGCCCGCACCTGGGCGCTGACCGCGAGTTTCGCCCTGACGGCGCAGGCGCTGTTCTTTGCGCCGGACGTTTCCCCGTTCCTGTATTTCCGGTTCTGAGCATGAAGCGCCTGCTGGTCGGCTGCCTGGTCTCCCTGCTGCTGTATGCGGGGCTGTTCGGCTTCGTGCTGGACCGGAAGCTGACGCTCGGCTTCCTGTCCGGGCAGATCGACGCCAGGCTGGCCCGCGCCGCCGCCATTCCCGGCCGCAAGCTGGTGATCCTGGCGGGGTCCAACGGCCCCTATTCGCATCGCTGCGAGACGATCGAGCCGATCCTCGGGCTGCCCTGCGTGAATGGCGGCGTGGCGGTGGGGATCGGGCTCGATTACCTGTTCATCCGCTGGCAGGCCGTGCTGCATCCCGGCGACGTGGTCTATCTGCCGATGGAGCCGGAGCAGTATGTGCGCGGCCGGGCGGCGACCGCGCTCGGGCCGGACGCCTCGATCCTGTTCCGCCATGACTGGACCACGCTGGCGAGGCTGCCGCCGCGGCGCTGGCTGGCGGCGATGTTCTCGTTCGACCTGCGCGCCGGGGTGATGAGCGCGATCGAGGAGGCGCTGGTTCTGGCTCGCTTTCACGACCCGCGCGCCGGGGTGACGGGTTCGAGCAATGCCTGGGGCGACCATGTCGGACACACCGCCGCGCGCGCGGCGGCGAGCCGGGAGATCCTGGCGGCCGCGCGACCGTTACTGCCCACCGCCGCGCAGATCGCGGCGGGCGACGGCGCGGCGGAAATTGCCCGCTTCGTCGCGCGGATGAGTGCGCGCGGCGTGACCCTGATCGGCGGCCTGTCCACCGGCTTCGCCGACCTGAAGCTGCCGGATGAGACCGTGCGCGCGATCGCCGCGGTGTACACCGCGCATGGCGGGCAATTCGTTGCCCTGCCCAATCGCAGCCGGTATCCGCGGGCGGATTTCTTCGACACGCCGGAACACCTGAACGAGACGTCGCAGATCGCGCATTCACGGCTGATCGCGGCGGCGCTGGCCGGGCTGCTGGATCGGCCGTCGGAGCAGCAGGCGCTGGCCGCCGTGCCGCGCTGAGCCCGCCGCTGAGCCCCCAGTGGGGGCGCGTTGTTGACCGCCGGCATCGCGGCTAGGCTGGGCGCAAACGGCCACCGCGATGGCACCGAAGGGAGACGCCTGCATGAAAGTCGGATTGTTCCTCAACACGCAGTTCCGGCCCGGCACCGACATGGCCGCCCGGGTTCCCGAAATGGTCGAGCAGGTGCGCACCGCGCGGACGTCCGGATTCAAGTCGCTATGGTTCCCGCACCATTACCTGACCGCGCCGCTGCAGATGTTTCAGCTGACCGCGCTGCTGCCCTATCTGCTGCAGGAGGCGAAGGGCATGATGATCGGTGGCGACATCGTTATCCTGCCGCTGCTGAACCCGGTTTCCGTCGCCGAGGAAGCGGCGACGCTGGATGTGCTGTCGGGTGGTAACTATGTGCTGGGCGTGGGGCTTGGCTATCGCGAGCCGGAATTCGACGCCTTCGCCGTTCCGCTGAACGAACGCGCGCCGCGCTTCGCCGAGAGCATCGGGCTGATCCGGCGGCTCTGGACCGAGGACCGCGTCACCCACAAGGGGAAGTTCTACAGCGTCACCGACGCCGGCATCGGCATCAAGCCGGTCCGGCGGGAAGGGCCGCCGATCTGGGTGGCCGCGCAGGTGGACGCGGCGATCCGCCGGGCGGCGCGGATCGGCGATGCCTGGCTGATCGTGCCCTCCACGCAGATCGGCGTGATCAAGCAGCAACTGGCGGTCTACCGCGCCGCCCTGGCCGAGTACGGCAAGCCGGAGCCGACCGATTATCCGCTGACCCGCGAATGCTATGTCGGCACCAGCATGGCGAGCGCGATGGACGAATGCCGGGACGCGCTGAAATACAAATACGACGCGTACGCCTCCTGGGGCCTGCACGGCCAGGGCAGCGCGCCGCCGATCGAGCAATTCGCCCGCGACCGCTTCATCATCGGCGACAAGGCGTTCGTGAAGGACGAAATCGCGCGCTATCGCGACGAGCTCGGCATCAATCATTTCATCCTGCGCCTGCAATGGCCCGGCCTGCCGGTGGAGCGGGTGCTGCACAGCATCCGCGCGCTCGGCGAGATTTTCGCCTGACGGCTAGGCGGAGGGAGATTGAACATGGTTGCTTCCGCTACGGGCGCCGGCGCCGGCCGGCCGGCCAATGAGATCGTCGATGTGCTGATCATCGGCTCCGGCGCCTCCGGAGCGGCGGTGGCCTGGAGCCTCGCCGAAACCAAGATGCGCATTCTCTGCCTGGAGCAGGGCGATTGGATGAAGCCCACCGATTTCCCCAGCAACGGGCGGGACTGGGAGGCGCGGCGCTACGGCGATTTCGACATCAGCCCGAACCGGCGCGGGCGGGTGACGGATTATCCGGTGAATGACGACAACTCGCCGATGAAGGTGGCGAACTTCAACGGCGTCGGCGGCGGCACCATCCTGTACACCGCGCATTTCCCGCGCATGCATCCGTCCGATTTCCGGGTGCGCTCGCTCGATGGCGTCGCCGATGACTGGCCGATCGATTACGCCACGCTGGAGCCGTTCTTTGTCGAGAACGATCTGCGCATGGGCGTATCGGGCCTGGCCGGCGATCCGGCCTTTCCGCCACGCCAGCCGCCGATGCCGCCGCTGCCGCTCGGCCGCACCGGCACCCGCTATGCGCAGGCGATGAACCGGCTCGGCTGGCACTGGTGGCCGTCCGACAGCACCATCGCCACCACGGAATACGAAGGCCGGGCGGCCTGCATCAATCTCGGCCATTGCACGCCAGGCTGCGCCCAGGGGGCGAAGGCGAGCACCGACATCACCTATTGGCCGCAGGCGATCCGCGCCGGGGTCGAACTGCGCACGCGCTGCCGGGTGCGTGAGATCGTCACCAACGAACACGGCATGGCCTCCGGCGCGATCTACTACGACGCGGACGGGATCGAGCGGTTCCAGCCGGCGGAGATGGTCATTCTCGCCTGCAACGGCATCGGCACGCCGCGGCTGCTGCTGAACTCGGCATCGTCGCGGTTCCCGGCCGGTCTGGCGAATTCCAGCGGCCTGGTCGGGCGGAACCTGATGCTGCATCCCTGGCCGCAGGTGTTCGGCTATGTGGAGGACGAGGTCGACGGCGATCGCGGCCCGATGCTGACGATGTGGAGCAAGGAGTTCTACGAGACCGATCCGGCGCGGGATTTCGTGCGCGGCTACATGCTGCAATTCGGCCGCGGCACCGGGCCGGCGAACGAGGCCATCACCAGCGAGGCCGCCGGGCGCCTGCCCTGGGGCGAGGATCATCACCGGGTGTTTCGCCGGCTGTTCCGCCACCGGATCCAGGTCGGCGTGGCGTGCGAGGATCTGCCGGAGGCGCACAACCGCGTCACGCTGGACCCCGTGCTGAAGGACAGCCACGGCATTCCGGCGGCGAAGATCGATTACAGCATCAGCGAGAACACGCGGCGCATGATGGAACACGGCATCGCGCGGGGCGAGGAGATCCTGGCCGCGGCGGGGGCCACCGGGATTTCCGCGTCCCGCACCGTGCTCAACAGCCCCGGCCATCTGCTGGGCACCGCGCGCATGGGCAATGACCCGGATCGTTCCGTGGTCAATGCCTGGGGCCGCTGCCACGACGTGAAGAACCTGTTCATCGTCGACGGCAGCATCTGGGTGACATCGGGCGGGGTGAACCCGACCTCCACCATCCAGGCGCTGGCGCTGTACATCGCCGACAGCATCAAGCGGCGGCTGGCCACCCTGTTCGATTAGGGACAAGGTTCGAGCCGACGGGATCAGCATCCGGGCAGGAACGGGAAACGGAAACGATGACGCCAAACGAGGAATGGGGCCTGGTCGGCAAGGTGGCGATCGTCACCGGAGGCGGGGCGGCGGGGGACGGGATCGGCAACGGCCGCGCCGCCTGCATCCTGCTCGCCCGCGCCGGGGCGCATGTGCTGGTGGTGGACCGGGACCTGGCACTGGCCGAGCGCACCGTGGCGATGATCGCCGCCGAGGGCGGCAGCGCCGCGGCGGCTTCCTATGACGTGACGCAGTCCGCGCAATGCGCCGCCATGGTGGCCGACGCGGTGTCGCGCTGGGGGCGGCTCGACTGCCTCGACAACAATGTCGGCATCGGCAGCCGCGGCAGCGTGGTCGAGGAAACCGAGGAGAACTGGGCCCGGGTGATGCATGTGAACGTCGATACGATGTTCCTCGCCTGCAAGCACGCCATTCCCGCGATGATCCGCACCGCCGGCGGCGGATCGATCGTCACCATATCGTCGATCTCGGCGCTGCGGCCGCGCGGCCTGACTGCCTATACCGTGTCCAAGGGCGCGGTGATCGCGCTGACCAAGGCGATGGCGGTAGATCACGGGCCGGACGGCATCCGCGCCAACTGCGTGTTCCCCGGGCCGGTCTACACGCCCATGGTCTATGCGAAGGGGATGACCGAACAGGCACGCGAGACGCGGCGCCAGGCCTCCGTGCTGGGGCGCGAGGGCACGGGATGGGACATAGGCGCGGCGGTGCGGTTCCTGCTCTCGGAGCAGGCGCGCTTCATCACCGGGCAGGTGCTCGGCGTCGATGGCGGCGCGACGCTGGTCGGGCCGAGCCGCGCCTCCTGAGATCAGGCGTCGAAATACAGCGCCAGGCGGTTCTTGCCGCCGGACCGCTCATAGGCCTGGGCGGCGGAGAACCGGCGGATCAGGTGAATGCCGAGCCCGCCGATTTCCGCCGCTTCCAGCGATTGCGGCATCGGCGGGTCAGGCGCGGCGGTCGGGTCGAAGGGATGGCCGGGATCTTCCACCCGCAAAGTCAGGCGACCCGGGTCGGCGCGCAGGTGCAGGTCCACCGGCACCGGCGGCCTGGCCGCGCTGTGGCGGGCGATGTTGGACACCGCTTCCTCGAGGCAAAGCTGCACGGCGAACACAACCGAGGGACCGAGGCCGATCTGCTCGGCCACCTGCTCCACCCACGCATGCACCCGGGGGATTTCCTGGTCCGTCGCGCCTACCCGCAGCGCGAAGTCGGCCGGGCGCCGGTTGGCGGAAGATGAGGAACTCCCCCCCATCGCCTCATCCATCCGCCCTGGCCAGGCGCGCGGCATCCGCGAGATCGTGCACCAGCGG
>JBBIQA010000066.1:12751-21048 GCA_037442565.1 Rhodospirillales bacterium
CCCCGAGGCTAACCGAAATCGCCGGGGATCAGAAGCCGGGATTGGTGACGTATTCGCGACAGATCAGAAGTCCAGCGGGGTCGCCTGCACCACCAGGGGCAGGCCGCGCACCATCGACAGCACATCCTCGGGCACGGTTTCATCGACCGACACCAGGCAGATCGCATCCCCGCCGGGCTCGGCGCGGCCGAGATGGAAGGTGGCGATGTTGATGCCGGCCTCCGCCAGGGTGTCGCCGAAGCGGCCGATGAAGCCGGGTTTGTCCTGATTGGTTACATACAGCATGTGGCGGCCGAAATCGGCTTCCACCTTGATGCCCTTGATCTCGACGATGCGCGGCCGCGCGCCGGCGAACAGCGTGCCGGCGACGGAGCGGGTCAGGCTGTCGGTTTCCACCGTCACCCGCACCAGGGTCTGGTACTCGCTCGGACGGTCGTGCACGGTCTCGGCCACGTCGATCCCACGCTCCCGCGCAGCGACAGGGGCGTTGACCATGTTGACCCCCTCCATCATCGGCGACAGCAATCCGGCCAGCAGCGCCGCCGATAGCGGGCGGTGGTTCAGCGCCGCCGCCAGACCCTCGTATTCGATGACCACGCGCCGGATGACGCCTTCCTGCGCCTGCGTCATCTGCCCGGCAAAGGCGCCGAGCAGGCGGCACAGTTCCATGTACGGCTTCAGGCGCGGCGCCTCCTCGGCCGAGACCGAGGCCATGTTGATCGCATTGGAAACCGCGCCGGTGAGCAGGAAATCGCTCATCTGCTCGGCCACCTGCAGCGCCACGTTCTCCTGCGCCTCGGCCGTGGCGGCGCCGAGATGCGGGGTGCAGACCACATTCTCCAGCGCGAACAGCGGGCTTTCCTTCGCCGGCTCGGTCTCGAACACATCGAGCGCGGCGCCGGCGACATGGCCCGACGCGATGGCCTCGGCCAGCGCCGCCTCGTCCACCAGCCCGCCGCGGGCGCAGTTGATGATGCGCACGCCCTTGCGGGTCTTGGCCAGGGCCTCCCGCGAGAGGATGTTGCGGGTCGCTTCCGTCATCGGCACGTGCAGGGTGATGAAATCGGCCCGCGCCAGCAGCGCGTCCAGCTCCACCTTCTCCACGCCGAGGTCGAGCGCGCGCTTCTCCGACAGGTACGGATCGTACGAAATCACCTTCATGTGCAGCCCGATCGCCCGGTTGGCGACGATGGAACCGATATTGCCGCAACCGATCAGGCCGAGCGTCTTGCCGCTGAGCTCCACGCCCATGAAGCGGTTCTTTTCCCACTTGCCGGCCTTGGTGGAGGCGCTCGCCTCCGGGATCTGCCGCGCCAGGGCGAACATCATGGCGATGGCGTGCTCGGCCGTGGTGATGGTGTTGCCGAGCGGCGTGTTCATCACCACCACGCCGCGCGCGGTGGCCGATTTCACATCCACGTTGTCCACGCCGATGCCGGCGCGCCCCACCACCTTCAGGTCGGGCGCCGCATCCAGCAATTCCTTGGTGACCTTGGTGGCCGAGCGGATCGCCAGGCCGTCATAGCCGCCGATGATGGCGCGCAGATCGGCCGGGGTCAGGCCCGGCTTCAGATCCACCTCGATGCCGCGCGCGCGGAAGATTTCGACCGCTGCCGGGGACAGCTTGTCGCTGATCAGAACCTTGCTCATGCCGGTTACTCCGCCGCTTTCGCGGATGCGGCGTGCTCGGCCTCGACGATGGCGTGCGCCCATTCGATCCAGGGCAGCATCAGCGCGATGTCGCCCGCCTCCACCGTCGGCCCGCCCCAGATGCGCAGGCCGGCCGGCGCGTCGCGATGCCCGGCGATGTCGTAGGCGACGCCTTCCTTGTCGAGCAGCGCGGCGATGCGGCGCACCGCCTTGAAGCGGTCATCCTCGGACAGGGCGGCGAACCAGGGGGCGGTCAGCTTCAGGCAGAGCGCGGTGGAGGACCGCGTGGAAGGCTCCTCGGCCAGGAACTCCACCCACGGCGTGCGCGCCACCCAGGCGGCGACGGCGCGCAGATTGTCCTGGCTACGGGCGATCAGGCCCTTCAGCCCGCCGGACTGTTCGGCCCAGCGCAGGCTGTCCAGCGCGTCCTCGACGCAGAGCATCGAGGGGGTGTTCAGCGTCTCGCCGCGGAACAGGCCCTCGTTCAGCTTGCCGCCCGAGGTCATGCGGAAGATCTTCGGCAGCGGCCAGGCGGGTTGGTAGGTGGTCAGGCGCTCGGCGGCGCGCGGCGAAATCGCCAGCATGCCATGCGCGGCCTCCCCGCCCAGGCCCTTCTGCCAGGACCAGGTGACGACATCGAGCCGGTCCCACGGCAGGTCCATGCAGAACGCGGCGGAGGTGGCGTCGCAGATGGTCAGCCCGGCGCGGTCGGCGGCGATCCAGTCGCCATCCGGCACCCGCACGCCGGAGGTGGTGCCGTTCCAGGTGAACACCACGTCGTTGTCGAAATTCACCTGCGACAAATCGGGCAGCCGGCCATACGGGGCCTGCAGCACCCGCGCGCCGGGCAGCTTCAGCTGCTTGACCACATCGGTCGCCCACTGGCCGGAGAAGCTTTCAAAGGACAGCACATCGACGCCGCGCGCGCCGAGCATGGACCACATCGCCATTTCCACCGCGCCGGTATCGGACGCCGGCACGATGGCGACGCGCCAGTCGGCGGGGATGCCCAGGATGGCGCGGGAGCGGTCGATCACCTCGGCCAGGCGCGCCTTCGGGGCGGAGGCGCGATGGCTGCGGCCGAGCATGGCTTGGCCCAGCGCGTCCAGCGAATAGCCGGGACGCTTGGCGCAGGGGCCGGAGGAGAAATCGGGATTTTCCGGACGCAATGCCGGCATGCTGATCGTCTGTGCCATGACTGGCTTCTCCCTTGCAGAAGAAAAAGCGCCCCGGTGGGGGGGCGTGACCCGGGCGCAGGGGTAGCCGGTCAACTCGTTGCGGTCAATGGGAGAGGCACGGCTCAGCCGGGCAGCAGGATCTCGCCCCGCGCATACAGCACTCCGGTGCCGCCCATCCGTACCCGGTCGCCGGTCAGTGAACACCACAGCGTGCCGCCGCGCGCGCTGGCCTGGCGGCATACCAGATCGCTGCGGCCAAGCCGTGCCGCCCAGAACGGCACCAGTTGGGTATGCGCGGCGCCGGTCACGGGGTCCTCGGCGATACCGGCCTTGATGGCGAAGTAGCGGCTGGTGACATCAACGCCGTCTCCGCCGGCGGCAGTGGCGATCACCCGCCCGCCCGGCAGCGCCAGGATGCGCGCATGGTCCGGACGGAGGCTCGCCACGGTGGCGGCGTCGGTGAAGACGCAGATCCAGTCACGCGCTTCATGCACTTCCACAGGGGTGGCGCCCAATGCCTCCGCCAGTCCCACCGGCGCCGGCACGCGGCGGCTCGGCCAGGCCGGAAAATCCAGCACGAGGCGTCCGTCCTCGCTCGTGACCGTCAGCACGCCGGACAAGGTGTGAAACCGCCAGGGCGCGGCAACGCCCAGACTGTCCAACACGAACGCGGTTGCCAGCGTGGCGTGGCCGCAGAGTTCGACCTCGATCGCCGGGGTGAACCAGCGCAGATTCCAGTCATTGCCTTCCGCAACGACAAACGCGGTCTCGCTGAGATTGTTCTCCGCCGCGATCGACTGCATCAGCTCGGCGGGAAGGAAACGATCAAGCCTGATCACCGCGGCGGGATTGCCGGCGAACACACGGTCGGCGAAGGCATCGACGATATGATACGCCAGTTTCATCCAACCAACCCGTCCAACCGTGCCGGATCCAGGGTCACGCCGTGATCGAGCGGCCCATGACCGGCGCCGTAGCCGGGAGCGGCGGCGATGGCGGCGCGGACATAGGCGCGGGCGCGCTGCACCGCGGCGCGCAGGTCCAGCCCCTGGGCCAGGCCGGCGGCCAACGCGCTGGCCAGCGTGCAGCCGGTGCCGTGGGTGTGGCGGGTGTCGATGCGCGGCGAGTCGAATTCCTCCATCCCGTCCTCGGTCGCCAGCAGGTCGACCACGACATCGCCCGGCAAGTGCCCGCCCTTCAGCAGCACCGCCGGCACGCCGAGCGTCAGCAGCGCCTCTGCCGCGTGACGCATCGCCGCCAGATCGGGAATCGCCATGCCCGACAGCGCCTCCGCCTCCGGCAGGTTTGGCGTGAGCACCGCCGCCATCGGCAGCAGCACGCGCTTGAGGGCCGACAGCGCATCCGGGTCCAGCAGCCGCGCACCGCCCTTGGCGACCATCACCGGATCGAGCACCAGGGGCACGCCGGGGGCATGGCGGGCGAGCGTGCTGGCGATGACGCCGATCATCTCGGCGGTGCCGAGCATGCCGGTCTTGATGACATCGGCGCCGATGTCGTCCAGCACCACGGTGATCTGCCGGGCGATGAAGTCGAGCGGCACCGGATGCACCGCGTGCACCCCGAGCGTGTTCTGCGCGGTGAGCGCGGTAAGCGCGGTGGCGGCGAAGCCGCCAAGCGCGGTGACGGCCTTGATGTCGGCCTGGATGCCGGCGCCGCCACCGGAATCGGACCCGGCAATGATCAGCACACGGCCATGCATCGGCGGAAACTCCGGGTGGCTATAGCTGAACCGGCGCTTCCGCCGAGGATTGGGCCGGCGCTTCCGCCGGGGGCTGGGCCGGCACTTCGGCCGAACGGGCGACCGTGGCGATGGTCTCGCACAGGCCGTCCACCACGCGATGCACCAGCGCCTCGTCCTCCGACTCCGCCATCACGCGCACCAGCGGCTCGGTGCCGCTTTCGCGGATCAGCAGCCGCCCGGATGCCGCCAGCTCGGCTTCCGCCGCGGCGACCGCTTCCTGCACCCGCGCATGGCGCAGCGGCGACGTGCCGGCAAACCGCACACTCTGCAGCCGTTGCGGCAGCGGCTTGAACACGCGGCACGCCGCGCTGGCGGTCTTGCCCTGCTCGACCAGCACCGCCAGAACCTGCAGCGCGGCGAGCAGGCCATCCCCGGTGGTGGCGAAATCCGACAGGACCATGTGGCCGGACTGCTCGCCACCCACGTTGATGCAGCGCGCGCGCATCTGCTCCACCACGTAGCGGTCGCCGACCTTGGTGCGATGCAGTTCCATGCCCTGCTTGTTGAGGAAACGCTCGAGCCCGAGGTTCGACATCACCGTCGCCACGATGCCGCCGCCGGACAACTGGCCGCTGCGCGACCAGTAAAGGGCGATCAAGGCCAGAAGCTGGTCGCCGTCGATGAGTTCGCCATGCTCGTCGGCCATCAGCACCCGATCGGCGTCGCCATCGAGGGCGATGCCCAGATCGGCGCCGTGCTCCAGCACCTGGGCGCAGAGATAGTCCGGAACCGTCGATCCGCAACCGAGGTTGATGTTGAAGCCATCCGGGTTGACGCCGAGGGGCACCACCGTCGCGCCGAGTTCCCACAGCACCGCCGGCGCCACGCGATAGGCGGCGCCGTTGGCGCAGTCCAGCACGATCTTCAGCCCGTCCAGCCGCAGGCCGCGCGGGAAGCTGGCCTTCGCCGCCTCGATATAGCGCCCGCCCGCGTCCTCCAGCCGGTTGGCGCGGCCAAGCTCGCGCGAACCGGCCAGCTGGGTGCTGAGATCGGACGCCATCATCGCCTCGATCCGGATTTCCGTTTCGTCCGACAGCTTGAAACCATCCGGGCCGAACAGCTTGATGCCGTTATCCTCGAAGGAATTGTGCGAGGCGGAGATCATGACTCCGATATCGGCCCGCAGGCTGCGGGTGAGCATGGCGACCGCCGGCGTCGGCAGCGGCCCGACCAGGGTGACGTCCATGCCGGCGCCGATGAAGCCAGCCGTGAGCGCCGGTTCGATCAGGTAGCCGGACAGGCGCGTGTCCTTGCCGATCAGCACGCGATGGCGATGCGTCCCGCGGGTGAACAGCAGGCCGGCGGCCTGGCCGAGCCGCAGGGCGGTCTCCGCCGTCATCGGGTCGACATTGGCCCTGCCGCGGATGCCGTCGGTGCCGAACAGACGCCGGGTGTGGTTCATGCTTGGTAAATCCAGGTTGTCGGGACCGCGGCGCCCACACGGAACGCGCGGGTATGGATTGATGTCACGTTGGGAGCGTTTACCCCGGCAGAGGCCGGATAGGAAAGCAGCGTGAACATCCGCTCAGCCCAATGCTGCCCGCATCCGCAGCGCCTGCACGGTCTCCGCCACATCGTGCACGCGCAGGATCGAGGCCCCGCGCCCGACCGCGAACAGACCCGTGGCGAGCGATCCAGGCAAACGCTTCATGGGGTGCTGCACTCCGGATAGCCTGCCAATGAAAGACTTGCGGGAAACGCCGACCAAAATCGGCAGGCCGAGATTAAGCAGAATGGGCAGGCGATTCAACAATTCCAGGTTATGCGACGCGGTTTTCGCAAAACCAATCCCCGGATCGATCACTATTCGCTCACGCGCAATGCCTGCCCGCAGGGCCAACTCTACGCGGACCGCGAGTTCACGCACTGTTTCCACTGTGACATCATAATAATTCGCTAACGAATTCATCGTCGCGGGCTCGCCGCGCATGTGCATCAGGACCACATCGGCGCCGCGCGCGGCCAGCAGCGCCGCCGCCGCCGGGTCATGCGCCAAGCCGGAAACGTCGTTGACGATCGCCGCGCCGGCGTCCAGCGCCGCCGCCATCGTCGCCGCGTTGCGGGTATCGACCGACACGCGCAGCCCCGCGGCGGCAAGGTGACGTATCACCGGCACGACCCGCGCCTGCTCCTCCGCTGGATCCACCGCCGGCGCGCCGGGGCGGGTGGACTCGCCGCCGACATCGACAATGTCGGCCCCGGCCTGCGCCATCTCCAGTCCGGCCGCGACGGCCCGGCCGGGATCAACGTGCTGGCCGCCGTTGCTGAAGCTGTCGGGCGTGATGTTCAGGATCCCCATCACCGCAGGCCGGTCCCAACTCAGCCCCGACCAGGGCGGCGGCACCGAAGCCAGCACCCCCGACCGCCAATCCGGTGGAATATCGACTGCCCGAATGAGCGGACCCGCCCCCTCCCCGATCAGCCTCGCCAAGGTGAACGCCCCGCCCCGCAACTCCAGCGCCAGCCCGGCCGCCACAGCCTCGGCCGCTGCGGTGCCGGCCAGCAGGCCGAAGGGCTCGATCAGGCGCATCGGGTCGGAATTGTCCGCTCATAAACAAGACCAGGGGCGCTGCCCCTGGACCCCGCTAAGGGCAAGCCCTTAGAACCCCATACGTGGCTTGGGAGGGCAACGGGGGGCTTACCCGGACCTTTCGCGGTCTGGGTAAGCCCCCCGTTGCCCTCCCAAGCAATGGAAGGTTTCCAAAGGCGAGCCTTTGGCGGGGGTCCAGGGGACAGAGCCCCCTGGCCTTGCTTACGAACGATCAACCCGGCTGCGGCGCCGGGCCCAGTCCGCCGGCCGGCGGCGACGCGGGGCGGCCGGAGGTCGGCACGGAGGCGCGGCGGCTTTCCGGGGCGGGTTCGTCCACCACCTTGCGGATTACCGGCTCGCCGCGCAGCACGGTGCGGATTTCATCGCCCGACAGGGTTTCGTATTCCAGCAATCCGCGCGCCAGGCGGTGCAGTTCCTCGACGTTCTCGCTCAGCACGCGCCGGGCGGAGGCGTAGGCGTTGTCGATGATCGACTTGATCTCGCCGTCGATCTCGCGCGCCGTGGCCTCCGACACGTTCTTCGCCTGGGTGACGGAATGGCCGAGGAACACTTCCTGGCTGTTGTCGCCATAGGCGATCATGCCGAGCTTGTCGCTCATGCCCCATTCCGTGATCATCCGGCGCGCCTGGTCGGTCGCCATCTTGATGTCGCCGGCGGCACCGTTGGAGACCTTGTCGGCGCCGAAGATGATTTCCTCGGCCGCGCGGCCTCCCATCGCCATGGTCAGTTCGGACAGCAGCTTGGACTTGGACTTGGAGTAGCGATCGCCCTCCGGCAGGCTCATGACCAGACCCAGGGCGCGGCCCCGGGGGATGATCGTGGCCTTGTGGACCGGGTCGCATTCCGGCTCGTGCATCGCGCACAGGGCATGGCCCGCCTCGTGATAGGCGGTCATCCGCTTCTCGGCCTCGGACATGACGAGCGAGCGGCGCTCGGTGCCCATCATGACCTTGTCCTTGGCCGCCTCGAACTCGTTCATGGCGACCACGCGCTTGCCGATGCGCGCGGCGAGCAGCGCGGCCTCGTTCACCAGATTTGCCAGATCGGCGCCGGAGAAGCCGGGGGTGCCGCGGGCGATGGTCTTGGGATCGACGTCCGAGGCCAGCGGCACCTTGCGCATGTGCACGCGCAGGATCTTCTCGCGCCCGTTCACGTC
>JBBIQA010000067.1:0-20886 GCA_037442565.1 Rhodospirillales bacterium
CATCTCGCCCCGCGCCGCCACCCCAAATCCGCAAATGCGATTCCCCTGCCACGAGGGGGAGGGGGAAGAGGGGGGTGCGGTTGCTGGGGGTGGTGTGCCGGGATTTGGATTCGGGTTGAGTGACGAGATAGATTCTCGTGGGGCGCGTCGTGAGACGGGGGCGAGATTTGGGGGGGTTGGCCGCTCGGGTGGCTGAGTTCGCTTGATGGCGGCCGGTGAAAGGGCTGGCCCGTTCTGCTTGGGGTTGTCGCGGGTATCTGCGTTTTTCGCGCGACCGGTAAAGCCGTGGATGGCCGGCACAAGGCCGGCCATGACGGGGGTCACGGGGATGACTGTCCCCTTGCGGGTGCAGGGCGGAGCCTTGCCGCGGTTTGGGGCGAAGCCCCGGTTCTTCTCTTGGGTGGGTCCTGGGGCATTGGGGTTTGGGGGTGGAGGTGCCTTGACGCTTTTGGGCTGGCGGGACAGCGTGGGGGGATAAACAAAAGGGAGAGAAAACCATGTCCGAACTGCGGGTGATGGCGAGCGGTCTGGGCTTTCCGGAGGGGCCCGTCGCGATGGCGGATGGGTCGGTTATTCTGGGGGAGATTTCCGCGAGCAAGGTGACGCGGATCGCGCCGGATGGTACGAAGACGGAGATCGGGCGCGCCGGCGGCGGGCCGAACGGGGTCGCGGTGGGGCCGGATGGGGCGCTGTATGTCTGCAACAACGGCGGCAATGCTTATGCGCATGGCGGGTTCCTGTCGACCGGGCCGTCGGCGGAGTATCAGGGCGGGTATATCCAGCGGATCGATCTGAAGACCGGGGATACCAGGACGCTCTACACCCATTGCGACGGGGAAAAACTCAGCGCGCCGAACGATATCGTGTTCGACACGCAGGGCGGGTTCTATTTCACCGACCTGGGCAAGCGGCGGCGGCGGGACCGGGATCATGGCGGGCTGTATTACGCGCTGCCGGACGGATCCAGTTGCGTCGAGGTTTCCTATCCGATCGTTTCGCCGAATGGGGTGGGGCTGTCTCCGGATGGGAAGACGATCTATGCCGCGGATACCGAAACCTCGCGGCTGATCGCGTGGCACATCGCGGGGCCGGGGAAGATCCGGCCGACCGCGTTTCCGAACCCCTATGGCGGGCGGATCGTTTGCGGGCTGCCGGGGTTCCAGCGGTTCGACAGCCTGGCGGTGCAGGCGAACGGGGACATCTGCGTGGCGACCCTGATGACCGGGCACATCACGGTGATCGCGCCGGATGGGCGGGTGGTGCGCCAGGTGAAGATGCCGGACAGCTATCCGACCAATATCTGCTTCGGCGGGAAGGACATGAAGACCGCCTACATCACGCTTTCCGGCCTCGGGCAGCTGGTGGCGATGGACTGGCCGGAAGCCGGGCTCAAACTCAATTACAACGGCTAGGGGGTCGGGATGAAACGCTTCCTGGTTGGATTGGCGATGGCTTTGGGCCTGCTTGGCTCGCCGGCGTGGGCGCAGAAGCATGGCGGGGTGCTGCATGTGACGCACCGGGACAACCCGCCCAGCGCGTCGATCCACGAGGAGGCGACGATCTCGACGGTGATGCCGTTCAGCGGGATCTTCAACAATCTGGTGGTGTTCGATCCGGCGAGCAAGCAGGACCGGATGGACCGGCTGAAGCCGGAGCTGGCGACGGAATGGGCGTGGAGCGCGGACGGGCGCGTGCTGACGCTGAAGCTGCGCGACGACGTGAAATGGCATGACGGCAAGCCATTCACCAGCGCGGACGTGAAGTGCACCTGGGATAGGATCCTGGGCAAGGGCGACACGACATTCCGGAAGAACCCGCGGAAGTCCTGGTATTTCAATCTGAAGGAAATCACGGTGAACGGGCCGACGGAGGTGGCGTTCCACCTGACGGACCCGCAGCCCTCTCTGCTGGCGATGCTGGCGGGGGGGATGTCGCCGGTCTATCCGTGCCATGTGCCGGCGGCGCAGATGCGCACGCACCCGATCGGGACGGGGCCGTTCATGTTCGGCGAGCTGAAGCAGAACGAGTCGATGCGGATCGTGCGCAACCCGAACTACTGGAAGAAGGGGCTGCCATATCTGGATGCGGTGGAGTTCACCATCATTCCGAACCGGAGCACGTCGCAGCTGGCGTTCACCTCCGGGCAGATGGACATGACGTTTTCCACCGAGGTGACGCCGGTGTTGATGAAGGACGTGCTGGCGAGCGATCCGAACGCGCAG
This sequence comes from Rhodospirillales bacterium, assembly GCA_037442565.1. Taxonomy (GTDB): domain Bacteria; phylum Pseudomonadota; class Alphaproteobacteria; order Acetobacterales; family Acetobacteraceae; genus PALSA-911. Next base: position 2,223 of record JBBIQA010000067.1, read on the forward strand.
TGCGAGCTGCTGCCGACGAATACCCAGGTCAATCTGCTGGTGAACCGGGACAAGCCGCCGTTCGACGCGGCGAAGATCCGCAGCGCGATGGTGCTGGCGATCGACCGGGGCGCGTTCACCCAGATCCTCAGCCAGGGCGTGGACAAGGTGGGCGGGACCATGCTGCCGCCGCCGGAGGGGCTGTGGGGGATGTCGCCGGAGTTCCTGCACACGGTGGCCGGTTACTCGCCGGATGTGGAGAAAAGCCGCGAGGCGGGGCGGACGATCATGCGGGAACTGGGCTATGGGCCAGACAAGCCGCTGAAGATCAAGGTTTCCACGCGGAACATCCCGGCCTATCGCGACCCGGCGGTGCTGCTGATCGACAATCTGAAGCATGTGTATATCGACGGCGAGCTGGAGGTGCTGGACACCTCGGTCTGGTATGCCCGGCTGCTGCGCAGGGACTATACGGTGGCGCTGAATGTGCAGGGGGTGGGGATCGACGATCCGGACGTGGTGTTCTTCGAGACCTTCGCCTGCGGGTCGGAGCGCAATTATACCAATTACTGCAACCATGACGTCGAGGCGATGTTTCACCAGCAATCGCAGATGACCGATATGGACAAGCGGCGGGCGTTGGTGTGGGAGATCGACAAGCGGCTGCAGGAGGACGGGGCCAGGCCGGTGATCTCGCATGCCTGGGCGGCGACCTGCTGGCAGAAATACGTCAAGAACGTCTCGCTGGCGAACAACTCGATCTATAATCGCTGGCGGTTCGAGGATGTGTGGCTGGATAAGTGATTGCCCGGAAAGCGGGCTATGCGCTTTGCGAGGGCAGACAGTTCGGGGCTTTCGATTTATTTTGCCTAATTCGCCGTCAAATGCCCGTTTTCTGGCATAAGACGCCTAAAGTTTGGTCGTGATGAAAAAGGTCGAGTGATCGGCTGATCCGTTTTGCGTTGCAGCGCAGCATAACCGCTGTGAATATGCCGGGCCAATCCACACCACGGCAAGGACATGACGCTGAGGGTTCTGCTGATCGACGACAATGCCGAGCGGGCCGCGGCGGTCAGCGCCGGGCTGGAGGCGGATGGCTGCCTGGTCGTCGGCCATGTGCGAAACCCGTCCGACCTGGTCGGCCCGGGGCTGATCGCGCTGGTGCGCGATGGGCGCGCCGATATCGTGGTTTGCGACGTGGACAGCCCGTCGCGCGACACCATCGAGTCGATGCAGGCGCTGAACCGCGATGAGCCCCGGCCGGTGGTGATGTTCGTCGACAACGCCGATCCGGCCGGCATCAACGCGGCAATGAGCGCGGGGGTGGCGGCGTATGTCATTGAAGGGCTTGTACCCTCGCGCGTGAAGGCGGTGATCGACGTGGCCGCGGCGCGGTTCCGGGCGCACCAGGCGATGAAGGCCGAACTGCACGAGGCGCGGTCCGCGCTGGCCGAGCGCAAGCTGGTGGAGCGGGCCAAGGGCATCCTGATGAAGTCCCGCCGGCTGTCGGAAGAAGAGGCCTACGGCACGCTGCGGCGGCTGGCGATGGACCAGGGCAAGCGGCTGGCGGATGTGGCGGAGAGCGTGATCACCCTGTCGAAGATGCTGCACGACTGAGCTTGCGCCGGCGGCGCTCGGGCGGCCTTTCGCCGGGCGGGTTTCGCGTTTTCGCCGCGGCGCACAAATCTGGCACCGCGTTTGCATCGCTCGGCCTGTTCCCCCCTGGGGGAGCCGGGCAGTGACCAATGGCGGTCCCTTCCCCGCGATGTTCCCCTTTCGCGGTCCAATGGCGGTCCGCGCCCCTTCCCGGCCCAACGGCCGAACGGAGCGCGCCTGTGCTGACCGAAACTCAACCTCATGCAGCCCTGACCGCCAGCATCGACACGCTGCGGCTGGGCTATGTGCCGCTGACGGATGCGGCGCCGCTGCTCATCGCCCAGGAAAAGGGCTTCTTCCGCCGCCAGGGCCTGGCTGTCTCGCTGACGCCGGCGGCGTCCTGGGCCAGCCTGCGCGACCGGATCGCGTTCGGCCTGCTGGATGGGGCGCAGATGCTGTCGCCGATGCCGATCGCCGCCACGCTGGGGCTCGGCGGGGTGCAGACGGACCTGGTGGTCGGCGCCACGCTGGGCCGGAACGGCAATACCATTACGTTCGGCGACGCGCTGGCCGGAGCGGTCGCCGCCGCGGCCGAGGTAGACACCTTGGAGCCGGCCAAGGCGACGCGGATGGGCCGGGCGCTGGCCGGGGTGCTGGCCGCCAGGCGGGCCGCCGGCTTGCCGGTGCCGGTGCTGGCGATCGTGTTTCCGTTCTCCTCTCATAACTATCTGACACGCCATTGGCTGGCCGAAGCGGGCATCGACCCGGAGCGTGACGTCCGTCTGGTGGTGGTGCCGCCGCCACAGGTGGCGGATGCGCTGGCCGCGGGCACGATCGACGGCTTCTGCGCCGGCGAGCCCTGGGGGTCGCGGGCGGTGGATCTGCGGGTCGGCCGCATCCTGCTGGCCACCGGTGACATCTGGGCAAACCATCCGGAAAAGGTGCTGGCACTCACCGCCGCCGCCGCGCGGGACACGGACCGCTCCGCCGCCGCCATTGCCGCGGTGATCGCCGCCGGCGCCTGGCTGGATCAGCCGGAGAACCGGGCCGAAGCCGCGCATATCCTGGCCCGCGCCCTGCCGAGCGTGCCGGAGGAGGTTGTCGGGCTGGCGCTTAACGGCCTGTTACAGGCAACGCCGGACAGCGCGCCGGTTGCAGCGCCCGGACTGATCTTCAGCCGCGACGGCGCCAGCTATCCGTTCCCCGCGCATGGCGCCTGGTGGCTCGGCCAGATGCGTCGCTGGGGGCATGTGCCGGAAGGCACGGACGAAACCGTCATCGACCGCATCTGGCGCCCGGAGCTGTGGCGCCAGGGTGCCGCCCTGGTCGGCGAGCCGGTCCCGGCCGCCGACATCGCCTCTCTCAACCTTGCAACGACATCCCTTGGAGTTCCTGTCCGATGACCCTCAAGACCCTCCTCACCCGCCGCCGGATCCTGCGCACTGCCGCCACCGCGTCGCTGCTGGCGGCCGCGCGCACGGCCCTACCGAACGGCGCGTTCGCGCAGGCGGCCGGGGCGGAAACCACCAAGGCCATTTTGGGCTACATCGCGCTGACCGACAGCGCGCCGCTGATCATGGCCAAGGAGCGCGGGATCTTCGCCAAATACGGCATGCCGGACGTGGAGGTGCTGAAGCAGGCCTCCTGGGGCGGCACGCGCGACAATCTGGTGCTGGGCGGCGGCGGCGGCGGGATCGACGGCGCGCATATCCTGACGCCCCTGCCCTACCTGATGCAGACCGGCAAGGTAGTGCAAAATGGCCAGTCCCTGCCGATGAACATTCTGGCGCGGCTGAACACCAATGGCCAGGCGATCAGCGTTTCCAAGGCGCTGCAGCCGCGTGGCGCGACGCTGAACTCCGCCCCGCTGAAGGCGGCCTTCGCGGCCAAGCCAGACAACAAGGTGGCGATGACCTTCCGCGGCGGCACGCACGATCTGTGGCTGCGCTACTGGCTGGCCGCCGGTGGGATCGACCCGGACAAGGATGTGCAGACCATCGTGGTGCCGCCGCCGCAGATGGTGGCCAATATGAAGGTCGGCACGATGGACGCGTTCTGCGTGGGCGAACCATGGAACGACCAGCTGGTGCACCAGAACCTGGGCTACACCGCCTGCGTCACCGGCGAGATCTGGAGGAACCACCCGGAGAAATCCCTCGGCATGCGCGCCGACTGGGTGGCGAAGAACCCGAAGGCCGCAACCGCGCTGACCGCCGCGGTGATCGAGGCGCAGATCTGGTGCGAGGAGCTGGCCAACAAGGAAGAGATGGCCGCCATCCTGGGCAAGCGCGCCTGGTTCAACGTGCCGCCGGCCGACATCGCGCCACGGGCGAAGGGCGATATCGACTTCGGCGACGGGCGCAAGCTGACGAATTCTTCGTTGCGGATGAAATTCTTCGCCGACGATGCATCCTATCCGTTCCAGTCGCACGAGCTGTGGTTCCTGACCGAGGATATCCGCTGGGGTGTGCTGCCGCAGGATACCGACACGAAGGCGCTTATCGCGGCGGTGAACCGAGAGGATGTCTGGAAGGCCGGCGCCAAGCTGGCGGGCGTCACCGCCATCCCGGCCTCCACCTCGCGCGGCGTTGAAACCTTCTTCGACGGAAAAATCTTCGATCCCGGCGCACCGGAGAAGTATCTGGCAGCACTCGCCATCAAGAAACTTTCCGCGGCCTGAGGGAAATTGTCATGAACACCGTCATCGGCGGCACGGCTTCCCGAGAGATCGCCATCGCAGAGTCTTCTTTGGTTGTGCGGTTGAAGCCGCTGGCTTTGAAGCTGCGGTCGGGGCTGGTGAACCTGGCGCCGCTGGCGGTGATGCTGGTGGTGATCGGCGTGGTCTGGCAACTCGCCACCGACCATCCCGGTGCCGGCCTGCCGTCGCCGATGAAGATCTGGGCCGACAGCCACGACCTGATCCTGCATCCGTTCTACGACCATGGCGGGCTGGACAAGGGCCTGGGCCTGCATCTGTTCGCCAGCCTGCAGCGGGTGGCGCTGGGGTTCGCGCTGGCGGCGATCGTCGGCGTCGCGCTGGGGATGCTGGTGGGCACCAGCGCGCTGGCGATGCGCGGGCTGGACCCGATCTTCCAGGTGCTGCGCACGGTGCCGCCGCTGGCCTGGCTGCCGCTGTCGCTGGCGGCGTTTCGCGAGGCCCAGCCGAGTGCGATCTTCGTCATCTTCATCACCGCGATCTGGCCGGTGATCATCAACACCGCCGTCGGCGTGCGCAACGTGCCGCAGGATTATCGCAATGTGGCGAAGGTGATCCAGCTGCGCGGGCCGAAGTTCTTCACCAGGATCGTGCTGCCCTCGGCGGCGCCGTACATCTTCACCGGGCTGCGCATCGGCATCGGCCTGTCCTGGCTGGCGATCGTCGCGGCCGAGATGCTGATCGGCGGCGTCGGGATCGGCTTCTTCATCTGGGACGCGTGGAACAGCTCCAACATCTCCGACATCGTCGTCGCGCTGATCTATGTCGGGCTGGTCGGGTTCTGCCTGGACCGGCTGGTGGCACTGGCCGGGCGGTTCGCGGCGCGCGGCACCTCCATCACATAAGGAACGATCGCATGACCGCTTTCCTCGCCATCACCGATATCGGCATCCGCTTCAATCCCGCCGCGCCTGCCGTGTTGGTCGACGTGACCCTGCCGATCGCTCAAGGGGAATACATCTCCGTGATCGGCCATTCCGGCTGCGGCAAGTCCACGCTGCTGAACATTGTCGCCGGATTGCTGGAGGCGACCGACGGCGGCGTGATCCTGGACGGGCGGGAGGTGAATTCGCCCGGGCCGGACCGGGCGGTGGTGTTCCAGAACCACTCGCTGCTGCCGTGGCTGAGCTGCCGGGAGAACGTGCGCCTGGCGGTGGACCAGGTGTTCGGGCGGAGCAAGAGCCGGGCCGAGCGCGCGGAATGGGTGGATGAGAACCTGGCCCTGGTGCGCATGGGCGCGCATGCGGACAAGCGGCCGGGCGAGATCAGCGGCGGCATGAAGCAGCGCGTCGGCATTGCCCGCGCGCTGGCGATGCAGCCGAAGGTGCTGCTGCTGGACGAGCCGTTCGGCGCGCTGGACGCGCTGACCCGGGCGCATCTGCAGGACCAGGTGATGGAGATCCACGCCAGGCTCGGCACCACCGTGATGATGATCACGCATGACGTGGACGAGGCGGTGCTGCTGTCGGACCGGATCGTGATGCTGACGAACGGGCCGGAGGCGACGATTGGCGAGATCCTGACCGTGGACCTGCCCCGGCCGCGCTCGCGGCTGACGCTGGTGAAGGACCCGGTGTTCATCGCCGCCCGCGCCGCGGTGATGCGCTTCCTGTACGATCGCCACCGCAACCCGGCCGAGGCGGCGTGATGCGCCGCATCGTCATCATCGGCGCCGGTCCCGCCGGAATGCGCTGCGCGGAACGGCTGGCTGGGCGGGGTCTGTCCGTCACGCTGATCGGGGCCGAGGCGGAGCTGCCCTATAACCGCGTCGCGCTCAGCAAGTTCCTGGCCGGCGAGATGACCGGGGCCGACCTGATCACGCATGATGAAGCGGCTCTGGCAGCGGTTGGCATCACCTATCTGCCGGGCACGCGCGTGCTTGGCATCGACCGCGAGGCGTGCCGGGTGCTGACCGACCGGCATGGCCCGATCGGCTACGGGCATCTGGTGCTGGCGCTGGGCTCCCAGCCGGTGCGGCTGCCCTTCCCGGGGGCGGACCTGCCGGGGGTGGTGATGTACCGCACGCTGGAGGATGTGAACACGATGCTGGCCGCCGCCGAGGCCGGCGGCGACGCAGTGGTGATCGGTGGCGGGTTGCTGGGACTGGAAGCGGCCTATGGGCTGGCGAAGCGCGGCATGAAGGTGAGCGTGCTGCACGCCGTGGACCGGTTGATGGAGCGCCAGTTGGACCATGCCGCGGCAGCACTGCTGATGCGGCGGATGGCGGAGTACCGGATCGACACCTACCTGACCGCCAAGACCGAGATCATCGAAGGCGCGGACCGGGTGCAAGGGGTGCGGCTGGCGGATGGCACCGTGATCGCCGCGTCGCTGGTGGTGATGGCCGTGGGCATCCGCCCCGAAACGGGGTTGGCGCGCGAGGCCGGCCTGGTGGTCCAACGCGGCGTTGTCGTGGACGACGCGATGCGCACGTCCGATCCGGCGATCTACGCGATCGGCGAATGTGCCGAGCATCGGGGAGTCTGCTGCGGGCTGGTGGCGCCGGCCTTCGCGCAGGCGGAAACCTGCGCGCGGGTGATTGCCGGGGCAACCATATCCTATGTGGCGGAGGCCGACGCCACCGCCCTGAAGGTGGCCGGGGCGGGCGTGTGGTCGGCCGGACGGATCGAGGCGGAAGGGGCAGAGGAAATCATCCTCAGCGATTCCGAGGCCGGTGAATATCGCAAGCTGCTGCTGCAGGAGGATCGGCTGGTCGGCGCGATGCTGTATGGCGAGACCGCGGACGCTTCCTGGTATCAGGCGTTGATCGCCAGTGGCGCGCCGATCAACGGGCTGCGGGCGGCGCTGGCGTTCGGCCCGACTTTCGCGCCGGAGAGCACGGAGGTTCGCCCGTGAGCGACCTGCCCTTCGCACCGGACCAGCAGGAATACCTGAAGGGGTTCCTGTCCGGCGTGGAGGCGCGCCGTGCGGCGCTGGGCCTGCCCCTTGCACCCGTTGCGGAAAGCACCGCGGATCCAAACGATTTGCAGCGCCTGGCACAGGACCGTGCGGTCGCGGCCGGCGGCAAGCTGGTGGCCGAGGAGGAGGCCAAGCGGAAGAAGCACCCGCTGGATCGGTTCGACGAGATTGCCGCCCTGGCCGCCGAGGGCAGGTTTCCCAAGGGAACGGATGTGTTCCTGACCAAGTTCCATGGACTGTTCTATGTCGCTCCGGCGCAGAACAGTTTCATGTGCCGGCTGCGCATTCCCGGCGGCATCCTGCAGGCCTGGCAGATGCGGGGACTGGCCGACCTGGCTGACGAGCACGCGGGCGGCTATGCCGACATTACGACGCGCGCCAATCTGCAATTGCGCGACATTCCGCCAGAGGCGCCGCCGGAGATCGTTACCCGCTTGGCGGACCTGGGTCTGACGTCCCGCGGATCGGGGGCGGACAATGTGCGCAACGTGACGGGCAGCCCGACGGCGGGGATCGACCGGCAGGAACTGATCGACACGCGTCCACATGCGCGCGCGATCCATCATTTCATCCTGAACCATCGGGAACTTTACGGTCTGCCGCGCAAGTTCAACATCGCCTTCGATGGCGGCGGCGCGGTGGCGGTGCTGGAGGATACCAACGACATCGCCTTCACCGCCGTGCGGGTGGCGGATGGTTTCGGGGTGGCGGCCGGGGTGTATTACCGGCTCGGGCTGGGCGGGATCACCGGCCATAAGGACTTTGCCCGCTTCACCGGCGTGATCGTGCGGCCCGAGGATACCACGAAGGTTTCCAATGCCATCCTGCGGGTGTTCATCGGCCACGGCATTCGCACCGACCGCGGCAGGGCCAGGCTGAAATACCTGCTGGACGACTGGGGTTTTCCGAAGTTTCTGGAAGCGGTCGAGGCCGAACTCGGCGACAGGCTGATGCGGGTGGCGGATACGGCGATCCTGCCGCGGCCCGCCCAGGCCCGGCATGGCCATATCGGCGTGCATGCGCAGAAACAGCCGGGGCTGAACTATGTCGGCGTCGTCGTGCCCTTCGCCCGGCTGGGCAGCGACCGGCTGCGCGGTCTTGCCGCGATCGCGGAGAAATTCGGTTCGGGCACGCTGCGGCTGACGGTCTGGCAGAATTTGCTGATTTCCGACGTGCCGGACGAAAAGCTGGCGGAGGCGCTGGCCGCCATCGGCGCGCTGGGCCTGGAGACGCAGGCCAGCCATCTGCGCGGCGGGCTGGTCGCCTGCACCGGCAATGCCGGCTGCAAGTTCGCGGCTTCCAACACCAAGGCCCATGCCGCCGAAATCGCCGGCTGGCTGGAGGCGCGCATCGACGTGGAACACCCGATCAACATCCATCTGACCGGTTGTCATCATTCCTGCGCCCAGCACTACATCGCCGATATCGGCCTGCTCGGGGCGAAGGTCGAGGTCGGAGAGGATCTGGTCGAGGGCTACGACCTGCATGTCGGCGGCGGGGCCGGGGCCGAGCAGAAGATCGGGCGGCTGATCCGCGAGAAGATCACGGTCGGCGATCTGAAGCCGATGCTGCTGGCGTTGCTGTCGGCATGGAAGGAACGGCGGGTAGACGCCACGGAAAGCTTTCAGGATTTCACCGCCCGGTTCTCCGACGACGAGCTGGCGGCGATCTGCTCGCGCGAACTGACGGAAGCCTGAGATGAACGCCATGTCCCTCCCCGCCCCGATCATCCCGGAAACCGCGCCGTTCACGCCGCAGCAGCGGGCCTGGCTGAACGGCTTCCTCGCCGGTCTGTACGGCGGAGCGGCGAGCCAGCAATCGTTGGCCTCGCCGTCGGCCGAACCAGAGGAGGCTTTTCCTTGGCACGATCCGGCGCTGGAACTGGCCGAACGTCAGGCGCTGGCGGAAGGAAAGCCCTATGCCCGCAGGCTGATGGCGGCGATGGCGCAGCTCGATTGCGGGCAGTGCGGCTATCTCTGCCAGACCTACGCGGAGGCGCTGGCGGATGGTCAGGAGAGCTCCGCCTCCTTGTGCGTTCCTGGCGCCAAGGAGACCAGCAAGGCGCTGAAGGCGTTGCTGGCCGAAGCTCCGCCGCCCGGCGAGGCGCCGGCGGTTGCCGCGCCCGCCGTGGTGGCGGCGAAGCCGGCGACCGGCGAGGTGATCGTGACCGCCGCCCGCCGGCTGACCGGCGCCGGATCCGCCAAGGATGTGCGCCATGTCGTGATCGATCTGGCGGGGTCCGGGCTGAGCTATACGCCCGGTGACTCGCTCGCTATCGCCGCGCTCAACGATCCCGGACTGGTGGAGGCGACCCTCGCCGCGCTGCGCGCCAGCGGCAGCGAACCGGTGATCGGACCGGACGGCGAAGCGCACACGTTGCGCGACGCGTTTTCCGCCCTGCTCGATATCGCCCGGCCGCTGGATCGCACGTTCTTACTTCTTGCCATGTCCGCGACCCACGAACCGCACGCCGTCGCGTTGCGCAAACTCGCGGATGGCGAGGACGATGCGGAGCCGGAGGGCGCCGACCTGCTCGACCTGCTCACGGCCTTTCCCTCCGCCCGGCCGAAACTGTCCGATCTCGTGCGGTCGCTGCCGGCGTTGAAGCCCCGGCTGTACTCCATCGCGTCGTCGCCGCGCGCGACACCGGGGGAGGTGCATCTTTGCGTCAGCACCATCCGCGACGAACGGCGCGGGCGGGTGCGGGGCGGCGTTGCCAGCGCCTTCCTGGCGGACCGCGCGATTGGCGGCGGCCCGATCCAGGCCTTCGTCCAGAGCAGCCATTTCCGGCTGCCGGCGGACCCGTTGGTTCCGGTGATCCTATGCGGCCCGGGCACCGGCATCGCGCCGTTCCGCGCCTTCCTGCAGGAGCGCGAGGCGCTGGGACTGAAGGGGCGTTCCTGGCTGTTCTTTGGCGATCAGCACCGGGAGAGCGATTTCCTGTTCGCGGCGGAGATCGCCGCCTGGCGCGCCAATGGCACATTGTCCCGTCTGGATACCGCTTTCTCCCGCGACCAGAAGGAGAAGGTCTATGTGCAGCATCGCATGCTGGAGAACGCCGCCGATCTGTGGCGCTGGCTGCAGGATGGCGGGCATTTCTACGTCTGCGGCGATGCCATGCGGATGGCGAGGGACGTGGACGCGACATTGCGGAAGATCGCCATGAGCGAGGGCAAGCTGGACGAGGCACAGTCGCGCGACTGGATGGCGGCACTGGCGCGGCAGGGGCGGTATCAGCGCGATGTCTACTGAAACCAAAACCACCTGCCCCTATTGCGGCGTCGGCTGCGGGGTGCTGGCGCGGCCGGGGGAGCCGGTTGCCGGTGATCCGGCGCACCCCGCCAATTTCGGCCGGCTGTGCAGCAAGGGCAGCGCTTTGGCCGAAACGCTGTCGCTGGAGGGGCGGCTGCTGCATCCGGAAATCGGCGGCGTGCGGGTCGGGTGGGACGCGGCGCTGGCGGCGGTGGCGGACGGGTTCGCCCGGACCATCGCCGAGCATGGACCGGACAGCGTGGCGCTGTATGTTTCGGGGCAATTGCTGACCGAGGATTATTACGCGGCCAACAAGCTGGCGAAGGGGTTTCTGGGCACGGCCAATATCGACAGCAACTCGCGGCTGTGCATGGCCAGCGCGGTGGCGGGGCATCGTCGGGCCTTCGGCGAGGACGTGGTTCCCGGCACCTACGAGGATTTGGAACTGGCGGACCTGGTGGTGCTGGTGGGATCCAACACCGCGTGGTGCCATCCGGTGCTGTATCAGCGCATTCTCGCCGCGCGGGAGCAGCGGCCGGGGATGCGCATCGTGGTGATCGATCCGCGCCGCACGGCGACCTGCGAGGGGGCGGACCTGCTTCTGGCGCTGGCGCCGGGCACGGATGTTGCGCTGTTCACGGGACTGTTGGCGCATCTGGCCGGCAGTGGGGCGTTGGACGAGGATTATGTTTCGAGCGCGACCAGCGGCGCCACCGAGGCGATCGCCCTGGCATGGGCGCAGACACCGGATGCAGCGGCCACCGCCGCCCGCTGCGGCCTGGATGCGGCGGATGTTGCCAGGTTCTTCGACTGGTTCACCGGCACCGGGCGCGTGGTCAGCCTGTTCAGCCAGGGCGTGAACCAATCCTCCGCCGGCACCGACAAGGTCAACGCCATCCTCAACGTCCATCTCGCCACCGGGCGGATCGGGCGGCCGGGCATGGGGCCGTTCAGCGTGACCGGGCAGCCCAATGCGATGGGCGGGCGGGAGGTGGGGGCGCTGGCCAACATGCTCGCAGCGCATCTGGAATGGGACCGGCCGGGCGAGGCCGATCTGCTGCGCGGTTACTGGCACGCGCCGAACCTCGCGGCCGCGCCGGGGCTGAAGGCGGTGGATCTGTTCCGGGCGATCGGGGACGGGCGGATCAAAGCGGTGTGGATCATGGCGACCAACCCCGTGGTCTCCCTGCCGGAGGCCGACGCCGTGCGCCGCGCGCTGGAGGCATGTCCGCTGGTGGTCGTGTCGGATTGTGTGCGCGAGGCGGATACCGCGGATTACGCGCATATCCGGCTTCCGGCGCTGGCCTGGGGCGAGAAGGACGGAACGGTTACCAACAGCGAGCGGATGATCAGCCGGCAGCGGGCCTTCCTGCCGGTTCCCGGCGAAGCTAGGCCGGATTGGTGGATCGTCGCCGAGGTCGCAAAGCGGCTGGGTTTCGCGAATGCTTTCAAATGGAAGGGACCTGCCGCGATCTTCCGCGAGCATGCCGCCCTGTCGGGTCTGAACAACAACGGCAGCCGGTTGTTCGATATTTCCTCACTCGCCGTGCTGACAGACAGCGAATACGCCGCCATGGCGCCGACGCGGTGGCCCTGCCCGGCAGGTGCGCCGGCGCGCGAGCGGCTGTTCGGCGAGGGCGGGTTTCCCGCAACCGGCGGACGTGCCCGGCTGGTGCCGACACCGCACCGGGCGCCGGCGCGGGCAACGGATGGCGCCTGGCCGCTGGTGCTGCTGACCGGGCGGGTGCGCGACCAGTGGCATACGATGACGCGCACCGGCAAAGCCGCGCGGCTGCTGGCGCATACGCCCGAACCGTTCCTGGCGGTACATCCCGACGATGCGGCCGGCATGGCGGACGGCGCGTTGGCGGTGGTCGAGGCAGCGACGGGACGCGCGGTGCTGCGGCTGCGTCTCGATGCAGGGTTGCGCCGGGGCAATGTGTTCGCACCGATGCACTGGACCGCGCGCTTCGCTCCGGGCGGGCGTATCAACCCGGCGGTGAACGCCGAATTGGACCCGATCAGCGGCCAGCCGGAGTTGAAACACACGCCGGTCCGCCTGGGACCCTTCCCTGCCGCCTGGCATGGTTTTCTGATCGCCCGGCGCAATCTGGGCACCGGACTGGCGGATTGGACCGCGCTGCTGCCGGTTTCGGACGGCGTATGGCGGCATGAGCTGGCCGGCGGCGAGGCTCCCGCCGCGGCGGTCGACCGGCTGCGCGCCTTGTTCGGCGATGCGGCATGGATGGCGCTGAGCGACCCGGCGCGGGGCCTGTTCCGGGCGGCGCTGATCGTGGACGGACGGCTGGAGGCCTGTCTGTTCATCGGCCCCGACCACGCCTTGCCGGCGCGGGACTGGCTGGTGGGGCGGTTCGCGGCGGAGACGCTGGAGCCGGGGGAACGAAGGGCGCTGCTGGCGGCCAGGCCGGCGGACGGGAAGCTGCCGGAGCCGTCGGTCTGCGTCTGCCACGCGGTCGGGGCCAACCAGATCCGCCACGCAATCGCCGCCGGGCATGGCGATGTGGAGGCGATCGGCCGGGCGACGCGGGCGGGCACCCATTGCGGGTCCTGCCGGCCGGAAATCCGGGCTTTGCTGCAGGCCGTTCAACCGCTAGAAATCGTATGATGCATAGTTCCACGATCCCCACGGGCATTGTTCATCTGGTCGGCGCCGGGCCGGGTGCGGCCGATCTGCTGACGCTGCGCGCCGTACGGCTGCTGGAACGCGCGGACGTGATCGTGCATGACCGGCTGGTCAGCGAGGAGATCCTGGCGCTGGCCAATCCGGCCGCCGAGCGGATCTATGTCGGCAAGCGCCGCGCCGAGCATTGCCTGCCGCAGGAACAGATCAACGAATTGCTGGTGCGCCTGGCGCGCAGCCATGCCTGCGTGGTGCGTCTGAAGGGCGGCGACCCGTTCATCTTCGGACGCGGCGGCGAGGAAGCCGAGGCGGTTGCGGCGGCCGGGATCGAGGTGCGGATCGTGCCGGGCGTGACCGCGGCACTGGGTTGTGCCGCGCAGGCGGGGATCCCGCTGACGCATCGGGGCATCTCCCGCTCGGTGATCTTCGCCACCGGCCATACCAGGGACGGCGAGCTGGATGTGGATTTCGCCGGGCTCGCGCGGGCGCTGACGGCCGGCAATGGCGGTTCGACGCTCGCGGTCTACATGGGCATCGTCACCCTGCCCGCCCTGGCGGCGGGGCTGGCGGCGGAGGGGCTGGACCTGGCGATCCCGGCGGCGCTGATCGAGCGCGGCGGCACCCCTCAGCAGCGCGAACTGCGCGGCAGCCTGGCGGAACTTGCCGCCCGGGGCCGGGACTGGACCGATGGCGGGCCGGCACTGCTGATCATCGGCGAGGTGACAGCCGCCCTGGTCCTGCGCGCGCATCGCGCCGCCGAAGCGGCGGTTTAGCCTAGGCGGCCTGGCGCCAGCCCGGCATGGCCGCGGCGCGCTCGGTCAGCCGGCGCTTGCGCCGCTGCAGCAGGCCCCAGAACACGCGGGCGGTGATCTCCGACAGCTTTCCGCGCGGGGGCAGGCCGACCGCCTTCAGCACCATGCCGATGGCACGCTCGATATGCGGGAAGCGATAGATCGGCACGGCGGTGGTCATGTAGGCGGCGAGGCATTGCTCGTGGTCGTAGTCGGCGTCCGGAGCGTGGTTGGCGCAGTGATAGGCGAAGGCCAGTTCGTCGTCCTCGCTCTCGCCAATGCGGCCGGCGGCGATGCGCAGGCGTTGCAGGAACGAGACCTGCTCGATGCCGAGATAGCGGTGCATGTGGTCGTAGAACAGCTTGAAATGACGGAACTCGTCGGCGGCGATGCGCCGGCAGATCTGTTCCAGAACGGGCTCCGATGTGGTCTGCGCCAGCGCCGTGTAATAACTGGACGTGCCGGTTTCCACGATGCAGCGGGCGATCAGCTCGCCGGTGCGCGATCCGCGCACGGAGGCGGCGACGTCCAGCGGCAGGCTGTAGCCGGCGCGGAAGCGGGCGAAGGCGGCGGGGAAATCCCAGGCCGGCTCGGCCAGGGTGGCCCAGCGGCCGAGGGCGTCGCCGTGCTGCACCTCCTCGATGCTCCAGCGCTCGACAGCGGCGAGGAACTCGGGGTCGTCGGGGAAGACGCGTCCGAGATAGATCGCGTAATCGCCGGCGTTGCGCTCCACCAGCGCCGCCGCCTTGACCAGCGGCACCAGTTCCGGCGTGATTTTTGTTGGATCGAACCGGTCCCACGCCAGATCGTCGATATGCCAATGCTTCATGCCAGTAAGACCCATCGTTGGCAGACCCGCCGGAGCGAATCCTAGGCCGTGTCGCGACATAGAACAAGGAAACTCAATTACATCCAGTGCGACATGGAGAACGCCGCGGCAAGCCCCGGTAAACGCGTGGGACGGCGCCGCGAATTGACGGCGGGAAACCGCAGGCCGCATTGTTCGGCAGGAATGGCGCGTTAGCCGCATGCGGGACGGGAGCAGGGTCAGGATGAAGAAGCGGATCGCCGTTGTCGGCGCCGGCGCGGTTGGCGGCTATGTGGGCGCGGGGCTGGCGGCGGGGGGGCATGACGTCGTTCTCATCGACCCGTGGCCCGCGCATGTTGACGCGATGCGCGCGCATGGCATGAACCTGTACGGCATGACCGAGGCCGAAAGGCGGACGGTTCCGGTGAACGCGATGCACATCACCGAGGTGCAGACCCTGTCGAAACAGCGCCCGATCGATATCGCGCTGATTTCGGTGAAATCCTACGACACGGTCTGGGCGACGATGCTGATCCGGCCGTACCTTTCCGCGACCGGCTGCGTGGTGTCGATGCAGAACTGCATCAACGAGGAGAGCGTGGCCGGCGTGGTCGGCTGGGGGCGGACGCTTGGCTGCATCGTGACCGGCGGGGTGGGCGTGGACCTGTACGAGCCCGGGCACATCCGCCGCGGCTACGCCAAGCGCCCGGACGTGACGTCGTTCTACATCGGCGAGCCGAATGGGAGGATCACCCGGCGCACGCGGGAGATCGCGGAGATCATGGGCTGCGTGGACAAGTCCGAGGCGACCGACAACCTGTGGGGCGAGCGGTGGACCAAGCTGTGCGTGAACGGCATGCGCAACGGCGTGTCGGCGGCAACCGGGATGGGCGGCAACGACCGGGACCGGCACGACGCGGTGCGCCGGGTCTGCATCGCGCTGGGCGGGGAAAGCGTGCGAGTCGGCCAGAAGCTGGGCTACAGGCTGGGTAAGATCGGCGCGCTGGACCCGCAACGGCTGGCGCTGGCGCATGAGGGTGACCGGGGCGCGCTGGCCGAGATTGAAAAGCAGTTGATCGATGCGACCGGCGGATCGCTGCGCAGCGAGTATCAGCGCCCCTCCATGGCGCAGGACATGGAGAAGGGACGGCGGACGGAAATCGAGTTCATGAACGGCTTCATCGCCGCCGAGGGCGCCCGCGCCGGAGTGCCGGCGCCGACGCATGAAATGCTGACACGCCAGGTGCTGCGGGTGGAGCGGGGGGAAATTGCGCCCAGCCCGCAGAACGTGCTGGTCAATTCCTGAGGGAATGCCGCCGCAGGCCGGCGCCGGGGGGCGCCGACCCGCGGTTGCTCCGCCAATGCGGATCAGGCGTGGCGGCGGCGGCGGCGGCGAACCAGGCCGAGGCCGAGCAGGCCGGTGCCGAACAGCGCCAGGGCGGCGGGCTCGGGGGTGGCCACCACGTTGCTGGGGAAATTGATCTTCAGGACGGATGGCGCGCCGTTGCCCTCGACGTAATACAGGTCGAAATTATGCGAGCCGGCCGGCAGGACGAAGCTGTCGGTGATCGCGGATGTCTCGGGGGCATGGCCGAAGATCTGCGTCGCGCCGTTGTCGATATAGAGGCTGGCGCCGTCATCGTGGCGGATGGACCCGGCGTAGGAAGTGGCGCTGCCGTAGGTGCCGGTGATGTGGAAGAACGCGGAGTAGGCGTCGCCGCCCGCGCTCATGGAGGCGGCCAGGAAGCTGGCCAGGGTGGCGTAATGGGCGCTGGGGGAGGTGTAGCCGCCAATCGCCGGCAGGGCGACGGCGCCGTCCTTGGTCAGGAAATCCCGCACCAGATTCGTTCCGCGGCTGGTGATCCAGTCGATCGGGCCGGCGATGGTGAAATGGGCGTCCACGGCCGGGCTGGGCAACACATTGTTGGCGTTCGTGCCGCCGGTGTGATCGGCCTTCAGATTACCGATCCAGGCATCGACGGTGTAGATCGGCGTGGCGGTGGCGGCGCCGGCAAAGGTCACGGTCAGCGCCAGCGCCAGCGCGGCAATCGCGCCGACATAGGGGGTCTTCGTCACGGGGGGCTCCTTTTCAAAGGCTTCGACCGTGGCGACCGAGTGGCCTTCCGGCGATGCTTCTAACCGGGTCTAACCTGTGGTTGTGAATTGGTCAATCCAAAAATAGATTATTAAGTATAAAATAAGTTAATCTGCCCGCCCCTCTGCGGACGCCGCTCGCCTGTTGTTTGCGAGCCTGCCCTGGGGCAGGCTGGACCGGCACAACTCGCCTGGAGCATGTTCGGCTCATGTAGAATTACCGGCCTCGCACTGGCTTTGTTTTGGGAGGCTTTTCATCCGATCATGTGAATTACATGACCCGATAATGCTCTAATGCCCGATTGGGAGAAAAATCATGCCCGTCCTGCCGCTGGAAACCCTGACAAGACTGCGCGCGGTCAGCACCGCCACCCTCACCACGCAGCTTTTCAAGCGAGGGTTGCGCAACTGCTTCATGCAGGGCGTGCGCGTGCTGGGGCGGCTGGAGCAGAATCTGGTCGGACCAGCCTTTACACTGCGCAACATTCCGGCACGCGAGGACGTCGATCATGTCGGCGTGTTCAGCGATCCCGGGCATCCGCAGCGCCGGGCGATCGAGATCACGCCGGAGGGCAAGGTGCTGGTGATCGACTGCCGCGGCGATACCGCCGCCGCGTGTGCCGGCCAGATCCTGGTGACGCGGCTGATGAAGCGCGGCGTGGCGGGGCTGGTGGCCGATGGCGGGATCCGCGATGCCGGGCCGATCGGGGAGATGGATTTCCCGGTGTTCTGCTCCGGACCGTCGGCGCCGCTCAATCTGGCGCGGCACCATGCGGCGGAAAGCAATGTGCCGATCGGCTGCGGCGGGGTGGCGGTGTATCCCAACGACGTGATCGTCGGCGACCGGGACGGGGTGGTGGTGATCCCGCGCGGCATTGCCGACGAGGTGGCCCGCGACGCGGCGGAGCAGGAGGAGCTGGAGACGTTCCTGCTGGCCCGAATCGAATCCGGCGCCCCGCTGCGCGGCACCTATCCGCCGGATGAGGCGACCAAGGCGGCGTTCGAGGCCTGGCGGAAGGGGCGCTCGCCGGCGTAATGCCGGAGGGATCTCGGCAGCGATCCATGCTCGGAGTGGAGATCGCACGAAAAAGACCGCCGCCCAGGGTCCTGCGGGGCGGCGGCCTTCGATAGGAAGTCGGCAGAAGACTGGCCCGAAAGGGCCAGCCCTCCGCGATGGTCAGGCCCTGTTGCGGCGGCGCACCATTCCGAGGCCGATGAGGCCAGCGGCAAGCGGGATAAGGCCGGCCGGCTCGGGGACCGAGCTGTAGTCATAGTAAAGCGAGACCTGAAGGAAATCTGTCACCCCCGTAAAACCAACCGCCGCAAGGCCAGCCGTCGGGGAAGAGCCCTGAAGGTCTTTTGCATGGAACGTGAAGTTGACTGGCCCGCTGGTGAAATTGCTGGGATTCAACGTGCCGCCCGCGCCGGTCACCGTATTGTAGTACATCAGGCTTGCGCTTGACGACCCACCCGGGATCGCCAATCCCGTGGAGGACGTTGGCACACTGTAGGAACCGGTTGTGTCGGCGACGAGTGGACCAAACGTCGGTGTCGCCGGCAGCGGTGAAGCCGTGGCGGTGAACGTGGAGGTCAGCGAGTAGTCTCCCGAGCACGGGCCAAAGACGCAATAGACCGACCCCGAGGTGAAGGCCTCGGTGCCGGTGACCGTGATGTGCACGGAGTTCAGTTTGTCTGCCGGCATAGGCGCCACAAAGGGGCTAAAGGAGAATGTATGGTCCCACACCGGCGCCTGCGGTCCCCAGGTAAGCGTCTGGGTCGCGGTGTTGTAAATCCCCGCAGAGGCTATCCCGGGAGCCGCCAGAGCTGCGATGATCGCGCCAGCTGCAGCAAGTTTATGGAGTTTCATC
>JBBIQA010000068.1:0-20785 GCA_037442565.1 Rhodospirillales bacterium
ACGTTGAGGGCCTGCACGCAGGCTTTCGAGATTGTGGGAACGAAGCCGATCAGCAGGCCGAACAGGTTGTTGCGGATACCTAGATCGTCCATGCCCGGCAGGCCGGCCGCCTGCATGGCCAGGCAGCGGGTGAGGATGTCGTCGCTTCCTGCCGCGTTGGCCTTGCGGGCGGCGATGCTGGCGTCGAGATAGGCGCAGAACTCCTTGGCGGCGGCCAGGGCGGCGTCGGTGACGTGTTGCTCACCGGCGAGGTCGATGAACAGGTACCAGAACAGCTTGGACGTCCAGTCGATCATTGCCGCTTCGCTTGGTCCAGGCGTGCCGCAATAGATGCCGGCGAGGATCGCCGGCAGGCGGCGCGTCAGATCCGCCGGCACGTCGATGGTGCCTTGCATGGCCGCAACGATATCGTTGGCGCGAGCGGCGGCCAGGGGCACCAGGATTTCCGATACGTCGGTGCGGCGCACGGCCAGGCGCATGTTGGAGACGTCGCGCTGGTATTCGGCGCTGTCCTGCATGCCGAGAAAGAAATTCTCGCCGCCGGTGATGGCGCGCATTTTCGGTTCGTAGACGACCGCGAAATCGGCCTCACGGTCCAGCACCTCGGTCACGTCCTCGGCGCGCGAGACGATGGCCGTGCCGGTGTTTTCATAGGCGGCGACAAGTTTGGTGGAAAGCACGAGGTTCGGGGCGGCCAGGCGCAGGATGGAGAAGATCAGCCGCTGGTTGGCGGATGCGGCGAACACCTTGGCCGCGCGATGCTTGATCGTGCCCTCGCCGCCGAGCAGCGCGGGAATGAAGCGTGCGAGCAGCGTGGGAACCGCGACCAGCGCCGCCCATACCATGCACAGCCGCACCCGGAAGGCGGCGATCGGACTGGTAAGGAATTCCATCGGCGCGCTCCGGATAGGTCGGTTCAGGTGGGGTCGACGATGCCGGTGCCGATCATGCGCAGGGCGGTCATGCTCGGGATGAAGAAATAGTCGCCGCCGCGGGTTTCGACGAATTGCGGTGGCCGGTCGCAGATGAAGGGCGGGCGGGCGGATGCCGGATCCGCGGCGATGACGAATTTCGCGTCCGGACCATGATTGCCGATCAGCGGGCAGGTATCGTTGCCGGCGAAGAAATCCAGGCCGTACTGGATCCATTGCTGCTGCACGAATTCGAACTGGCGGAACAGGCTGGCGCAGACGATCAGCATGACGATGCCGTGCTCGCCGCTGTCGTCGGTCGCGTCCGGCGGCGCCGCGCCGTAGGGCAGGCCGCGGCGCAGGATGCGGCGGCGATTGTTGAGCACGGAACCGTTCCATTCCGACTTGTCGGGCGATCCGAAATGCGGATCCAGCATATCGCGGGTATTGGCGCGGCGGATATGGGCGGAGAACGGGCATTTGGATCCGTCAGGATCCTGACGGAACAGGAATTTGGTCAGGTCGCGCTCCATCGCCGCGATCGTGGTGGTGTCGTTGGCGGCCATGGCCGCGGCCCGGCGCGCCTTGACCGCCTGCCATTCGCCGTAGGTCGGTGCCTGGATCAGCGGCACACCGTCCGGCCAGCGCCCGGCGATCTTGGCCATCAGCGTTTCCGGTGCCTGGGCGACGGGAATGCCGTAGACCGCGGCGAAGGCCGCGCTGGTTGTTTCCAGATAGCGGCGGAAGGCGACCACGTTCTGGTGCAGCTTGCGGTAGGCCATGAAGGTGCCGTTGCGGCTGAAATCGATCGGCATCGCCATGCCGGCCTGTTCCTGCGCCTCGTCGGGGTAGCCGAGCAGGAACTCGCCGGTGGCCAGGGGTTCCCAGGTCTGTTGCGGTGTCAGCTTGCCGTTGCCCTCCACCTCCTGCGCCGCGCGCTCCGGCGGGTACTGGCCGTCGAACACCGGGTCGCTGATGCCGTCGCGATAGCCGAAATGTTCCATCGGCAACGGCTGCATCGCGCCGGACGCGTCCGGATGCAGCAGGGCAGAGGCTTCCTGGAAATCCAGGTTCGGGCCGGCATGGCCGGACAGCAGCCGGACGCCTCCATCGCTGGCGACGCAGAAGGCGAGCAGCTTCTCGGTGATTGCCGCCAGCGCCGGCACCGGCGTGCCGTCCGGGTTCATCTGCGCATTCAGGCTGACCAGGATGTGAACCGGCTGCCGCCCGCCCTCCGGGGTGCGCCAGACCTTGTCCCAGTTGCCGCGCGGATTGGTCGGAACGTCGTCGCCTATGATGTTGGCACGGGCTTCCATGCCGTCGATGAACTCGTCGGGCATGCCGCGCAATGTGCGGGTCGGCACGCCGAGGGCATACAGGCCCATGAAGGTGAAGGCGATGTTCACCGCCACGTCCGGCCGGGGTTGCTGGACGGGCCCGTGCCTGTGCGGCCGGCGGGACGATTCCCAGCGGAGCGCGGTGGTAACCATCGGCCGCAGCATTTCGATGAAGGCGCGCCCCGCCTCGGCCCTGGCCACCTGGAACAGCAGGAACCTTCCCTTGGGGAAACCCAGCTTGCCGTAGGCGGTGAGGACGTTGCCCTGGATGTCCGCGAGGTCGAGTTGAACCGGCATGATGTCTATCCTGGCGACCGGACCACGCCCGGCGCCTGGGTCGGCGCCGCGACATCGTCGGGATGGTGGGTGTCGATGAAGGCGCCGAAGGCCGCGTGCAGCTCGGCGGCGCTGGCGCCCTGCGTGGCGATGGCGAAGCGGATGAAGTGCTGCCGGAGATACAGCGATTTCAGCACCGAGCGGAGATCGCTGCCGGGCGCGGTCGGCAGCGGCTTGGCGCCATGCCGCAGAACCGCGACATAAGCGTAGGCCAGGCCGAGAAGCGTGCCGGCGAACCCGATCCAGGCGGCCCAGCAACCGAGGGCGGCCAGCGTGGGGGAGGCCAGCCAGGCGAGCAGCAATCCGATCACGCACAGGGAAGCCGCCACGCCGGCCGGGCCGAGCCATCCGCCGAGCGGCAAGCCGAGCTTCGCGAGATCGGGCGCCGTTTGCCAATAGTCGTTGAACGGCATGGTGGTTTCCACCTGGCAGGCCGTGATGGCGCGGACGAAATCATCCGCCCCCTTCACCGCGTCGAAGCCGTGGCAATGGACCAGGATCGATCGCAATTCCGGCTCCATGTCCGCCCAGAGTTCGCGCAGATAGCCTGCCAGTTCCGTGGCGGCGCCGCTGGCGGCGTCGAAATCGGCGGCCAGAACCATGTAGGGGCCGGGCAGATCATCCACCTTGTTGGGGATCATCGGGTCGAGGGAGCGGAACAATCTGGCGCTGATCTTGGTCAGCAGGCTGACGGCCAGCGTATCGTTCGGTTCGCGGCCGTTGAAGGCCACGTCGTCGATCACGACCAGCCGCAGGAAATGGGTGCGCAGGTTGCGGGCGAAGGGCGCATTGATGCCGCGCCGTTCGCTGGCCGGCGATTGCAGCGCCGTCGGCAGGTGCGCCAGCACATCGCGCAGCTGATGGACATGCGAGTTGCCGGGTGCGGCCGGGTCCAGGCTGGTTTTCACCGGCAGCACGGCGGTCAGGAAATAGTGTCCGCCATCGAAGTTCGGCATCTTGCGTCTCCCTCGGCCGATCGTTCGGCCGGTTCAGCGGTGCGCGTCGGCCCGTTCACTGTCCATGCTGGCGACAGGTGCGTAGCCGGGCGAGGCCAGATCGTTCTGCACCGCGGCCAGGGTGCGGTGGTAGAGCGCTGCGAACTCGTCCGGCGGCAGGGATTTGTGCTGCGCGGCCAGGGCCTGCAGCGCGGTGCGAACACGCAGGGCGCCCTTGATGTCGCGCTGCGCCGAGCCCGGCGTGGCGTTGTAGTAGTAATCGGTGTCGATCTGGTTGTGACGGATATAATTCTTGAACGGGGTGATCGGGATCGAATGCGGGTAGCCGATGGCGCAGTACCAGAACAGGTCGAGGCCGGAGGGGATGCCGTCGGAGAACGCGTCGATATACTGGTCCCAGGTGCCGTTGAAATTACTCACGAACAGCATGTAGTCGTTACGAAGCCGGGGCTTGCCACGGTCGCCGGCCGGCCATTGGTCGCGCTTGATGATCACCCAGCGGGCGAAATGGATCAGCGACAGTCCGAGCAGGCCGGAAAGCGTGGTGGGCAGCGCGCGCGCCACCATGAACAGCAGCCGGTTCAGCCAGGTCCACCGCGGCTTCATCGGCGTGACCACGTTCATCCCATAGGCTTTGCCGGCAATATTCGACATCGCGAGGCCCCCAATCCGCCCGTGCTGGTTCGGCGCATCGCACCGTGAACCAATCAAAGCGGGGAGCGCAACATTTCCATGTTACCGGCCGGACAGGATAGTGACGTTGTTCACCTGGTTACGAACATTTGAGGCCGGCTTACCGGCCCTGAAAGCGGGCCTTTCGCTTCTCACGGAACGCCGCGACCCCTTCGGCATGGTCCGCGCTCAACCCTGCCAGGCTTTGCAGATTGGCTTCGAGATCGAGCTGCGCCGGGTAGGTGTTTTCCAGGGCTTCCCAGTACAGCTTGCGGATCAGGCCGAGCGAGACCGGCCCGTCCGCCAGCCGCCGCGCCATCGCCATGGCGGCGTCCATCAGATCCGCATCGTCCACCACCCGGTTGATCATGCCCCAGGCGAGCGCGGTCTCGGCCGGCAGCGGCTCGGCCAGCAGCGACAGTTCCATCGCCCGGGCAACGCCGATCAGCCGCGGCAGCAGGTACGAGGCGCCGCAATCGGGCACCAGGCCGATGCGCGCGAAGGCCTGGAGGAAGGCCGCCGAGCGGCCGGCGATCTTGATGTCGGCGGACAGCGCCAGGCTCATGCCGGCGCCGGCGGCGATGCCGTTGATGGCGGCGACCACCGGGATCTTCAGCGCCCGCAGGCGCAGGAAGGTGGGATTGTACCAGGCATGCAGGTCACTCTTCGCCTCGCCGCGCGCCTCGGCCTCGCGGTCGCGCGGCGGGCGGTCGGGATCGTTCAGGTTGGCGCCGGAACAGAAGCCGCGGCCGGCGCCGGTGATCAGCAGACAGCGGGCGCCGCCGGTCTCGACCTGATCCAGCGCCTCGGTCATGTCGGCACGGAGCCTGGCGCCGAAGGCGTTCAGCGTGGCCGGGTGGTTCAGGGTCATCACCGCCACCCCATCCGCCATGTCCAGCAATATGCGGCCGTTCGTCATCGGTTGTTCCCTCCGCCGCCCCGGCGCCGACAGCCGGTGGCATGGTGTTGCGATCGCCGCGGATATGGTCCAATGGCCGGATCAACAAAGCAACCGGGCCACAACGGGGAGAGACATCATGGCGACAACCGGAACCCTGCCGCTGCCGGCGGCGATGAGCCTGGCGGGTCGGCGCGTGCTGGTTACCGGCGCGGCCAACGGCATCGGGCGGGCCACGGCGATCGTGCTGGCGCAACTCGGCGCCGAGGTGATCGTCAACGATCTGGCGCCGCTGGCCGGGGTGCGTGCCGATGTGGAGCGGCTGCAGGCCAATTGCGTGGAGGTGCAGGGCGACCTGACCGCCGACGGCTTCATCGCCGGGCTGTTCGGGGGCGAGCGCATCCACGCGGTGGCGCATTGCGCCGGCATCATTTCCGCCAAGCCGTGGAAGGACGATCCGGACTGGATCACGCGCTTTCACCGCACGCTGGATGTGAATACGCGGGTGCCGCTGACCCTGGCCGCCGCGGCGATCGAGCACATGGCGCCGCTGGGCGGCGGCTCCGTCGTGCTGGTCGGCTCGGTCGCCGGGCGCACCGGCGGCACGTTCGACACGACGCCGCCGGATTATGTCGCATCGAAGGGTGCGGTGCACGCGCTGGTGAAGCTGCTGGCCCGGCAGGGCGTGCGCCGGGGCGTGCTGGTGAACGCGGTGGCGCCGGGGCCGGTGGAGACGGCGATGACCAGCAACGTCGCCCGGGCCAGCGACCGTCTGCCGATGGGGCGGCTGGGCCAGCCGGAGGAACTGGCCTGGCCGATCGCGTTCCTGTGCTCACCGGCGGCGAGCTATCTGGCCGGGGCCATCCTGGATGTGAACGGCGGCACGTTCATCGGCTGATCGTCGCGGCCAGATCGCTTGCAAATCCGGCCGCTTGCAAACCCGGCCGCGGGATTGTCCCATGCGGCCGTTTCAGGGACACCACGATGGAAGTACCGGCATGACCAACCCGACCTGGCCAACGGAGCGGGGTATGTTCGACGCCGGCGATGTGCCGCTGCAATCGGGCGCGGTTCTGCGCGGCGCGAAACTATCCTGGAAGACGCATGGCACGCTGTCCGCGGCGAAGGACAATGTCATCGTCTATCCGACCAGCTACGGCGCTCAGCATCCGGATCTGGAATGGCTGATCGGGCCGGACGGCGTGCTGGACCCAACGCGGTGGTTCATCGTCATTCCCGACATGTTCGGCAACGGGCTGTCGTCCAGCCCGTCCGGCGATCCGGCGAATTATCCGGATCTGGTGAGCGTCTACGACAACGTGCATGTCCAGCGCCGGTTCCTGCGGGAACGCTGGGGGATCGAGCGGGTCGCCTGCGCCTATGGCTGGTCGATGGGGGCGCTGCAGGCCTATCACTGGGCGGCGCTGTTTCCCGATGCGGTGGACCGCGCCATCGTCAATTGCGGCGTGGCCCGCACGTCCGTGCATAACCGGGTGTTTCTGCGTTCGCTGATGGCGACGCTGGAGGCCGCACCCGAGCATATCGGCGGCGGGCGCTTCACCGGCGAGCCGGAATCGGCCAAACGGGCCTTCGGGCGGATCTACGCGGCCTGGGCGCTGAGCCAGGATTTCTATCGTGCCAATCTGCATCTGGCATCCGGACCCAGGCCCAATCTGGGCGCGCCGGATCTGGAAACCTTCCTGAAGACGGATTGGGAAGATCGCTACGCGCCGCGATCCGCCGCCAATCTGTATGCCCAGCTGCGAACCTGGGAAACCGCCGACATCGCCGATAACGGCCTGTACAACGGCGACCCGATCTGCGCCCTGAAGGCGATCCGGGCGCGGGTGCTGCTGATGCCCGGCGAGACCGACCTGTATTTCCGCGTCGCCGACAACGCGGCAGAATTGCCCTATCTGCGCCACGGCGAATTGCGGCCGATCCCCAGCATCTGGGGCCACCGTGCCGGCAACCCGACGGTCAATCCGGCGGATGCCTTATTCTTGAAAACGGCTGTGCGAGACTGGCTCGCGCGCTGAAGC
This sequence comes from Rhodospirillales bacterium, assembly GCA_037442565.1. Taxonomy (GTDB): domain Bacteria; phylum Pseudomonadota; class Alphaproteobacteria; order Acetobacterales; family Acetobacteraceae; genus PALSA-911. The sequence goes on from JBBIQA010000068.1 coordinate 7,153, forward strand.
CCCCGGGAGGAAACAGACCCATGCCCGCCACCGTTACCCCGAGCAATCCGCCCACCGTCCGCGCCCCCACCGGCTATACCCACGCGATCGAAATCCGCAACGCGGAGCGCCGGCTGATCGTTTCGGGACAGGTCGGCCTCACGCCGGACGGCACCATCCCGGCCAGCGGCGAGGCGCAGATCGCCCAGGCTTTCGCCAACCTGACCGCCGTGCTGGCGGCGAACGGCATGGGCATCGCCAACATCGTCAAGACCACCGTGTTCCTGACCGACCGGTCCCTGCTGGCGCCGTATCGCGCCGCCCGCGCCGCCGCCTTCGCGGGTCATGCCCCGGCCTCCACCCTGCTGTTCGTCGCGGGACTGGCCGACCCGAAATTCGTCGTCGAGGTTGAGGCCGAGGCCGTCGCGTGAGCGTTTCCGCCATCATCGGGCGCGTCCGCCGCAACACGCTGGGCGATGCGCTGCGCCGTGCCGCCATCCGCCATCATGACCGCATCGCCCTGATCTACGGCGAGCGGAGCTGGAGCTTTCCGGCGCTGGACCGGGCGGTGGACCGCGTCGCCTGGCACCTGACCGACCTGGGCCTGGCGCCCGGCGACCGGGTGGCGGCGTTCGGGCGCAATTCCGATGCCTATCTGATCGCCTTCCTGGCCTGCGCCCGGGCCGGGCTGGTCCATGTGCCGGTGAACTACGCGCTGACCGGCGGCGAGCTCGCCTATATCCTCGGCCAGTCCGGCGCCCGGCTGGTGCTGAGCGCGCCGGCGCTGGAACCGCATCTGGAGGGCATCGACATCGAGATGCGCGGCCGGTTCGAGGGCGGCGGTGCCTTGGATGTGCTGGCGATCGCGGAAGACCCGGAGGCTCCGACCGGGGTGGACCCGGACATCACCGACGAATCGATCGCCCAGATTGTCTATACCTCCGGCACCACGGCGGCGCCGAAGGGCGCGATGATGACGCACCGGGCGATGCTGACCGAATACGCCTCCTGCATGCACGAGTTGGACTACGCCGCCGACGATCGCTGCCTCGCGGCGCTGCCGCTGTATCACACGGCGCAGATGCACGCCTTCACCCTGCCGCAGATGCTGACCGGCGCACGCACCATCCTGATCGAGGCGCCGGCGCCGGCGGATGTGCTGCGCCTGATCGAGGCGGAGGGCATCACCTCGTTCTTCGCCCCGCCCACCGTCTGGATCAGCCTGCTGCGGCATCCGGATTTCGACCGGCGGGACCTGTCCAGCCTGGAGAAGGTGTATTACGGCGCCTCGATCATGCCGGTGCCGGTGCTGCAGGAACTGCGCGAGCGGCTGCCCCGCGCCAGGCCGTACAACTGCTACGGCCAGACCGAGATCGCCCCGGTCGCCACGGTGCTGCGGCCGGAGGAGCACGAGGCGCGCCCCGCCTCCTGCGGCCGGCCGGTGCTGAACGTGGAAACAAGGGTGGTGGACGCCGACATGCACGACGTGCCGCCCGGCACCCATGGCGAGATCGTGCACCGCTCCGCGCAGTTGCTGTCCGGCTATTGGAACAAGCCGGCGGAAACCGCTGAAGCCTTCGCCGGCGGGTGGTTTCATTCCGGAGATGTCGGGTATTTCGACGAGCAGGGTTTCCTCTACATCGTCGATCGCATCAAGGACGTGATCAACACCGGCGGCGTGCTGGTGGCATCGCGCGAGGTGGAGGAAGCCCTGTTCACCCACCCGGCGGTGTCGGAGGTCGCCGTGGTCGGGCTGCCCGATCCGAAATGGATCGAGGCGGTTACGGCGTTCGTCGTGCTGCGCCCCGGCCAGACCGCGACGGATGGGGAGCTGATCGCCCACGCCCGGACACATCTGGCGGCCTACAAGCTGCCCAAGCAGGTGATCTTCACCGACAACCTGCCGCGCAACACCGCCGGCAAACTGCTCAAGCGCGAGTTGCGGCGGGAAGGATCGCCGGCCTGACGCCAGCCTGACCCCCCCCGGCCGGTTGTCGGCTACTTGCCGATGCAGAACTGGCTGAAGATGTCGCCGAGCAGGTCTTCCACACCGACGGCCCCGGTGATGCGGCCGATCGCGCCGAGTGCCAGGCGGAGGTCCTCGGCGCGCAGCTCGGGCAGGTCCGCCTCGGCCGCCGCGTCCAGCCGGTCGCTGGCGGTCAGCAGCGCGGCGCGATGGCGCTCGCGGGTCAGTGGCGGCGGGCCGGCGCCTTCGGTCAGGGAGCGGGCGACGTCGGCGAGCCGGGCGCGCAGCGCGTGCATCCCATCGCCGGTCAATGCGCTGACGCCGAGCGCGCCTTCGGGCACGGCCCCGCCGAGGTCGATCTTGTTGCAGATCCGCAAGCCGGGCCGGCGGTCGTCGGCCGCGACCCCGGTGCAGACATCACCGATAAGCAGCACGTAATCGGCGGCCTCGGCGCGGGCGCGGGCGCGGCGGACGCCTTCGGCCTCGATGGCGTCCTCGGTGTCGCGCAGCCCGGCGGTATCGACCAGCGTCACGGGAACGCCGGCCAGCACGACCCGAACCTCCAGCGCATCGCGGGTGGTGCCCGGCGAGGCGGAAACAATCGCCACGTCGCGTTCCGCCAGCAGGTTGACGAGCGAGGACTTGCCCACATTGGGCGGGCCGCTGACGGCGAATACCAGGCCGTCGCGCAGCTTCTCGCCGCGGCGTCCGTCGTTCAGGTGCGCGCGGATCTCGCTGCGCAAGGCGCCGATCTCGGCGATGACGCGGCCCTCCACCTCCGGCGGCAAATCCTCGTCGGGGAAGTCGATCAGGGCTTCCTGCTGCGCCAGCAGCCAGCGCAGCCGGCCGGCCCAGCCGGCGTAAACGGCGCCGAGCTCGCCTTCGAGCTGGCGCAGGGCCTGCCGGCGCTGGGCCTCGGTTTCGGCGTCGATGAGGTCACCGACCGCCTCGGCTTCCAGCAAATCCATACGGCCGTTCAGGAAGGCTCGGCGGGTGAACTCGCCGGGCTCGGCGGGCCGCCCCCCGAGCGCGGTCAGGGCATCCGCCACGCCGGCGATCACCGCCCTGCCACCGTGCAGGAACAATTCTCCGGAGTCCTCCCCGGTGTAGCTGCCGGGGCCGGGCATCCACAGCACCATCGCCTGGTCGAGTTCCGCGCCGTCGGCGGCGCGCAGCCGGCGCAGCACGGCACGGCGCGGGGCCGGCAGCTTGCCGCCCAGGCCGATCAGCAAATCGGCGCTGCCGGGTCCGCTGATGCGCAGCACCGCGATGGCCGCGCGGCCGGCGCCGGAAGCCACGGCGAAGATCGTGTCGTGGTCCGCGACCGCCATGCGGCAGGACCGCTCAGCGTGTCTCGGGCGGCAGGAACCGGGCGCCGACCCGCCCGCCGTCGCGCAGGTGCGTCTCCAGCACCTCATCCACGGCCTCGCGGGTGTCGATCCTGTACCAGACGCCTTCGGGGTAGATCACCACGCAGGGGCCTTCCTCGCAGCGGTCCAGGCAGCCGGCATTGTTGATCCGCACATGGGTCAGGCCCATTTCCTTGGCGCGGACCTTCATGTAGTCGCGCAGCTTCTCCGCGCCGCCCGCCGCACAGCAGCCGCGCGGATGGCCGTCCTGCCGGCGGTTCGTGCAGACGAACACATGCGCCTCGTAGTACATCGGCGGATCGCCCGCCTGCCGTTCACCCATGGCCCTGTTCCCTGATCGGTTCGTCTCTATCTACCGTGTCGGCCGCAAACGCCAAAGGACACCGAGTTTTGCCCGAAACCCCGACCGAGAACCTGCTTCGGCACGAAACATCGCCTTATCTGCTGCAGCATGCGGACAACCCGGTGCATTGGCGGCCCTGGGGTCCGGCGGCATTGGCCGAGGCAAGGATGGCGAACAGGCCCATCCTGCTGTCGGTCGGCTATGCCGCCTGCCATTGGTGCCACGTGATGGCACATGAGTCTTTCGAGGATCCCGACACCGCCGCGCTGATGAACCGGCTGTTCGTCAACATCAAGGTGGACCGGGAGGAGCGGCCGGACATCGACCACCTGTATATGTCCGCCCTGCACGCCCTGGGCGAGTCCGGTGGCTGGCCGCTGACCATGTTTCTGACGCCCGACGGCGCGCCGTTCTGGGGCGGCACCTATTTTCCGCCCGAGCCGCGCTGGGGCCGGCCGTCCTTTCGCCAGGTGCTGCAGGGCGTTGCCGACACCTATGCGGGCGATGACGAGCGCATCGCCCATAACACAGGCGCTTTGCGCCAGGCCCTGGCCGCGCTATCGGCGGCGAAGCCGGGGCCGATGCCGGGGCCGGCCGACATCGATCGCGCCGCCGGCGCCTATCACCGCATGACCGACCCGATCCATGGCGGCCTGCGCGGCGCGCCGAAGTTTCCCAACCCGCCGATCTTCCGCTTTCTCTGGCAGCACGATTTCCACGCCCGCTCGCGCACCCATGCCCGTCCGGGCCGCGACGCCACGCATCTGATGCTGGAGCGCATGAGCCAGGGCGGCATCTACGACCATCTCGGCGGCGGCTATGCCCGCTACTCCACCGACGAGGTGTGGCTGGTGCCGCATTTCGAGAAGATGCTGTACGACAACGCCCAGTTGCTGGAACTGCTGGCCCTGGCCCAGGCGGACCGAATACAGGCCGACCGGCCGAACCCGCTCTATGCCGAGCGGGCGGCGGAAACCGTGGGCTGGCTGACCCGCGACATGACCGGCGAAACCGTGAACGGCCGCGCCGCCTTCGCGTCGGCGGAGGATGCCGACAGCGAGGGGGTCGAGGGCAAATTCTATGTCTGGTCGGAGGCGGAGGTGGCGCGCGAGCTTGGATTGGCCGCGCCCGCCTTCATGGCCGCCTATGACGTGACCGAGCAGGGCAACTGGGAAGGGACGAACATCCTGCGGCGGATCGCGCCGCAGGGGGACGCGGACCAGGAGGCGCGCCTCGCCGCCGGCCGCGCCGCGCTGTTCGCCGCCCGCGCCGGCCGGGAACGGCCCGGGCGCGACGACAAGGTACTGGCGGACTGGAACGGCCTGACCATCGCCGCCCTGGTTCGTGCCGGCCTGGTGTTCGCGGAGCCGGGCTGGCTGGGGCTCGCGGAGACGGCGCTCGATTTCGTGCTGAACCGGATGGCCGCCCCGGATGGCCGCATCCAGCATGCCTGGCGGCTCGGGCGGGTTACCGCGCCCGGGCTGCTGGAGGACCAGGCCGCCATCGCCCGCGCGGCGCTGGCGCTGTTCGAGGCGACGGGGAACGAGGCCCGCCTGGAGCAGGCCATCCGCATCGTGGCCACCACCCAGGCGCGCTTCGCGGACGGACATGGCGGCTTCTACCAGACCGCCGACGATGCCGCGGACGTGCCGCTGAACCGGCCCCGCAGCGCCGCCGACAACGCCACCCCGGCCGGCAACGGCCAGATGGCCGAGGTGCTGGCGCGGCTGTTCCACCTGACCGGCGACGAGGCCTACCGCTCCGCCGCCGCCGGCCTGCTCGGCGCCTTCGCCGGCGAGCCGGAGAAGCTGCCCACCATGGCGACGCTGCTCGCCGCCGCCGAACTGCTGGAGGACGCGATCACGGTGGTGGTCGCCGGCGATCCGGCCCATGAGCGGAGCGCCGCCCTGTGCCGAACCGCGTTGACCGCGCCGGACCCGCGCGTCGTGCTGCTGCGCGCGCCGGATGCCGAAGCCCTGCCGGTTTCCCATCCCGCCCACCGCAAGACCGCCGGCGCGGCGGACGCCTGCGCCTATGTCTGCCGCGGCGGGGTGTGCGGCCTGCCGGTTGACGATCCGGAAGCGCTGCGCCGCTTGCTCACCCCCTCCCCTTGACTCGACCGGCCGAGTGGCGCTGCCATTCGGCTTTGCAACCGTGCAGGATCCCTCGCCTCTTGCCCCAGCTCTCGCTTCACACGCCGGTCGGCGACCTCTCGATCTCCGAGGATGACGGGGCGATCGTCGCCCTCGATTGGGGCTGGGGCAGCGAACAGACGGAGACGGAACTGCTGTTGCGCGCGCGCGAGCAGCTGCACGAATATTTCGATGGCGGGCGACGGGAGTTCGACCTGCCCCTCGCCCCCGCTGGCAGCCCGTACCGCCAGCGCGTCTGGCAGGCACTGTGCCAAATTCCCTATGGCGCCACGCGGACGTATGGCGAGATCGCCGCCATCGCCGGCGGGTCGCCCCGCTCGGTCGGCACCGCCAACGGCTGCAACCCGATCCCGATCCTCATTCCCTGCCACCGGGTACTCGCCAGCAATGGAATTGGCGGCTATTCAGGCGGCGACGGGCTCGATACCAAGCGCGCCTTGCTCCTGCTCGAGACCCATTTCACCCCTCTCACCCTCACGGCCTAAGCCTGCACATCTTCCTTCAGGCGCCGAACGGAGACCCAAGATGACCAAAGCCATCCGCATCCATCAGAACGGCGGCCCGGAAGTGATGCAGTGGGAGGACGTCCCCACACCCGAGCCAGGCGCCGGCGAGGCCTTGATCAAGCATGAAGCGGTTGGCCTGAACTACATCGACGTTTATTTCCGCTCCGGCCTCTACAAGGCCCCGCACATGCCGCTGACCATCGGCATGGAAGGCGCGGGCACCGTGCTGGCCGTCGGCGGCGGCGTCACCAACGTGAAGCCCGGCGACCGCGTGGCCTATGCCGGCCCGATCGGCGGCTACGCCACCCAGCGCACCATCGCCGCCGACCGGCTGGTGGCGCTGCCGGATGCGATCAGCTTCACCACCGGTGCCGCGATGATGCTGCAGGGCATGACCGCGCAATACCTGCTGCGCCGCACCCACCGCGTGCAGCCCGGCGAGACGATCCTGGTGCATGCCGCTGCCGGCGGCGTCGGCCTGATCATGTGCCAATGGGCCAAGCATCTGGGGGCCACCGTCATCGGCGTCGTCTCGACCGAGGCCAAGGCCGAACTCGCGAAGGCCAACGGCGCCGCGCATGTGGTCATCGGCCACGAGAACCTGCCCGCCGAGGTCAAGCGCATCACCGGCGGGGCGATGGTGCCGGTGTCCTATGACAGCGTTGGCAAGGACACCTTCAACGCCAGCATCGACAGCCTGGCGCCGCTCGGCCTGATGGCCAGCTACGGCAGCGCGTCCGGCCCGGTTCCGCCGGTGGACATCGCCATGCTCGGCGCCAAGGGCAGCCTGTTCCTGACCCGCCCGAGCCTGGCGACCTACACCGCCAAGCGGTCGGACCTGGAGACCACCGCGGCGGAACTGATGGACGTGGTTTCCAAGGGCATCGTGAAGATCCAGGTCAACCAGACCTTCCCGCTGGCCGAGGCCGCCCGCGCGCATATCGCCCTGGAAAGCCGCAAGACCACGGGCAGCACGGTGCTTATTCCCTGATCCTGACGGATCGCTGACGATCCCGGGCAGGCGGCGCCGTTGCGCCGGCTGTCCGTGGATGGATTTCCTGCCCGCTCAGACCCCCTCGTCCAGAAACCGATCCACCAGCCGGTCCGCCCGGCCGCGGTCGGCGCGCAGCTGCGCGCCCTGCTGGTTGCGCGCGCCCGACGTCAGGTAGAACCGCTCGTACTGCTCGTTGCGGCTGGCCAGCGCGCTGCCGGCGAAATCCCAGCCCAGGCGGAACACCCTCGCCCGCGTCTCGGCGCTCACTTCGCCGGCGCCGCGGATATAGGTGTCGATCAGCGGACGCAGATACGGGTCGGCGAATTGCTGCGCCGTCGGGGTCGCCAGGACGTTGTGCGAGCCGATCAGGCGGATGATCTCGTTCACCCGGGGAAACCAGAACGGCAGCGCCGCGCGCAGGGCGCCCATCGGACGCTCATCCAGGAACCAGGCGCCGTTGCCGTATTCCATCGCGCCCTGCTCGCCCGAATGCACCGCCGCGCGGGTCAGTTCGGCGAAGGTCCAGATCTCGCCGAGCATGCCCTGGGTCACGGGATCGCTGGCGTTGATCGTTTCCGCCATCCGGCAGGCGATGCCCCAGGCGAATTCCAGCTTGGTCTGCGCGCGCACCATCGTCTGCTGCATGGCGTTCGCCCGCCAGCTGCGCGACATCACGCTGTTGTAGACGGGAAGATTGCCGTCGATGAACACGCGGTCGCGCGGCACCTCCACGTTGTCGAAAATCACAAAGGCATCTTGCTCGTCAAATCGCCCGGACAACGGATGGTTGAAGTTGTTCTGCGGCAGCGAGACGCTGTCGCGGCAGAGGAATTTCAGGCCCTGGGTGTTCATCGGGATGCTGAACGACAATGCGTGCGCGCCGGCGGCGTTCGGCATCGGCTGGCTGGGATAGACGGCGATGTCGTCGGAGAACGGCGCCAGGGTGGCGAGCACCCGCGCGCCGCGCACCAATATGCCGTTCGACGTGTTCTCCACCTTGTGCAGCTGGGTCTCGTCCAGGCCCGTCGGGGTGTTGCCGCGGCCCTTGTCGCTGGTCGCGTGGATCAGCGTGTGGGTGAGGCTGAGGTCCTGGCGTGCCATGACCTTCTGGTAGGCGACCAGATTGGCCGCGCCTTGCTCGTTGCCGTTGGCCGCCCATTCGTCGCAGCGCCCGGCGAAACCGGCGAAGGTCACGTTCATGTAGTCCGGCGTCCGGCCCATCAGGCCGACCGAGAATTCCGCCACTTTCTCCAATGCCGCGTGCCGGCGGATCAGATCCTCGCGCGAGCGCGGGATCATGTGGCTGACCGCGATGGCCTCACCGGTTTCGGGGTCGGGCATCAGGCAGGCATCGGCGGCCTCGTGCTGCAGGTCGAACACCCCGGCGATGGCCGTGGCCGCACCACGCAGGGCGGGATGGTCCATCGGATCGGCCACCTTGTCGGCGCCGACCCAAAGCTCGCGCCCGTCGCGCAGGCCCGCGAGGAATTGTGCACCGGTCCGTGCTGGCATCGTTTCATCCCAATTCTTGTTTGTGGGCAAATCAGATGCAGGCTGCCCGGCCCTGTCAAACGAAATGTCGGCGCGCGGCCGCCATTCCCCGAGCGCACTGGCTTTGCGCAACACAAACGTCATACTGGTCCGTGAAAGAATCCACCGATCGCCATCCGGCCATCACCAGCAGGGGTGTACGACACCGTGAGCGACAACACGATCACCGCCGGCGCCGTGCCGGCCAGCGCAACCGCGGTCCCGGCGGCCCCTGCCTCCGGCGCCGATACCACCACCTTCGCCATCATCCTCTCGCTCAGCTTCTGCCACATGCTGAACGACATGATGCAGTCGATGGTGCCGGCGATCTATCCGATCCTGAAGGCCAATTATTCGCTGGATTTCGCCCAGATCGGCCTGATCACCATGGCCTTCCAGTTCACCGCCTCCATGCTGCAGCCGCTGGTCGGGCTGTATACCGACCGCCATCCGAAGCCGTACTCGCTGCCGATCGGCATGGGGTTCACCCTGGTCGGCCTGGTGCTGATGTCGAGGGCGCACAGCTATCCGGTGATCCTGGGGGCGGCGGCGCTGATCGGCGTCGGATCGTCGGTGTTTCATCCGGAGTCCTCGCGGGTGGCGCGCATGGCCTCGGGCGGGCGGCACGGCTTCGCGCAATCGCTGTTCCAGGTCGGCGGCAACTCGGGCTCGGCGATCGGGCCGCTGCTGGCTGCCTTCGTCATCGTGCCGCGCGGCCAGGGCAGCATCGTGTGGTTCTCGGCCGCCGCCCTGGTGGCGATGGTGGTGCTGACCCTGGTGGGCAACTGGTACAGCCGCAACCGGCACCTGGCGAAACCGAAGCCCCGTGCCGCGGGCGCCGCGCATGGGCAGGTCGCATTGTCACGTGGAAAAGTGCTGTTCGCGATCTGCATCCTGGTGGCGCTGCTGTTCTCCAAGAACGTCTACAGCGCCAGCCTGAGTTCGTACTACACGTTCTACCTGATCCATAAATTCGGCCTGGGGGTGCAGACGGCGCAGATCTTCCTGTTCGTGTTCCTTACCTCGCTGGTCATCGGCACGCTGGCCGGGGGCTGGATCAGCGACCGGATCGGCCGCATTCCGGTGATCTGGTTCTCCATCCTGGGCGTGTTTCCGTTCACCCTGGCGCTGCCCTATGCCGGCCTTGCCTGGACGCTGGCGCTGTCGGTCATCATCGGGCTGATCATGGCCTCGGCCTTTTCCGCGATCCTGGTCTATGCGCAGGATCTCGTGCCGGGAAAGGTCGGCATGATCGCCGGGCTGTTCTTCGGCTTTTCCTTCGGGCTCGGCGGGCTGGGCGCGGCGGCGCTGGGGCAGATCGCCGACTGGACCAGCATCGACACGGTCTATCGCATCTGCTCGTTCCTGCCGCTGTTCGGCCTGCTGACCTATTTCCTCCCCAACATCGACAAGAAGCGCGCCTGAATGCCGATCATCAACCGCATCGCGGAATTCGCCGGCGACATGACCGAATGGCGCCGGGATCTGCATGCCCACCCCGAACCCGGCTTCAAGGAGTTCCGCACCAGTGACATCGTGGCTGAGAAGCTACAATCCTGGGGCATCAAGGTCACCCGCGGCATCGCCGGCACCGGGCTGGTCGGCACGCTGCGAGTGGGCACGTCCAATCGCGCCATCGGCATCCGCGCCGACATGGACGCGCTGGAGATGGAGGAGGCCAACGGCTTCGCCCACGCCAGCCAGAACCCCGGCGCCATGCATGCCTGCGGACACGACGGCCACACCACCATGCTGCTGGGGGCCGCGCGTTATCTGGCAGAAACGAAAAAATTCGACGGGGTCGTGCACTTCATCTTCCAGCCGGCCGAGGAAGGTTTGGGCGGCGGGCGGGTGATGGTGGAGGAAGGCCTGTTCGACCGCTTCCCCTGCGACGCCGTGTATGGCGCGCATAACGACACCTTCCTGCCGGTCGGCACCATCACCGCGGTGGAAGGCTCGGTCAGCGCCGCGTCGGACCGGTTCTGGATCCGCATCACCGGCAAGGGCGGCCATGCCGCGCGGCCGCATCGCACGATCGACCCGATCGTGGTCGGGTCCCATATCGTGCTGGCGCTGCAATCGGTGGTCGCGCGGCGCGTCGATCCGCTGCACAGCGCGGTGCTGTCGATCACCCAGTTCCACGCCGGATCCACCGGCAACGTCATCCCGCAGGAAGCGGTGCTGAACGGCACCGTCCGCACCCTGCGCCCCCAGGTGCAGGACGAGGTCGAGCAGATGCTGACCGACATGGCGGTGGCCACCGCCGCGGCGCATGGCGCGCAGGCGGTTGTGGAATATGTCCGCGGCTACCCGCCCGTGGTGAACGCCGCCACCCCCACCGAGCGCGCGGCCCTGGCGGCGACCAAACTCGTCGGAGCCGACAAGGTCATCCGCAAGCGCCCGCCGGGGATGGGCGGAGAGGATTTCAGCTTCATGGCGCTGCGCGTGCCCGGCTGCTTCGTCCGTTTCGGCCAGGCCGACGGCGAGAAGGGCAGCACGCCGGTGCACCACCCGGAATATGATTTCAACGACGACATCCTGCCGATCGGCGCGTCGTTCTGGTCAACCCTGGTAGAACAGGAACTGGCGAGACCCTGACCGGCCGGCCGGCTGGAGGCTTCAGTTCAGCCGCAGATCCAGGATGTGGCGCTTGTCGGCCTGAAGCTCGCCCTTCTCTACACGCTTGACGATATCGGTCAGCGCCGCGTTGGCCGGCGTGGGGATGCCGACTTCCTTGCTTTTGTCGACGATGAAGCCGTTCAGGAACTCGATTTCCGTGCGGCGCCCCTTGACCATGTCCTGGCCCATGGACGGGCGATGGGCGCCGCCGCCGGGCTTGCGGGCCTCGGCGAGGCGGTGCTCGTCGTAGGTCTTCGTCGCCGCCGCGTCGCCCTCGCCGGCCAGGGCGATGATCTCGGGTTCGATGTGGTGGATCTCCTCCAATTGGTAGCCGAGCGCCTGGCCGACACGGATGGCCTCGCTGCCCAGCCTGGCGGAGAAATGCCGCAGCGTGTCGTCCAGCAGGATTTCCTTGCTGATCAGCCCGGTGGAGGCCGACAGGCCGTTCGCCATGGCATTGGTAACCAGTTTCGACCAGCGTTCGCCCCAGAGGTTTTCGGTGACCTTGGCGCCGTCCGCGAGGGAAACGAGGCGGCACACCTCCTGCGCGCGCTCGGTGATGCGGCCATGTACTTCACCGACACGGAACACCGTATGAGCGGCGCCGCTTTTGCCGGCGGCGCGGCGGACATGGCCGGGTTCGCAGAGATCGACGGTGATCGAGCTGGCGATGGAACCCAGCGTCTTGCCCCAGCCGACGATGCCGGCGATGGTTTCCTCGTTGATGCAGTTCTGCAGCGACACCACGTAGCCGTTCGGCGCCATGTATTGCTGGATCATCATCGTGGCCCAAGCGGTGTCGTAGGACTTCATGCACATGAAGACGATGTCGAACGGGCGCTCCTTGCTGACATGCTGCAATTCGGTCAGGTGCAGCGCGCGCACCGGCACGGTGAATTCGGGCACGTCGCGGATATGGGTGATCTTCAGGCCCCTGGCCTTCATGGTTTCCACGTTCTCGGGCCAGGGATCGACGAAGGTGACGTCCTCGCCGGCCTGGGCCATGTGCGCGCCGGCATAGCCGCCAACCGCGCCGGCGCCGACGATGGCAATTCTTGCACCCATTGTTTGTCTCCCTGTTTGGGTTGCCGTCACGAACGGCCATGTCTTGATGGGAAAAGCCTATGCTGCGCCCGGGAGGCCTGCAACCGCCGCCGAATCCGGGTTGCCACGACGCCGGTCCGGCGGGAAGCTTGGGAGGTCCTCCCCCTCAGCCAAGCGAGACCCGTATGTCGAACCCGCGCGTTCCCTACCAGATGGCGTCCGACCGCAAGCCCCTGGCGCCGCCGGAACCGGGCAAGAAGCTGATCGTGCATGTGGTGGTCAATGTCGAATACTGGCCGTTCGACCAGCCGATGCCGCGCAAGCTGCTGCCGGGACCGCACGGCATGGACCGCATTCCCGACGTGCCGAACTTCTCCTGGGTGGAATACGGCATGCGCACCGGCTTTCCGCGCATCCTGAAGGAGCTGGACCGGCGCGGCCTGCCGGCCTCCACCACGATCAACGCCAGCGTCATCGATGTGTATCCACGCGTGGCCGAGGCGATGCTGACCGCGGGCTGGGAGTTCATGGGGCACGGCTGGACGCAAAAGGCGCTGCAAAGCGAGCCCGATGAAACCGCGGTGATCCAGCGCTGCCTGGCCCGCATCCGCGATTTCACCGGCAAGCCGGTGCGCGGGTGGCTGGGTGCCGGGCTGAGCGAGACCTTCGACACGCCGGACGTGCTGAGGGCGCATGGCGTCGATTATGTCTGCGACTGGGTGATCGACGATCTGCCGACCTGGATGACAACCAGGCACGGCCCGATGATCGCGGCGCCCTATTCGCTGGACCTGAACGACGGGCCGCTCTGGGCCGGCTGGGGGATGCATTCCAACGTTCAGTACGACCGGGTGATCTGGACGCTGGAAACCTTCGAGGACGAGTTGAAGGAGAATTGCCGCGTGCTGGTGCTGCCGCTGCATCCGCATCTGGTCGGCGTGCCGCACCGGATGAACTGGTTTCGCAAGATCCTGGACGTGCTGCAGGCCCGCGACGATACCATCTTCCTGAACGGCTCGCAGATCGCCGATTGGTACGCGCGCGTGGAGCCGTCTCCGGCGGGATAGTTTCGGGCTATACCGCTGGTGGACGCCGCAGCTCCGGCTCCACCAGCCGTTCGAAGGCCACT
>JBBIQA010000069.1:0-3878 GCA_037442565.1 Rhodospirillales bacterium
ACCAGCGCGGTCAGCTGCGGATCGCCGAACATCTTCCACCAGGCGGCGTCGATCGGGTCCGAGACGGTCCGGCTGGGGGTCTTCGCCTGCGGCGGACGGTCGGTGAACCAGGTGGAGGGTGTGGCAGGCTCGGGGGACACGAAGTCTGGACCCAGGGTGCAACCCGCCAAAAGCCACATCGAAGTCATCAGCAACGCGGGAAACACGCCCGCCTTCTGCCATCGCTGCCTAATCATCATCCCCCGCCGGTAGTAGCTCGCGTATCGTGCGCGGGAACGCGCCGCGGGGCCAGATGCGTCCACGGCGCGGCAGCATTGTGCGCAGACCCGCTCGCGAGGCAGGGACGGGGCTCTCTCGCGATCAGTTCACCCCGACAGCGTCGCCCAGCGCGTCACCGATGCCCGCATGGATCACCAGATCGGCCATCCGGTCCAGCCCGGTCGGCTCTCGGTTGACGATCACCAGCGCCGCGCCGTTCTGTTTGGCGATTTCCGGAAATCCCGCGGCCGGATAGACCACCAGCGAGGAGCCCGCCACGATGAACAGGTCGGCGGCCAGGGTTTCCGCCTCCGCCCGGCGCATCGCCTCCACCGGCATGGCCTGGCCGAACGATATCGTGGCGGTCTTCACGTAGCCGCCGCAGGCCTCGCAATCCGGCGCCTCCCCCGACCGTTCGAACGCGGCCAGGATCGCGTCGATCTCGTAGCGCTGGGCGCAGGACAGGCAGGTGGCATAGGTGGAATTGCCGTGCAGCTCGATCACATGGCTGCCGGGCACGCCCGAGGCCTGGTGCAGCCCGTCGATATTCTGGGTGATGACCGAACTCGCCCGCCCCTCCCGGATCAGCCGGGCGACGGCGCGATGGCCGCGATTGGGCTCGGCCGCGCGCATCGTCTGGTCGGTGACGCGCTTGCGCCGCCAGGTTTCTCGCCTAGCCTCGGCCGAGGCCATGAAATCGCGGAAATCGATCGGCGCCATCCTGGACCACATGCCGCCCGGCGAGCGGAAATCCGGGATGCCGGACTCCGTGCTGATCCCCGCCCCGGTGAAGAAGACGATCCGTTCCGCCCGCGCGATCAGGCGGCGAAGTTCGGAGCTTTCTGGCGACATGGCGCGATCTCCAAGTAGGTCATGGCTCCTTCAGGGCCGCATGGTGAAGGCGGCTGGCCCAGGCGTCAGCAGCGGTTCCGCCAGTCGGGTAAATTCGCACAGCAATTTGCGGGTGTCGCGGGGGTCGATGATCTCCTCCACCCAGAATGTCTCCGCGGTGCGGAACGGCGAACGCAGCTTGTTCAGCCGGTCCTCGATCTCCGCCAGCTTTTTCGCCGGGTCGGGCGAGTCGGCGATATCCTGGCGGTACGCCGCCTCGATCCCGCCTTCCAGCGGCAGCGAGCCCCAATAGCCGGACGGCCAGGCATAGCGCAGCGACAGCCGGCCCATCGGCTGGTGGATGGCGCCGGCCACGCCGAACACATTGCGGATCAGGATGGTGCACCAAGGCACGGTGGTCTGCGTGATCGCCGCCATCGCCCGGACCCCCGCCCGGATGGTCGCGGTCTTCTCCGCCTCCAGCCCGATCAGGAACCCTGGGCAATCCACCATGTGCACCACCGGCAGATGGAAGGTCTGCGCCAGATCGATGAAACGGATCACCTTGGCACAGGCATCCGCCGTCCAGGCACCGGCATAGTGGTACGGGTCGCCGGCCATGATCGCGACCGGGCGGCCGTCGATCCGCGCCAGGCCGGTGATGATCGGACGGCCGAACATGGCGCCCATCTCGAAGAAACTGCCGCGATCCACCAAGGTCTCGATGATCGGCCGCATCTTGTAGACGCGGCGACGATCCTTTGGGATCGCCTTGATCAGCGCCTCGTCGCGCCGGTACGGATCATCGTTGGATGGCTCCACCGGCGGCGTGGCATGGATCGAGGACGGCAGGTACGACAGGAACCGCCGCGCGCAGGCGAAGGCCTCCTCCTCGGTATCCACGGCATGATCGACCGCGCCGGCCCGGCACTGGATCTCCCAGCCGCCGAGTTCCTGCTTGGTCAGTTTCTGGCCGATTCGCTCCACCACCGGCGGGCCGGCGACGAACATCGCCGACGTGTTTTTGGTCATCACGGAATAATGGCTGGCCGCCAGCCGCGCGGCCCCCAGGCCCGCGACCGAGCCGAGGCCCAGCGCCACCACCGGCACGGTGCCAAGGTTCTGCGCCACCAGATGGTAGCCATAGGAACCGCCGACGCGCCCGGGCAGATTGGCCCGCCCTGTGGTTTCGATCGTCTTCACCGAACCGCCGCCGCCGGAGCCCTCGATGATGCGGATGATGGGCAGCCGGAACTCCAGCGCCATCTGCTCGGCCATCCAGGTCTTTTCCTTGATGGTGGCGTCCGCCGATCCGCCGCGCACGGTGAAATCGTCGCCGCACACGACCACCGCCCGCCCGCCCACCCGCCCGCGGCCGATGACGCAATTGGCCGGCTGCAGATCGGTCAGCTGGCTGTTGCTGTCGTAGCTGGCTTTGCCGGCGATGGCGCCGATTTCGTGAAAGCTGCCGGGGTCCAGCACGCCATCGATCCGCTCGCGCACCGTCAGCCGGCCGCCATCGTGCTGGCGCTTGACCTTGTCCTCCCCGCCCATGCGCCGGGCGAGCGCCTCGCGCGCGTGGAGTTCGTCGAGTTCGGGTTGCCAGCTCATGTCGTTTTCCGGTTCTTCTGTGATGAACGGCAGCGAGGCGCTAATCGGGCATCGCCGGCGGGTTGGTGACCTCGAACAATTCCCCGCCGTAATCGGCTTCCGCCGGCAGGCGCAGGAAGCGCACCCCGGCTGACGATTTCTCCATCACCGGCAGCACGGTCACGATTTTCGCCGCTCGCGCCGCCGCAACCGCCGCCTGGGCGGTCGTATGGCGGCCAAGCTTTTCCAGGTTCTTCTGCGTCGGGAACACCAGCTTGTAGGTGCCGGCCTCGGTCTCCGCGATCGCCCGCCGCGGCGCGATCCAGATCGAGTCGACCGCCTCCTCCCCGTCATGCACCGCGACCTGATCCGGCGGCGCCACGGCGAGGAAGAAATGCGTGTCAAACCGTTTGGGCATGCGTTCCGGCGTGATCCAATGGGCGAACGGCACCAGCGCGTCCGGCGCCAGCACCAGGTCCTCGGCGATCAGGATGTCGGCAAAACTCTTTTCCCCGGCGGTCATCGCGACGCGCCAAGCCTCCTCGATCGACCGCAGCCGCATCGCCGAGACCAGCGCGCCCTCGTCGCGCGCACGGGCCAGCAGAATGCCGCACTCCTCGAAGGTTTCCCGCAATGCTCCCACGCGCAGCGCCGCCTCGGCCGCGCTCAGGCCCGGCTGCGGCGGGAACAGCGCGGGATTCGCCGCGATCGCGCGGTCGCCGGGATCGACGCTGCCGCCGGGGAAAACCAGCGCCCCCGACGCGAAATCGATCTGGTGGTGGCGCACCACCATGAACACTTCCATGCCCTCGTCGCTGTCACGCAACAGCAGCACGGTCGCCGCCAGCCGCGGCTCGACAACAGCGCGCGGCGCGCTACCCGGTTTGCTTTCCATGCGCGAAGAAAAACACCCCGGCCGGCGCTCGGCAAGGCCGGCAGGCGGCATTCCCACGCCGGCTTCGGGGCAGCGCCTCACACCCGAAGGTGACTGGACAGCGGGGCCGTTACATTGCTTAATTTTAACCTCATGCGAACGCGTGCCATTCTGCATGACGCGTATATGCTTGGGCCGACAAACAACCAGGAAGACAGAACATGCGTGCCTTCGTGACCTCCCTTTGTCTCGCCGCCGGCCTGCTCCTCGGTGCTGCCGCACAGGCACAGACGACGGCGCCCGCCCCGGCCAAACCGGCCGCCGC
>JBBIQA010000069.1:3978-13522 GCA_037442565.1 Rhodospirillales bacterium
GCCGCACCGCCTGCCAGCACGGCCGCACCGAAATCGGCCAAGGCGAAAACCGGTCCGGCGGCCACCGCCGCCCCCGGCGGCGGGCCCGGCAAGGTCTGGGTTTCCACCGGGTCCAAATCCTATCACTGCCAGGGCGACCGCTGGTACGGCAAGACCAAGAGCGGCAGCTACATGAGCGAGTCCGAGGCGAAGACCAAGGGCCTGCACGGCCCGCACGGCAAGTCCTGCGCGCCCTGATTCTTCGCGTCCTCATCGTCGCGGTAAAACGGCTGCCGGATCGCCGGCAGCCGTGACCTGCCTCAGGTCAGAAACAGCCCGCCATTCACGTGAAGGGTCTGGCCGGTGACATAGGCGCCCTCGGGCCCGGCCAGATAGCGCACCATGTTGGCGATGTCGTCCACGCTGGCCTTGCGCCGCAGCGGAATGGTCTGATCGCCGAGCGTGCTCGGCCGCGCCCCCGCCGACGCGCCGCGCAGCGTGTCCACGGAGCCCGGCGCCACGCTGTTGGCGGTGATGCCGTGCGGCGCCAGTTCCACCGCCAGCGCGCGCATCAGCCCCTCCAGCCCCGCCTTGGACGCCGATACGTGGCAGCGGTTCGGCGTGCCGACATGGGTGGAGATCCCCGACAGGGCGACGAAGGCGCCGCCGCCGCGCGCGATCATGTGCGGCACCGCCGCCTTGGCCAGGATGAACGCGCCGTCCAGCGCCACCGACAGGATCTCCCGCCATTCCGCCAGTTCCATGTCCAGGAACGGCGTCTGCCGCCGCAGCCCGGCATTGCTGACGAGAATGTCGATCCCGCCGAGCTTCGCCACCACCTCCGCGGTCATGCGCGCCACCGCCGCCGGGTCCGATACATCGGCGATGACGGCGATGGCGCGCCCGCCGGCGTCCTCGATCTCCCGCACCACGCCATCCAGCGCGGCCTGGTCGCTGCGGCCGTTCACGGCGATGGCGGCACCATCCAGCGCCAGGCGCAGCGCGATCGCCCGGCCGATATTCCTGCCCGCCCCGGTAACCAGCGCGACCTTGCCGTCGAGTGTCTTGGACATGATTATCGCTCCTTATTCAGCCATCGGCGGGATGCGGTCCTGCCAGTCTGTCGCGTTCTGCCAGGCCCAGCCGATGCGCAGCGCCGTCGCCTCGTCACCGCCGCGGCAGGTGACCTGCAGGGATAGCGGTAGGCCGGCGGCGGTATAGCCGTTGGGGACCGCAACCGCACACAGATCGAGGAAATTCACCCAACGGGTCAGGAAGGCCGGCGTGCTATTCTGATCCACATCGGCCACCGGAATGGCCGCAGTCATCGTCACCGGGGTCAATAGTGCATCCACATCGGCGATCGCGGCTGCGAATTCCTGCTTCAGTACCTCGCGCTCGGCCAGCGCATCCAGATACTGGCGCGCGGTGATCGCCGCGCCGGCGCGCACGCGCGGGCGGATGGCCTCGTCCACCAGGGCATCGTTGTTGTCGACAATATCGCCAACGAACGCATAAGCCTCGGCGGACATGATCCGACCGGCCAGGCCACCGTAAGCGCGAACACTTCTCGGCAAAGCCAGATCGACGATCTCCGCTCCAAGCGCTGCCAGAACCTCCAACGACCGATCGTAGGCGGCGAGCATCTCCCTATCCACGCTGTCGCGCTCGGAATTCGCCATGCGGGCCAGCCGCAGCCCAGCC
The DNA here is from genome assembly GCA_037442565.1 of Rhodospirillales bacterium. Taxonomy (GTDB): domain Bacteria; phylum Pseudomonadota; class Alphaproteobacteria; order Acetobacterales; family Acetobacteraceae; genus PALSA-911. The sequence goes on from JBBIQA010000069.1 coordinate 5,662, forward strand.
ACGCCGCGGCGTAAAGTCGCAATCGGCTGGCTGGCCGGCAGGGTCAGCGTATGCGGATCGGCGGGATCAGCGCCTTGCATCGCCTGCATCAGCAGCGCGCAATCCTCGATACTGCGGGTCATTGGGCCCGGCGTGTCCAAAGTCTGGCTCAGCGGCAGAACGCCGTGGGTGCTGATCCGCCCGATCGTGGTCTTCAGCCCGGTGATCCCGCACCATGCGGCCGGCAGGCGAACCGAGCCGCCGGTATCCGTGCCGATCGCGCAGGGCACCATGCGAGCCGCCACCGCCACTCCGGACCCCGACGACGATCCGCCGGGTGTGCGGTGGGTGGCGGCGTCCCAGGGGTTCCAGGGCGTGCCCATGTGCTGGTTGGTGCCCCAGCCACCATAGGCGAACTCCACCGTGTGGGTTTTGCCGATCACGATCATGCCGGCGGAGATCAATTTCTTCGCCAGCGTGGCAGTGCGATGGGCAATGCGTCGCCGCCAAACCGCGGAGCCGCCGGTGGCCACACGTCCTTCCAGTTCCACCAGATCCTTCAGCGCGATCGGAATGCCATGCAGCTTCCCGACCGAATGCCCGGAACGGATCGCCTTGTCCGCCCCCTCCGCCGCCATCCGCGCCTCATCGCGATATACCTCCACAAAGGCCTGCAACCGCGGCTCCAACGCATCGATCCGCTCCAGGCAGGCCTCGACGATATCGACTGGCGAAAAGCGCCGCGCCGCCAGCCCGGCAGACAGCGCATGGACCGGAAGCTGGGATAAATGTGTGCTCATGCGGAACGCCCCCTTGGCTGATTGGCGGCAGACTATAGGGGGGTGGATGGGGCGCGGCATAGCTGGCAAGCTGACGCCAACAAGCAACCGGCCTCGTGCCGGAGGGGGAAAGCAGCATGACCGTTCAGACCGTTTCCGGCGCCATCGAACTCGACCAGCTCGGCCGCACCTTGATGCACGAGCACCTGTTCATCGCCTTCCCAGGCGCCGAGTACGACCCCTCGGCAGAATTCGATCGCGCCGGGTTCATCGCCGAGGCAGCCAGGCGCCTGCGCCAGTTGCGCGAGGAACACGGCGTGCGCAGCTTCGTGGACCCCTGCCCGATCGAGCTTGGACGCGATGCCGGAATGATGGCCGAGATCGCCGAGAAATCCGAAATGAACGTGATCTGCACAACCGGCTTCTATTTCGAGGCGATGGGTTTTCCGGTCTACTGGCGCGCCCGCACCGTTGATGAAATCGCCGAGCTGTATATCCGGGAGATCACCCACGGCATCGGCAAGACCGGCGTCAAGGCAGGCGCCATCAAGGTCGCCACCGGCGCGCCGGTCATCACCGAACTGGAGGAGAAATTCCTCGCCGCCGCCTGCATCGCCCAGAAGGCGACGGGCGTGCCGATCATCACCCACACCCAGGATGGCTATGGCGGCCCGCAGCAGCAGAAGCTGTTCGCCGACGGCGGGGTGGAGCCGCATCGCTGCCTGATCGGCCATTGCTGCGGCAACCCCGATCCGTCGTACCACAGGCAGGTGGTGGATGGCGGCTCCTATATCGGCTTCGACCGGATCGGCATCCTCCGCCTGATGCCGGACGAAACCCGGGCCGACAACCTGGTGAAGCTGGTCCGCTCCGGCCATCGCGCCCAGATCATGATGAGCCAGGACCGCCATTGCGGCTGGCTGGGCAAATTCGCCCGCCAGGTGCCGCCGGAGGAACAGGTGAAGATCGACGCGGCGAAGGCAGCCGGCCAGTGGCCGCCGCCGTACACCTATCTGTTCACCGATTTCGTGCCGATGCTGCGCGCGCGCGGCCTGAACGAGCAGGAGATCTTCTCCATCCTCGACGAGAACCCCCGCCGCTTCTTCGCCGGCGAGGCACTGCCCCCTGCCATGGCGACCTGACGCATGAAGGTCCTGACCACGCTGCCGCAATCGGATCTGCGCCGAGTCGCCGATGCCGCGAAACAGGCCGAGGCGGACGGCTACGACGCCGCGATGACGATGGAGAACAAGAACGACCCGTTCCTCGCCCACGCCATCGCCGGCGTGGTGACGGAACGGATGGAGCTTGGCACCTCGGTCGCGATCTCGTTTCCGCGCAGCCCGATGGTTACCGCCAATGTCTGCTGGGATCTGCAGATCGCCTCGCGCGGGCGCTTCGTGCTCGGCATCGGGCCGCAGGTCCGCCCGCATAACGAAAAGCGCTTCTCTGTGCCCTGGACCCCGCCGGTGCCGCGCATGCGCGAATACGTCCAGGCGCTGCGGGCGATCTGGACCACCTGGGAGAAGGGCGAGAAGCTGGATTATCGCGGCCAGCACTACACCTTCACCCTGATGCCACCCTATTTCGTGCCCGCCTCACAGCACCTGAAGATGGTGCCGATCACGCTTGCCGCCGTCGGGCCGCACTCGCTGCGCCTGGCCGGCGAGGTCGGCGACGGCGTGCGGCTGCATTCCTTCTGCACCCGCGGCTATGTCGACAAGTTCGTGGTGCCGCTCGTGCAGGAAGGCATGGCAAAATCCGGCCGCTCGCTGGAGAATTTCGAGATCACCGGCGGCGGCTTCGTCGCCACCGGGGCGGATGAGGCAACCACCGCGAAGAACTTCGAGTGGGTGCGAACACGGATCGGCTTCTACGGCTCCACCCCCGGCTATTGGGGCGTGCTGGAGACCCACGGCTACGGCGATCTTGGGCGGGAACTGAACCAGATGTCCAAGCAGGGAAAATGGGCGGAAATGACCGGCCGCGTGCCAGATGAACTGGTGCATATCTTTGCCGCCGTCGGCACCCACAAGGAAATCGCCCGTGCGATCGAACAGCGCTTCGGCGGCGTCAGCGATGCCATCTCCTTGCGCGGCGACCCTGCAGTGCATGCCCCGGTGCCGCCGGATCTGATCCAGGACATCAAGCGCATCCCGACCCGTTTCACCGGCTACAAGACGGCCTGGTAGGCATCCCATGACACAGGATATCGGCAGCTTCGATTTCATCGTCACCGGCGCGGGGTCCGCCGGCTGCGTCATGGCGGCCCGCCTGTCGGAAAATGGCAAATACCGCGTGCTGCTGCTGGAGGCCGGCGGCAAGGACAGCTATCCGTGGATCCACATCCCACTCGGATACGCCAAGCTGTTCAACAATCCCGCCGTCAACTGGATGTTCGACAGCGAGCCGGAGGAGGAGCTGGAAAACCGCACGATGTACCAGCCACGCGGCAAGGTGCTCGGCGGCACCAGCTCCATCAACGGCATGATCTACATGCGCGGCACGCCATCCGATTACGACGAATGGCGCCAGCGCGGCTGCGAGGGCTGGAGCTGGGACGACGTTCTGCCGTATTTCCGCAAGGCCGAAGACCAGGCGCGCGGCCCGAGCGAGCTGCACGGCGTCGGCGGCCCGCTGCGCGTGTCCGACCAACCGACCCACTGGCCCCTGGCCCAGGCGATGATCGAGGCCGGCAAGCAGGCCGGACTGCCCGCCAACGACGATTTCAACGGCCCGACCCAGGAAGGCGTCGGCTGGTACCAGACCACCACGCGCGACCGGCGCCGGGGCAGCACGGCCGTTTCCTATCTGCGTCCAGCCAAGGGGCGGCAGAACCTGGTGATCGAGACCCGCGCGCACGCAACCAGGGTCCTGATCGAGAACGGCCGCGCCGTCGGCGTCGAGTTCCAGACGCCGGCCGGCCCGAAATCGGCCCGCGCAAACCTGGAAGTGATCGTTTCCGGCGGCGTCTACGGATCGCCGCAGCTGTTGCTGCTGTCCGGCCTGGGCCCGGCCGCACAGTTGCAGAATTTCGGCATCCCCGTTGTGCGCGACATGCCGGGCGTCGGCGCCAATCTGCGCGATCATTTCTATCTGCAGATGATCTACCGCTGTTCCCAGCCGGTCACGGTCAACGATTTCGCCAATAGCTGGCCGAAGAAGATCGTGGGCGCGGTGCAATATGCGCTGAACCGCGGCGGCATGATGGCCGGGAACGGCATGTATTGCGGCGCCTTCGCCCGCAGCGATCCGCGGCTGGAGCGGCCGGATTTGCAGATCAACATGGCCTGCTGGAGCACGGCCGAGCGCACCCGTACCGGCATCCTGCCGCATCCGTTTCCGGGCTTCACCATGAGCCCGGTGCATCTGCGCCCGGACGCGATCGGCCACGTGGCGCTGAAAAGCCCCGACCCGCTGGCACCGCCATTGATAAAGTTCAACTTCTTCAAGACCGACTACGACCGCCAGGCTTTGATCGCCGGCATGCGGCTGATCCGCAGGATCTGCGCACAGCCGGCGCTCGCGCCCTATGTCGGCACCGAGCTCGAGCCCGGCACGCAGGTGCAGACCGACGAGGAATTCATCGCCGACATCCGCCATCGCGGCTATTCCAACCTGCACCCGGTCGGGACCTGCCACATGGGCCACGACACGACGGCGGTGGTGGATCCGCAATTGCGAGTTCGTGGCGTGGAGGGTTTGCGGGTGGTGGATGCGTCGATCATGCCCAGCATCATCGCCGGCAACACCAACGCGCCGACGATCATGATCGCGGAAAAGGCGGCGACGATGGTGCTGGAAGCCGCACGAAGCCGCGCGACAACACCAATGGCAGCAGAATAATCGAAGGAAGACCGACATGGCCGAACTGGATGATTTTCGCGTCAGCGTCAGGAACTGGCTGGAGGCGAACTGCCCGCCCTTGATGCGCACGCCGATGCCGGATGACGAGATCGTCTCCGGCGGCAAGACCGCGGTCTACAAATATCCCGAGCAGAAGATCTGGCTCGACCGCATGGCGGAAAAGGGCTGGACCGCCCCCACCTGGCCGAAACAATACGGCGGCGGCGGCCTTACCGAGATGGAAGCCTCGGTGGTGGAAGAGGAAATGAAGGCGCTGGACTGCCGCCCGCCGCTGCGCGGCATGGGGCTGACCATGCTGGGGCCGGTGCTGCTGGAATACGGCACCGAGGCGCAGCGCCAGGAACATCTGCCGAAGATCGTGCGCGGGGAAATCCGCTGGTGCCAGGGCTACAGCGAACCCGGCGCCGGCTCCGATCTCGCCGGGCTGCAGACCCGCGCGGTACTGCAGGGCGATCACTTCCTGGTCAACGGCCACAAGATCTGGACCAGCAACGCCCATTACGCCGACTGGATCTTCTGCCTGGTCCGCACCGACCCGGCCGTGCGCAAGCATGACGGCATTTCCTTCCTGCTGATCGACATGGAAAACCCCGGCGTACGGCCGCGACCGATCCGGCTGATCTCCGGCGCGTCGGTGTTCTGTGAAACCTTCCTGGAAAACGTGCAGGTGCCGGCGGGAAATCTGGTCGGCGAGATGAACAAGGGCTGGACCATTGCCAAACGTCTCCTGGAGCATGAACGCAAAGGCATCGGCGGCATCGGCGAGCGCGCCAAGCGTGAGCGTACGCCGGCGGAGATCGCCAAACAGCATATCGGGGAGATCGACGGCCGCATCGCCGACCCGGCCGCGCGTGATGCCATCGCGCGCTACAACATGGATAATCAGGCCTTCCAGCTCACCCGCCGCCGGGCGCTGGAAGAGTCCGAGGCCGGGCAACCGCCCGGTCCGATGTCGGCCATGTTCAAATACTACGGCACCGAGCTGAACAAGCGCCGCTACGAACTGATGATCGGCAGCGCCGGCACCGGCGGACTGGGCTGGGAAGGCGAGGAATTCGACGCCGGCGAATTGCAGGCCACGCGCGACTGGCTGCGCGCCAAGGCCAACAGCATCGAGGGCGGCACATCCGAGGTGCAGCTGAACATCATTGCCAAGCGCGTGCTTGGCTTGCCAGACTAAGCCGAAGGAACAATCGCAATGGCCTTGGTGCTTTCCTCCGACGCACAGATGGTGCGCGACACCGCGATGGATTTCTTCCCGACGAAATCGCCGGTGACGGAATTCCGCAAGCTGCGCGACAGCAGCGACCCCGACGGCTTCTCGCGCAGGCTATGGCAGGAAATGGCCGATCTCGGCTGGACGGGCTTCCTGGTGTCGGAAGACCACGGCGGCACCGGTTTCGGCCTGACCGGGCTGGCACAGGTGCTGGAAGCCTCCGGCCGCACCCTGGCCGCGACGCCGCTGATCGCCACCGCGCTGATCGGCGCGAGCGCGCTGGAACTGGCCGGTTCCGCCGATCAGAAGGCCGATCACCTGCCCGGGCTCGTCGCCGGCGAGACGCTGTTCGCCCTGGCGCTGGAGGAAGGCCCGCACCACGCCCCCACCCGCATCGCCACCACCGCCACCGGCGCCGGCAGCGGCTATGTGCTTAACGGCCAGAAGGTCTTCGTGCTGGATGGCCATGTCGCCGACAGGCTGATCGTCGCTGCCCGCACCGCCGGCGGGCGCAACGACCGGGCCGGCATCACGCTGTTCCTCGTGCCGGCAAACGCTCCCGGTGTCAGCCGCAAGCGCAACCTGATGGTCGATAGCCGCAACGCCGCCTCCGTCCGGTTCGAGAATGTCTCCGTCGGCGCGGATGCCGTGCTCGGCCCGGTCGATGGCGGCGCCGACGTGCTGGACGCCGTGCTGGACCGCGCCCGCGCCGGCCTGGCGGCCGAGATGCTCGGCAGCGCCTCGGAAGCCTTCGACCGCACCCTGCAATACCTCAAGGACCGCCGGCAGTTCGGCGTCGCGATCGGCAGCTTTCAGGCGCTGAAGCACCGCGCCGCGCAGATGTTCTGCGAAATCGAGACCACCCGTTCCTCCGTGCTCGCGGCCACCGCCGCGATCGACGACCGCGCCAACGACGCCGCCGCGCTGGCCAGCCTGGCGAAAGCCAAGGCCAGCGACACGCTGCGCCTGTGCGGCGACGAGGGCGTGCAGATGCATGGCGGCATCGGCATGACCGACGAGCACGAGATCGGCTTTTTCCTCAAGCGGGCCCGCGTGGCGGAGGCAACCTTCGGCAATGCCGCCTTCCACCGCGACCGCTACGCCAGGCTGATGGGCTATTGAACAGGGAGCAACGACCATGAGCGGAATGCGCGGCAACCAGGGTCCCCGCTACCGGCACGTCAGCGACGAGTCCGCGCCGTATGAAACCATCGCGCTGGACAAGCTGACCCCGATCATCGGGGCGGAGATCACCGGCGTCGATTTGTCCAAGCCGCTGTCCAACCGCACCCAGGACGAGATCCATCGGGCGCTGGCGGAAAACCTGGTCATCTTCTTCCGCGACCAGCACATTACCCCGCAGCAGCACCTCGCCTTCGGGCGGATGTTCGGCGATCTGCACATCCACCCGGCCGCCCCGCACGAAGACGGCGAGCCGGCGCTGATGAAGATCTACGCCGACAAGGACAGTCCGCGCGCCAACGGCGAGGGCTGGCACTCGGATGTTTCCTGCGACGCCGAGCCGCCGATGGGCAGCATCCTGTATATCAAGCAGACCCCGCCGAAGGGCGGCGACACGCTGTTCGCCAGCATGTACGCCGCCTATGAGGCGCTGTCGGAGCGGATGAAAGCCTATCTGGACGGGCTGAGCGCCTTCCACGATGGCGCGGATGTCTATCGCGGCCTGTATGCAAATTTCGGCGTGGCCGACAAGCCGGCCTATCCCAGCGCCGAGCATCCGGTGGTGCGCACCCATCCCGTCACCGGCAAGAAGGCGCTGTATGTGAACCGCGGATTCACCCGGCGCATAATCGGCCTGCCGCGCGACGAGAGCGACGCGATCCTGGCGTATCTGTATCAGCACGCAGAAAACCCGCTGTTCCAGTGCCGCTTCCGCTGGAGCCAGAACGCCATCGCCTTCTGGGACAACCGCTGCACCCAGCACCGGGCGATGTGGGACTACTGGCCGCACACGCGCTCCGGCAACCGGGTGACGGTGAAGGGCGACCGACCAGTCTGA
>JBBIQA010000069.1:13622-20480 GCA_037442565.1 Rhodospirillales bacterium
GCCGCATCGCCGCGCAGCGTGATCACCACATTGGCAACCATGTGGATCCGCCGCGGCCGCTCCGCCTCGGGCTTGCTGATGCTGCGGGCGAGATCGGCGATCGCCGCCCGGCCGGTCGCCTTGCCGAATGCGGTGTCCCAGGTGCCGTCCTCGGTGAACAGCGCCGCCATGTCGGCGAAACGGTAATTGTCCAGCGCGAAGCAATATTCCGCCAGCAATTCGCGGATGGCATCCTTGTCCTCGGCCGCGGTCGGCATCGGTTTCTCTCCCCTGAATGTTCAGGCTAGCATAACCGCAAACACCGGGAGGAACAGGCCGTGAAGTGGCGCATCGGCGACGTGACGATCACCAAGATCGTGGAACTGGAAATGACCGGCGGCAGCCGCTTCCTGCTGCCGCAGGCCGTCCGCGAGAGCCTCGATCACATGGCCTGGCTGCAACCGCATTTCGTCGACGAGAACTGGCGGCTGAAGATGTCCATCCATGCCTTCGTGGTGCAGACACCGACGCACCGCATCATCGTCGATACCTGCCTCGGCAACGACAAGCAGAACCGGCGCATTCCGCACTGGAACAACATGCAGACGGCGTTCCTGTCCGACCTCGCCGCCGCCGGCTATGCGCGCGAAACCATCGATACGGTCCTGTGCACCCATCTGCACGTCGATCATGTCGGCTGGAACACCATGCTGGTCGACGGTAAATGGGTGCCCACCTTCCCGCAGGCGCGCTACCTGATGGGAAGAATCGAGTACGAATACTGGACCGAAAAGAACACGCGCGAGGACATGTTGGCCGTGGTCGATGACAGCATCCGCCCGGTGCACGATGCCGGCCTGGTGGATCTGGTCGAGATCGATCACCGGATCGGCCAGGAGATCTCGCTGGTGCCGAGCTTCGGGCACTCACCAGGGCATGTGTCGGTGCGGATTTCCTCGCGCGGCGAGGAAGCTCTGATCACCGGCGATTTCGCCCATCACCCCTGCCAGTTCGGCCATCCGGAATGGTGTTCCACCGCCGATCACGACCCGGCGATGGCGGAAGCGACGCGGCGCGAACTGCTCAACCGGCTGGCTGGAACCCCGACATTGGTGCTCGGCACCCATTTCGCCACGCCCACCGCCGGGCGGATCGAACGCGACGGGGACGCCTTCCGCCTGGCGGTCTGACGCCGGGGCGGCATTGCGCGAAACGCCGGCCGCGCCGTAAGTTGCGCGCAGCAAAGCATCGAGCCGGAAAGGCCGATGGATCTGGGAGAGGCAACATGTCCACTGTTTCACGCCGCACCGTGATGAAGGCCGCCGCCGCCATGGCCGCCCTGCCGGCCCTGCCGCGCGGCAGCTTCGCCGCCGATCCGATCAAGATCGGCATGCCCGTCGCCCTGACCGGCGCGCTTGGCGGCATTGGCGCGCAGATGCGCCAGGCCTGCGAGTTCTGGGCCAAGCAGGTGAACGCCAAGGGCGGCCTGCTGGGCCGTCCGGTCGAACTGGTCATCGAGGACACCGCCGCCAACCCCGCCACCACCGTGCGCAAGGCGCAGGAAATGGTCGAGCGCGACGGCGTTCGCCTGCTCACCTGCATCGTCGCCTCCAACGAAGCGCTGGCGGTGGTGCCGAAACTGGCAGAGTGGAACACGGTCTTCATCTCCGGCGACAACGGCGACGGGCGGCTGACCGCCGAATCCCTGGTGCCGAACTTCTTCCGCCCGAACACCTCCGGCCCGATGGGCACGCGCGCCGTGGCGCTGTGGTTGCGCGATTCACCGCTGAAGAATTTCTACGGTCTCGGCATGGACTACGCCTGGGGCCACAACTCCATGGACGTGTTCGCGGCCCAGACCAAGCGCGCGGGCAAAAATTTCCTCGGCGCGGTGTTCTCGCCCACCGGCACGAAGGATTTCTCCACCTACATCACCAAGATCCGACAGTCCGGCGCGGACGGCGTCTACCTGGTGCTGGCCGGCGACGACAACAACGCCTTCCTCGCACAGGCCAAGCAGTATCGCCTGGGCGACAAGGTGCAGTTGCTGACCGAGCAGGTCGATGAAATGGGCCTGAACGCCACCGGCGATTCGGCCGTCGGCATGGTCGGCGGCTCGCGCTATACGCCCGGCCTGGACAACCCCGTGAACAAGGCCTTCGTCGCCGCCTGGGAGGCGGAATACAAGCGCCCGCCGCAGATGTTCGAGGGCGACCAGTACCAGTCCTGCATGGTGCTGCAGGCCGGTATCGAAAAGGCCGGCAGCATCGAGGCGGCCAAGCTGCGCGCTGCCCTGGAGGGCCTGGAGCTCGACACCGTGAAGGGCCACATCGTCATGCGCGCCTGCGACCATCAGGCGGCGCAGCCGGGCTTCGTCGTCCGGGTGGTGAAGAAGCCCGGCATGGAACATCCGGTGCCGGAGGTGATCGCGACCTACCCCGCCGACCGCGTCACGCCGCCATGCAACAAAACGGAATACGACGACTGACCCATCCATGAACCTGCTGCCTTTTCTGCTGACGCAGTGCCTGAACGCGCTGTCTCAGGCAGCGCTGCTGTTCTTCCTCGGGGTCGGGCTGACGCTGATCTTCGGGATCATGCGGATCGTCAATTTCGCGCACGGCACGTTCTTCATGCTGGGCGCGTTCCTCGGCTATTCGGCGGTGCGCCTGACCGGCAGCTTCTGGGCCGGGCTGGCGATCGGGCCGCTGGTCGGCGGCGCCATCGGGGCGGCATTCGAAATGGGGCTGCTGCGCCGGCTCTATCGTCGCGACGACAGCGCGTTCCTGATGGTGACCTTCGGGCTGACCCTGGTGCTGGGGGAGGTCATCCGGCTGCTCTGGGGCGTGAACGCGCTGCAGGTCGAGCTGCCGGACATGTTCTCCGGCATCGTGTTCCTGTTCGACGAGCCCTTCCCGGTCTACCGGCTGTTCCTGATCGGCGCCGGAGCGGTTGTCGCGATCGCGATCTGGCAGTTCCTGGAACGAACGCGCCTCGGCCTGCTGATCCGCGCCACCAGCCAGAACGCGGAGATGGTGCACGCCCTGGGGGTGGACGTGAAGCTGGTTCGGACCACCATCTTCGGCATCGGCTGCGGCCTGGCCGCGCTGGGCGGCGTGATGGCGGCCCCGCTGGTCACCGCCTCGCTCGGCATGGCCGGCAACGCCATCATCGATGCGTTTGTGATCGTGATCATCGGCGGCATGGGCAGCTTCCTCGGCTCGCTGCTGGCGGCGGTACTGGTGGCCTTCGTGCAGGTGTTCGGCAACTACTACTTCCCCGATTTCGCCCTGGCCGCGATGTACCTGCTGATGCTGCTGGTGCTGGTCATCCGGCCCGGCGGGCTGTTGGGCAAGGAGGCCTGACGTGCGGCTTTACATTCTCTCGGCGGTCATCCTGGCCGCCGCGCCGTTCGGTCTGCCGCCCTTCGCCATGACCCTGCTGACCGAGGCGCTGATCCTCGGCCTGCTGGCCATGAGCCTTGATCTGATGGTCGGCTACACGCGGCTGGTCAGCTTTGGCCATGCCGCGGCCTATGGTCTCGGCGCCTACGCTTCCGGCTATCTGCTGCTGCACACTGGCCTGCCGCTGCCCTTCGCGGTGCTGGCCGCCGCCCTTCTGGCCGGCGTGGTGGCGATCGGCGTGGCCTGGGTGTGCACGATGGCCACCGGCGTGTCGTTCTCCATGCTGACCCTGGCCTTCGCCCAGTTGCTATATGCGGTGGCGTTCAAATGGACCAGCGTGACCGGCGCCTCCGACGGCCTGGCGGGCATCCCCCGCCATCCCGGCCCGTTCGGGATCACGGCGTTCGAGACCAAGGACGGTTATTACTATCTGGTGCTGGCCTGCCTGCTCGGCGCGTTCGCGTTCTGCCGGGGCCTGGTGAATTCCCCCTTCGGCGCGGTGCTGCGCGGCATAAGGGAGAACGAGGCCAAGACCCTGTCGCTCGGCTACAACACGCGCCTCTACAAGATCGCGGTGGTGGCGGTGTCCTTCGCCTTCGGCGGACTGGCCGGGGCGCTCTATGCCCCGTTCGCCGGCTTCGCCAATACCGACCTGCTGTTCTGGCTGTTCTCCGGCCAGGTGCTGATCATGGTCATCGTCGGTGGCCAGGGCACGCTGATAGGCCCGATCCTGGGGGCGGCGTTCTTCATGCTGCTGGAGCACGTGCTCAGCGAATACACCGAATCCTGGGCGCTGTTCTTCGGCCTGATCTTCATCGGCTTCGTGCTGTTCGCGCCGCAGGGCATCTGGGGATTGCTGACGTCGCGGCTGCCCAAGCAGGTTCGGACCTGAGCCGGTGGCATTGCTGGAACTGGACGGGCTGACCAAGCGCTATGGCGGTCTCGTCGCCGTCAACCAGGTGTCCATGCGGGTGGAAGCCGGCGAGGTGCGCGCGGTGATCGGGCCGAACGGCGCCGGCAAGACCAGCCTGTTCCACCTGATCACCGGCGTCGTCCGCGCCACGGAGGGCGAGGTGCGGTTCGACGGACGCTCCCTGACCGGCCTGTCCTCCTACCGCATCTGCCAGGCCGGGCTGTCGCGCACGTTCCAGCTCACCGCGCTGTTTCCGGAAATGACGGCGCGCGAGAACGCCCGCCTGTCCGCGCAGGCGCGGCTGGCGCGACGCTGGCAGCCCTATGGCGGCGGCGGCGTGTTCGCCGAGGCCGCGCGCCGCGGCGACGAAGCCCTGGAACGCCTGGGGCTGACGGAGATTGCCAACCGTCCCGCCGGCCTGCTGTCGCACGGCGACCAGCGGCTGCTGGAAGTGGCCATGGCGCTGGCGCAGCACCCGCGCGTGCTGCTGCTGGACGAACCGACACAGGGCCTGTCGGTGGAGGAGACCTTGTCCGCGGTGGAAACCCTGGCCGGCCTGCTTGCCGGCGGACAGCTGACGGTGCTGCTGGTGGAGCACGACATGGAGGTGGTTTTCCGCCTGGCGCAGAAGATCACCGTGCTGCACCGGGGCACGGTGATCGCCGACGATGTGCCCGAAGCGGTGAAGGCCGATGCCAACGTGCAGGCCGCCTATCTCGGCGGATACGCGTGATGTTGCGCATTGAAGGCCTGCACGCCCATTACGGCGCCAGCCACGTCCTGCAGGGCGTCGACCTCGACGTGCCGCGCGGCCGCATCTGCGCGGTGCTCGGCCGCAACGGCGTCGGCAAGACCACGACCGTGCGCAGCATCATGGGCCTGGTGCCGCCGACCTCCGGGCAGGTGCTGCTGGACGGCCAGGACATCGCCGGCTGGCCGCCGCACCTGGTGGCGCGCGCCGGCGTGGCCTACGTGCCGGAAGGCCGGCTGATCTTCCCCGACCTCAGCGTGCTCGAGAACATCCGCGTCGGCGAGCGCAGGCCAGCCCGGGCCTGGCCGGTCGAGCGGCTGCTGGAGCTGTTCCCCTCGCTGCGCGAGCGCGCCGGCAACCGCGGGTCGCAGCTATCGGGCGGCGAGCAGCAGATGCTGGCGATCGCCCGCGCGCTGGTCAGCGACCCCAAGGTGGTGCTGCTGGACGAGCCGAGCCAGGGCCTGGCGCCGCTGGTGGTGCGCGAACTCGCGGCGGTGATCCGCCGGCTGTGCCAGGAAGGCGTGACCATCCTGCTGATCGAGCAGAACATGAAGCTCGCCGAGGCGGTGGCCGACGAACTGCACATCATGGTCAAGGGCCGCATGGTCTACGCCGCCACGCCGGAGGTGTTCCGGGCCGAGGAGGAGGCGATCCGCAGCCGGTACCTGACGGTCTGAACAGGGTCACGATCGCTTCACAAAACTGCCCGACCGTTGCCGCAATTCCCCGCTTTCATCCCGCATCGGCAAGGCAGGATGGAAGTCAGGCGATGACGGAACAGGAATACGCGCGGGTGCAGGAAGAGCTGGACCGGCAATTGAACGACCCGGCCGTGGCGATGGAGCCGGGCAAGGTCTGGGCCTTGCTGGCCGAACTCGGCCGGCAGCCCGCCAGCCACCCGGCAAACACATATAAGCGCACATAATCAGCGGCTCAGGCGGCGGTCTTGCGGGCCGCCAGCAGGAACTCGCGATTACCCTCCGGCCCGGTGATCGGACTCTCCGCGATTCCCAGCACTTCCCAGCCCGGCAATCCCGCCCACCAGGCCCGAACCTGCTCGCACACAGCTGCGTGCACGGCGGGATCGCGCACCACTCCCTTGCTGCCGACCCGTTCCCGCCCCGCCTCGAATTGCGGCTTGATCAGCGCCACCGCCCAGGCGCCGGGCGCGCACAGTGCCAGCGGTGCGGGCAGCACCGTCGCCAGTCCGATGAAGCTGGCATCGCAGACCAGGGCGCCGATCGGGTCGGGAATCTCCGCCGCGGTCAGGTGGCGGGCATTGGTCTTCTCATGCACGACGACGCGCGGATCGCTGCGCAGCTTCCAGGCCAGTTGGCCATGCCCCACATCCACCGCATGCACCTTGGCCGCACCATGCGCCAGCAGCACGTCGGTGAAGCCACCGGTCGACGCGCCGACATCCAGGCAGATTCGCCCCTCCGGCGACAGGGAGAATGCCTTCAGCGCGTGCTCCAGCTTCAGGCCGCCGCGGGAGACCCAGGGATGGTCCTGGCCGCGCACCTCCAGCGGCGCGTCCTCGGCCATCGGATCGCCGGCCTTCTGCACGCGCCGCTCCCCGCTGAAAATCTTTCCCGCAAGAATAAGGGCCTGGGCACGCGTCCGGCTTTCCACCAGGCCACGGTCGACCAGCAACTGATCCGCCCGGCGCTTCGCCATTCAGGCGCGCGCGGCACCCAGCGTGCCGGCCGTGGCGATCCCGAGCGCCGAGAGTGCCGTCTGCACGATATCCTTTGCGGTCAGCCCGGCCTGGATCAGCTGCTTTGCTTGGCTGTCATGATCGATGAACCGGT
>JBBIQA010000070.1:0-17379 GCA_037442565.1 Rhodospirillales bacterium
GTTCCGTGGCCACGGCGAACAACCGCTGCAGGTCGGAGTCGATCCGGCCGGCCAGTGCCAGGTCCATCAGCAGGGCGCCGCCCAGCGCCACGCCCATTCCTCCGGGCGGCAATTCGCGGAAATCGCCGGTCGCATCGTCCAGCATCAGCAGGACCACTTCCTCGGCCAGGGAAAGGTTTTGGCCCGTCACGGCAGTCTCCTCCATCGGTCGCGCCCTTCAACGGATATCGTCGCCAGCGGCGGGATATGCCTGGCGGTGACGGAATGCTCATGCCCGGATACTCCATTGCGATGCAACGTTGCGGCCGTCGCGAGCACGCCCGATCGGCCAGGTGTGCCCGTAATGGTCACGAATCGGCAGGGCGGGTCGCGGAGCGCGTACTCCAGTAATTGTAACATAACGGCATGCACATGCCCACTGCCGCAGGTCCGATCCATTGGAAAAATGCGCCAATGACGGAAATCCTGGACTCGAAGCGACAAAAAGCTCATTGTCGCGGCAAATATAAGAATTTCGTATCTACCGAACGGAATTTTGGTAAAGACCCTTGCACTCGCCATTTCGATGTGTAACTTTGGGGTGCCGGAACGATGAAATGCGTTAGCTATTGGCTTCGGCGACCCTCCCACTTCGCTCCCAAGGCCTGACGCAATCGCCTGGACCTGTCCTGCCCAGCCTTTATCCCAACCCTCATTGGAGGACGACACCATGCAGTTCAGCCTGAAGAAGATCCGGTCAGCGCTTGCCGTCACGGCAGCCCTGATCGGTCTCTCCGTTTCGGTGCCCGCTTCGGCCACCGGCCTTCTGATCCTGGAAGGCAGCGACGCGCAGACCTTCCACCGCCTCAACCCGTACAGCACCGACTTCCTGAACGGTCTCGCGAGCTTCTCCACTGCCTCGAGCCTGCCGATCGCGATCGTGAACTCCAGCCCGGTCGGAGCGCCCACGGTCGGCTCGTCCTTCCTCGGCAGCCTTTCCTCGGGCTCCACGGGTCTGCCGACCCTGTCCACGATGCTCCTCGACTATTCCGCTCTCTACATCGCGTCTCCCGGCACGTGCTGCAGTGAGTCTCCCCTGTCCACCGCGGACGCCGCGACGGTTGCCGGATTCCTCAGCGCCGGGCGCAGCGTCGCCATCGAGGACTACCAGGGCGGGTCGCAGTTCGACTCCATCGTCGGCCTGACCGGCGCTCTCGCCGGCACCGGCAACAGCCATGTCGCCGGTTCCGGCGGCGGCTATCCGGGCCTTGGCTCCTGCTTCGACGGCAACATCGTCGCCCCCGGCGGTGCCGCCTACGGTCTCGGCCCGGTGGGCAGCGCCGTTCCCAATCTCGGCTGCTTCGGCCACCAGGCCTATCAGGCGAGCTTCTTCGATCCGCTCGGCTTCACCACCTACATCGTCACGACGCCTCCCGGCGCGCTGCCCGGCTTCCATGTCGTGATCTCCAACGGCGGCGGCGCCGGCTGCGGCCTGGCCTGCGTCGTGACCCCGGCCCCGGAGCCTTCCGCCTTTGCCGTCTATGGCGTGGGCGTGGGCTCGCTGGCTCTGATCCCTGCCATCGGCTCGGTTCGCCGCCGCCGGCGGAACCGCACGATCGAACGAACCTAGACCGCACCCGGTCCAGTCGGCTGAGGCAGGAAACGCGCCGGGGAAACCCGGCGCGTTTTTCACGTACCGGTCCTGCGTGGGTTGATCGCGGTCCGCGCATGCAGGGGCGAGGATCCTTGCCGCATGCGCATGCCTTGTCCTGCGAACGATCTCCCCGATGGGGAAATTGGTCAAAGCGGGATCCTTCGCGCTAGAAAGTCCCGGACCTCGCACCGATCCCCCGAACGCCGACGCCGTCCATAGGCCGCCATGACCTCGCGACTGACCGCCATTTACCGTGTCCGATCCGATGACCCCGCCACGCTCGAATCCCGCGCCCTGGCGATCGCGGTCGAGCAGAGCGTGGAAATGCCGATCGCGGCGATTGACGAACCCGCCGTCCTGACCGACATCGTCGGGCGGGTTGAAGCGATCGCCGATCTGGGCCAGGGCGTGTTCGAGGTCCGCATAGGCCTTGCCGTCGCCACCTTGCTGGACAGCGCGGGAAACGGCGATTTCGGCCAGCTGCTGAACATGCTGTTCGGCAACACGTCCCTGCAGTCCGACGTGACGCTGCGGGACGTGATCCTGCCGGCCGGATTGTCCGCCGGCAGCTTCCCCGGACCCCACCATGGCATCGCCGGCCTGCGTGCGCGCGCCGGCGCGCATGGCCGGGCACTGACCTGCTCGGCCCTGAAGCCGCAGGGCCTGTCCGCGGCCCGCCTCGCGCTGCTGGCCGAGCGTTTCGCCCGCGGCGGGGTGGACTTCATCAAGGACGACCACGGGCTGGCCGACCAGCGTTACAGCCCGTTCGCCGATCGGGTGCGCGCCTGCGCGGAGGCGGTGCGCCGGGCCAACGCGGCGACCGGCCACGCCACACAATACGCCCCCAGCCTGGCCGGCAATCTGGATCAGTTGCGTGCCCAGCTCGCTTTGGCCCGGCAGGCGGGGGTCACCACGGTCATCGTCGCCCCGATGATCGCCGGCCCCTCCAACATCCAGGCGCTGGTGCGCGACAACCCCGATTTCGCGTTCATGGCGCATCCGACCCTGGGCGGCGCGGCGGGCATCGCCCCGGAACTGCTGATCGGCAAGCTGTTTCCGCTGCTGGGCGCGGATGCGGTGATCTTTCCCACCTATGGCGGCCGGTTCGGGTATTCGCCGCAGACCTGCCGGGATCTGGCGGCCAATGCCAAGGCTGCTCCGCCGCCGCGGCGCCCGGCCCTGCCGGTTCCCGCCGGCGGCATGACCCTGGCCCGCGTGCCCGAAAAGCTTGACTTCTACGGCCCCGACACGATGTTGCTGATCGGCGGCAATCTGCTGCTCGCACGCGAGCGGCTGACCGAGGAAACCACCGCCTTCACCCGCGCCGTCGCCGGACATGTCTACGGCCAAGCGAATGGATAGATACGCATGGATATGAACCCGACCGGAACCGCCCAGGCGGACCTGTTGCGCGAAAGCCGGCCGGGCTTTCGCTGGAACGGGGTGGAGCACGCCCCCTACAAGGAAGACGGCGCCGCGCCGTTCAAGGCGATCTCCCGCCAGACCCTGTTCAAGGAAGCCGCACTCGGTTGCGAGTTGCGCTATTTCGAGATGGCTGCCGGCGGCTACTCGACGCTGGAACGCCACGAGCACATGCACGCGGTGATGATCCTGCGCGGCCATGGCAAATGTCTTCTGGGTGATACCGTGCGCGACGTGAAGCCGCACGACCTTATCACCATCCCCGCCTGGACCTGGCACCAGTTTCGCGCCACCGCCGGCGAGCCGATGGGCTTCCTGTGCATGGTCAACCACGACCGCGACCGCCCGCAGCTGCCGACCGGGCAGGACAGGGCCGACCTCGCCGCCAATCCGGCGATCGCCGCCTTTCTCGCGGGCGGCTGACCGCGGCCGGCCCTACCCGACCAGTTCGGGATGGGCGGCGACGTAGGTTTCCCCGGTTTGAACGCCGAGCTTGAACAGGAAATCCAGATTGGAGCGCTTCCATTCCAGCGTCTGCGCCTGGTGGCTGGCGGGAATGTCGAAGCCCACGTCATAGATTTTCGGCGGCAGCTTCTCGCGTAGCATCTCCACCGTGATCGGCTGCGTGCCCTGGGCCTCCGGCTGCGCGTTGACGCGGTCCAGCAGCAGCTGAACGGCATCGATCAGCATCTTGTCCGCCGCGGACGGGTGGCGCAGGTCCACATGCTTCAGCGGTCCGAACAGATGGCCATATTGCTGCCAGATCCGAATGAACTTCTCCTCGTTCTGGGCATTCGCCACCAGGGGCAGAATGATCGACTGACCATACGCGTCCCATAGGTTGCCGGGCCGCTTGATCAGGTCGCGGGTCATGATGTTGAAAACGATGATCCGGTCCAGATGCGCGTGCTGATGCGTGGGATCGTCGTCATTGTCGGGGAACAGGCCGAGGCTGTTCGGGTCCTCGTCCATCCCGATGCCGCCCAGGTTCAGCGCCTCGTAGGCGGCGCCCTCGAAATAGTGTTTTCCGTCCACCCGATAGGGCGGATAGATGAACGGAAACGACAGGCTGGCGCGGAAATGATGCTCGTCGATCACGTCCTTGCGCCATTCCCGCACCTTCTTGTCCTCGATGCAGTAGGCATTCAGCACGCAGTCGATCGGCTGATCCTTCAGCTTGGCGAAATCGACCACGTGCTCGATGAACGGCGCGTGGGCGCACAGGCCGGTGCTGTACAGGTTCAGATCGGTCGGGCACATCATGGCCAGCAGGAACTGCACCGCGTCGCTGCGCAGCTTGTCGGCGTCGTTCATGCCGTACTGGTTCATGATCCGTTGCAGGTACGGATTGGCGTCGCAGGCGGCGCGGAACCGGTCGGCGCGGTAGCCGGATTTCTGGAACATCTTGTAGTTGATAGGCAGCATGGCATAGATCGCGTCGGCGATGCCGTAGTTCACCGCGTTCTCCAGCGCCTCCTTGCGGGTCAGGCCCTTCGGCGACAGGTAGATCAGCCCCAGCACCGACCCGGCCCCGGTCATGGAAATCAGGTCGAACTTCACCCCCGCCTGGTCGAAGGCGAGCAGGGCGCCGGCCATCAGGGGAAAATTCGGCGCCCCGCCGCCCAGCATCAGCGCCGTGCGTCCCTTCTTGGCTGCGCGTGTCCCAGGCTGTCCGGCGTCGTCGCTCATGGCGGTTCTCCTGTGCGTGGCGCGTCGAATATGCGTTGCGGACCGCGGCGGTCCGTCGTTTCAGGCTTCGTCGGCAGGCGTTCCGATCCACCGCTCCGCCAGGGCATTGCGGTGTCTCGACAGCAGCTCGCTCGCCTGCGCTTCGCGTCCCGCGCCGCGCCAGATCCGCGCCAGGTCGGCGGCAAGCCGCGCCTGCCAGTGCCGGGCGTTTTGCGCCGTGGCGATCCCGAGGCCTTCCGTCAGCAGCCGTTCCGCCTCGGCGGTGCCGGCCGGGTCCCTTGCCAGCAGGATGGCGGCCTTCACCCGCAGCAGTTCCGCGCTGGACCAGCGCTCGCCGGTCTGGCTCGCCACCGCGATGGCCTCGTCGATCTTGCCCAGCGCCAGATCCGCCTGCCCCAGGCGGACCTGGGCCTCGGCCTCCATCGCCAGGTAATAGGGCACCCAGATCTGCGCCCCGCTGCCGCGCCAGGCGGACAGGCCGGCACGGAACTGCTCGATGCCGCGCCGGCCGTCGCCGGCATGGGTGTTCGCCCAGCCGGCCAGGATGCGCCCGCCGGCGGCCCAGAACGGAAAGCCGTGCTCCTCGCACAGATGAATGATGTCGTAGGCGTAGGTCAGGGTCGCTTCCGGGCGCAGGCGGAACGTGTCGATCATGCCCAGCGCATGGCACATCGTGTAGGCGATGGTGTGCGGATGGGCGAGAGACTGCGCCTGGTCCATCGCCCGCTTCCCCGTCTCCACCGCGCGCTCGTAGTCGCCGAGATGCCATAGCGCCCAGGTCAGGTAGCACAGTGCCGTCGTGCCGATGTCCTGGCCGTACTGGAAGCGGTAGCGCGGATGGTCGGTGGGATCGTACAGCGCCATCGCCCGCTCCAGCCGTTCGCGGCCGGCCTCGAACTGTCCCTGCATGACCAGGGTGGCGCCCAGCAGCCGGTTGGCGATGCATTGCGCGGCCACGTCGCCGATGCGCGTCGCTTCCTCCAGAAAGGCCTCGCCGGTCTCGCGCTGCATGGCCATGTCGCTGCCGACATAATAGCCGGACCAAAGCCCGTAGAGGATGGCGAGCTTCTTCTCCGGCTCGGTGGTTTCGTTGATGTTGGATTTGGCGCGGTTCAGCACCTTGCGCGTCTCCGGCGCGGCATAGCCGATGCCCGCGATCATCGCCTGACCCAGCGCGATGTCCACGTCCAGCATCGCCTGCTGCCGCTCCGGCGTTTCGGGCAGCGTGTGCAGCAGTTCCAGCGCCTGCTTCAGATGGCTGATCGCCTCCGCGTTGGCCGAGCGCTGGATCGATCGTTGCGCGGCGCGGCGCAGATACTGGATGGCGCTTTCATCCAGCCCCGCCTGGCTGAGGTGATGCGCGATCAGTTCCGGCTGGGTCTCGGCGGTGCTGGCGAATTCCCGCACCAGAACCTCGGCGATGCGCGCGTGCAACTGGCGCCGGCGTGTGCGCAACAGGGTTTCGTAGGCCGCGCCCTGCACCAGCGCGTGCTTGAAGATATAGTGGCTGTCGGGCGGATCGCCGCGGCCATGGATCATGTCCGCGCCCGATAGCTGGGCCAGCGCCGCGGCCAGTTCGGCGCGCGGCATCTGGGTGACGCCGCTGAGCAGACGGAACGAGAATTCCCGCCCCAGGGCGGAGGCGACCTGCGCGACCTCGCGGATCGAGGCCAGCCGGTCCAGCCGCGCCATCAGGGTTTCCTGCAACGTGGCGGGAATGGCGAGCGGCGGCAGCGGGCCGACCAGCTCGTAACGATTGCCGGCCTCGCGCAGGATGCCGGATTCCAATACGGTCTTGGTCAGTTCCTCCACGAACAGCGGCACGCCGTCGGTGCGGCTGATGATCTGCTGGTAGACATCCGCCGGCAGGCTGCGCCCGCCCGTCACCCGTTCGATCATCGCCACGACTTCCTCGTGGCCAAGGCGGTTCAGCGGGAACATGCTGACATGCGGCTGATCGAGCCAGGGCGGAAAGAACTCGGGTCGGAATGTCAGCACCATCAGGATAGGTGCGCCCTGGGCCCTGGCCAGACAGCGGTGCAACAGCTCCAGCGTGGTCGGGTCGATCCAGTGCAGATCCTCCATTACCAGCAGCACGGGCCGGTGAGACGCGAGGGCGAATAAATGCCGGACCAGCGCATCGATCGTGCGCTCGCGCTGGCGCGCCGGGCTTATCTCCGGCAGCGGATAGCGGTGCTCGGCGGGAATGGACAGCAGGGCGGCGAACAGCGCCGTGTCGTCCGGCGTGTTGATCCCGGCCTCGTCCAGCAACCGCGCCAGCTTGTCGAGTTTCATATCGGCGCTGTCATCGCGCTCGAAATGGGCCGCATGTTCCAGTTGGCCGATGATCGGATAGAGCGGACTTTGCACATGGTGCGGGGAACATTGGTAGCGCATGCCGTAATGCGGCTCGTTCGCCACGATATCCAGCAATGCCCGGCAGATGCGCGACTTGCCAATCCCAGCCTCGCCGGACACCAGGGCAACCCGGCCATTGCCGGCCCGCGCCGACTGCCAAAGTTCGGACAGCCGCAGCAACTCCGGATTGCGTCCGATCAGCTGGGTCAGATTGCGGGATCGGGTGGCGTCGAAGCGGCTTTCGTTCTTCTGCTCGCGCAGCACCCGCCAGACCCGCACCGGCTCATCGAGCCCCTTGATCGCGTGCAGGGCGAGATCCTCATAGGCGAACATATCGCCCAGCAACTGGTGCGTGCTGTCCGATACCAGCACGGTGCCGGGCTCGGCCAAGCCTTGCAGCCGCGCCGCCAGGTTGGGGGTTTCGCCGACGACCGACTGTTCCTGCGCCATGCCCGTGCCGATGGCCTCGCCCACCACCACCACCAGGCCGGTGGCGATGCCGACGCGCACGCGCAACGGCTCGCCATCCGGCGTGCGCAGCTGCCCGACCTTGGCGACCAGTTCCAGGCCCACGCGCGCGGCACTCTGCGCGTCGTCCTCATGCGCCTGCGGATAGCCGAAATAGGCCAGGATGCCGTCGCCCATGAAGCGGGCGATGTAGCCGGCGCCGCGGGTGATCGTGCCGGTGCAGGCATCCTGGAAATCGTGGATGATCTGGCTGAAATCCTCCGGGTCCAGGCGATGCGACATCGGCGTGGAGCCGACGAGGTCGCAGAACAGCACCGTCAGGTGCCGCCGCCAGGATTCTGCCGGAACGGAAGCAGCCTGCGACGGGGCGGGCGCCGGGTGGGGAACGGAAGCGGCGTGTGCGGAAGCCAGTGGGGCAGTGGCCGGTGCGGGCTGCAGGGCGGCGATGGCGCGCAGCAGGCGCTTGCGGTCGCCAAGCACGACGCCGATGCCGGCCAGATCGGCCTCGGTCAGGTCGGCCAGGATGTCCAGATCTATGCCGTTCTCGGCGAATACCGTCGCGTATTTGGACAGGCCGATCTGTGCCAGCCAGCCCGAGACCGCGCCGCCCTGGGTTTCGCTCATCGGGGGGGCTCGCTCATCTGGCCTTGGCTCTCGCTGGCAGGGTCAGGCAGGCGGACGGCATGGCTCAGGCTCTCAGTTCGCGGTTGATCTCGGTCTGGATGAACTGGACGTCATCCACAATCGAATAATGGTCGCTGCGGCGAATATGGATCTGCAGCCTTGTATTGGTAAACCGCCCCCAGCCCAAGGCGTGCTGGCGGGAAACATAGGTGTCGCCGCGGTTGGCAAAGCAGGTGATCGGGATTTCCCACGGCGTTTCGGGAACATGCACGTAATTGGCGACCATCTGAAACTCGGCGCGCACCACCGGCAGCATCAGCCGGCGCAGTTCGGGATCGTCGAGGAACCGGTCGGTTGCCTGCATGTCGAAATGCCGCACGATATCGGCGAACACGTCCTCCGGCTGCAGATGCGCCGGCAGGTCGGCGCGGAACTCGGCGAGCGCCAGCAGGTCGCGTGTCAGGCGTTCCTCGAACGGACCCATATCGGCCAGCATGTCCGGCGGGCGGGACCCGGATGCGAACAGATGCATCGGCCGGTGGTTGCTGGAACCGATCAGGCGCCGCGCGGTCTCGTACATCGTCAGGCCGCCCAGGCAATGCCCGAAGAAGGCGAAGGGCAGGTCCAGCAGTGGGGTCAACTCCGGCAGCAATTGAGCGACGAAGTCGCTCATTTCCGTGACCGGGGGTTCCAGGATGCGGCTGAGGCGTCCCGGGGGTTCGATCGCCACCACTTCGATGCCGGGGTCGATGCCTTGCGCCCAGGCCTGGAACACCGCCGAGCCGCCACCGGCGAAGGGGAAGCAGAACAGCCGCATGCGCGGCGCGGCGCGTGGACCCACGGTGACGACCCAGCGCCCGGCGGCGGCAGCGTCCGGCCGGCTTTCGGGGCGCGGTTCCGCTTTGACCTCGCCGAATTCCAGGTCCGGCAGGATCTCGCCGGCGAGGGCTTCCACACTGGGGCCGGCGATCAGCTTGGTGGTCGCGATCTTTACGCCGAGCGCCGCTTCCAGCCGGTTGACCAATGTGACGGCCATCAGCGAGTCGAGGCCATATTCACGCAGCGAGCGGGCGGGATCGATCTCCTCCGTCAAAGCGAGCGTGGTCTGGGCCTGCTGGCGGATGAAGTTAATCAACACGGCCCGGCGATCCTGCGGGGCGGCGGCTTCCAGCCGGGCGCGGATGGCGGCGGCGTCCTGCGTGCCGGAAACCGGGCGCGCGCCCGCGGCCGGCACCAGGCTGGAGAAGAACGGCGGCACGGTGGGGAACTGGCGCAGGAACACCGGCCAGTCGGTCAGGGTGATCGCGGCGTGGCCAGCCTCGCTGCCGATCAATGCATCCAGCGCCTGCCAGCCGGTTTCGGCGGGGATGTAATGGGTGCCGCGTGAGCGCCAGATCGCCTCGCCGCGCTCGCCGGAGGCCGTGGCCAGCCCGGCGTCCGCCCAGGGGCCCCAGTTCAGCGCCAGAGCCGGCAGGCCGAGGCTGCGCCGGTGTGCGGCCAGCGCGTCCAGATAGGCATTGGCCGCAGTGTAGTTGGTCTGCCCCGGCGCGCCGATCAGGCTGAGCACCGAGGAGAACAGCACGAAATGCTCGAGCGCCAGGTGCTTCGTGCCGTCATGCAGCAGCCAGCCGCCGGCGATCTTCGGGGCCAGCACGCGCCAGAATTTCGGCCAGTCCATCTGCGCGAGGATGCCGTCATCCAGCAGTCCGGCGGCGTGGAACACGCCCTTCAGGGGCCACGGACCATCGCCGATGTCGGCGATCAGCCCAGCGACATCCTCGGCACGGGTGATGTCGGCGGCCTGGATGACGACGGCGGCACCCAGGGCCTGCAACGTCTGCCGGACCGAAGCTGCCGCCGGATCGGCCTCGCCGCGCCGGCTGACCAGCACCAGATGCCTGGCGCCGCGTCGGGTGATCAGGAATTTGGCCACCTCCACCCCCAGCGCGCCCAGGCCGCCGGTGATCAGGTGGCAGCCATCAGCGTCCAATGCGGTTTCGGGCTGTGGAGGCTGTGGCAACCGGACGAACCGCGCCGCAAACCGATGGCCGGCTCGCAGCGCGATCTGGTCGCCCCGGTCGCCGTGCAGGATTTCCCGCATCACTCCGTTTGCGTCTGTGGACCGGTCCAGGTCGATCAGGCCACCCCAGATCTGCGGATGCTCCAGCGCAGCGCTGCGCCCAAAGCCCCAAAGCGTCGCCTGGGCCGGTTCGGTCGTCGTGTCTGTCGTACCGGCCGCGACCGCGTTGGCGGTCAGGAGCCAGATGCGGGCGTCGGCGGTCCCTTCGGCGCGCGCCGCGCCCAGCGCCTGGAACAGGGCCAGCGCGCCGCCGGCGATGCGGCGCTGGGTTGCCTGGAGATCGGCATCGTCCACCGGATCGAGCGCCCAGAGATGCAGGACGTGCCGCACCTTCATGCCACCGGCGGCGTGCGCGGCGAGAACGCGGGCAAGATCTTCCGTCAGTGTCTCGCTGCTCCCCCACGTGCGGACGTCATCCGCCAGGACGCGATCATCGAGATACAGCAGGTCGCAACTCGCGCCGCCCTTGCGAAGCTCGGCGGCGATCTTCGCCGCGACGCCCCGGCGGTCGGCCAGCAGCAGCCAGCCGTCCGCCATCGCATCGCCGGAAACCTCCTCTAGGGCAGGGCGTTCTGCCCATTGCACCTGATACAGATAATCCACCTTGCCGGCGGCATGTGCCGGGCTGAGCTTCTCCGGCGGCAGCTGCTTCAGCGACAGCCCCTCGATGGCGGCCACCCAGTTGCCGTCCTCGTCATAGATCCCAAGGTCCACCACCAGGATGCCCTCGGTCGCTTCGGGGGCCTGGCGGCGCACGGCGTGCACCCAGACCGTGCGGTGATCGGCAGCGACCCGGGAAAAGCGCTCCACGGAGATCGGCAGATACACTGGCCGGCCCAGCGCGTAATCGCCGCCGAAATCGCCGTAGCCGGGCACCAGAGCCGGATAGACATGCAGGCACGCATCCAGCAGCGCCGGGTGCAGCCCATCGCCGGATGCAACCTGTGGGGGCAGCACAACCTGCGTGAGGGTCTCGCCGTCGCCGCGCTGCAGGGACCGGATGCCCTGGAAGGCCGGACCGTATTCAAGACCAAGGCCGTGGATGGCGGGATAGTACCGCTCGAGCGGAATGGCGGTCGTGCAGCGCGCCCGAATCTGGTCGACCCGGATCCGCGGAGCCGGCCGATCGGCTCCCGAGGCAACCAGGCCGACCATGTGCGTGCGCCAGCCGCCGGCCGCGTCCAGGCTGGCCAGACGGAATTCGGCACGATCCGTCCCGATCGGGGTGAGGATGATCTGCACCACGCAATCGGCTTCGGCGCCGCCGGCGTCCGGCAGCACCAGGGCCTCGCGATATTGCAGGTTCTCGACGGCGACCCGGTCGGTGTTGAAATGCTGTCGGGCCGCATCCGTCAGCGCGGCCAGGCCGACGGTGGTCGGCAGCACGGGCATGGCGTAGATGCGGTGGTCGTTCAGCCAGGGCAGGCGGTCCAGGCTGTAGCGGACCTCGAACTGCGCCTCCGGCAGCGCCGAGCGGAGCCGCGTTCCGGCGAGGCCTGTGGCCGTCTCCTGGGGCTCGTACGGCTTGCGGTTGTCTTCCAGCCAGAAGCGCCGATGCTCGAACGGGTAGGTGGGCAGCGATATCCTATGTGCGGTATGGGCGCGATTGAAACCATCCCAGTCGATCGCGTGGCCAGTGGTATAAAGCTGGCCCAGGCTGGCCAGGACTTCCCGCTGCTCGCCGCGCCGGCTGAGGGAGGCGAGCCATATGGGCTCGTCGCCATCGATGCATTGCCGGCCGAGCGCCAGCAGGGTCCCGCCGGGTCCGATCTCGATGAAATCGGTCGCGCCGGCTTCCGCCAGCCGGCGGATCCCGCCGAGGAAATCCACCGGGCGCAAGGCGTGGTCGCACCAGTAGCCGGCATCCGGCGCCGTGGTGACCGTTTCGGCGGTAAGGGTCGAGATCCACGGCAGTTCCGGCGCCTTGGTCGGCAACGCCGCTGCACAATCGGCCAGCCCGGCCATCGCCGGCTGCATTAGCGGCGAGTGGAAGGCATGCGAGACCGTCAACACCTGGGCGCGGATGCCGCGTTGCTCGAAATCGGCAGCGACGGCGGCAACCGCATCGCGGGCGCCGGAGATCACCGTGCTGTGCGGACCGTTTCGCGCGGCGATCGTCAGCTGCCCCGAGCCTTGACGGGCGATCGCCTCGCCAACGCTGGCGTCATCGTCGAAGATCGCCGCCATGCCGCCGTTCGCCGGCAGCGCCTGCATCAGGCGCGCGCGCTCCGCGATCAGCCCGAGCGCCTGCTCCAGCGTGTAGACCCCGGCGCAGACGGCGGCGGCGAACTCGCCAACGCTGTGGCCGAGCACGAATTCCGGCACGATCCCCCAGGATCGCCACAGCGCCGTCAGTGCCGCCTGCACGGCGAACAGCGCCGGCTGGGTATAGGCGGTTTCATGGATCAGCACGCCCTGGCCGTTGCGGTCGAACAGCACGTCGAGCAAAGGCGGGTCGAGCCGATTTTCCAGCGCCGCCGCGCAACGGTCGATGGCGGCACGAAATACCGGCTGGTGGCGGTACAGTTCCGCCGCCATCCCCGGATACTGCGAGCCCTGCCCGGAGAACAGGAAGGCGATGCGCCGCCGGCCCGCCCTGGCCGCGTTCAGCGCCAGCGGCAGCGCATCCTCGGCCAGCGCCGCCCGCAGTTCCGGCACGGACGCCGCCACCGTTGCGAAGCGGTGCGGGAAATGCGTCCGCCCGGCGCTGAGCGTGGCGCATATATCGGCAATCTCCGCCTCGGGGTTTTCCGCCAGCCAGTCCCGGTGGCGGGCAACGGCCGCCGCCAGAGCGGCTTCGCTGCGCGCGGACAGGGTGAACAGATGCTGCCGGCCCGTCTGCGCCGGAATCGCGGCCCGCGCGGGCGCTTCCTCCAGCACCAGAAAGGCGTTGGTGCCGCCGACGCCGAGCGAATTGACCGCGGCGAAGCGCGGCGTGCCGGATGCCGGCCAGTCCCTGGGTGCGGTCTCGACCACGAAGGGACTGGCGGAAAAATCGATCTTCGGGTTGGCGGTTTGAAAGTTGATCTGCGGCGGGATCTTCTGAAACTTCAGCGCCAGCGCGGTCTTTATGATGGCGGCGAGCCCGGCGGTCTGTTCCAGATGGCCGATATTCGCCTTCACCGACCCCACCGTGCAGAAGCCCTGCCGCTCCGTGCGGGTGCGGAAGGCGCGGGTCAGCGCGTCGATCTCCAACGGGTCGCCGACGATGGTGCCGGTGCCGTGGCATTCGACATAGCCGATCTGCTCGGGCGAGACATCCGCGATGGTCAGCGCCTCCACCATCGCGCGTGCCTGCGCGGCGGCACTTGGCGCGGTGTAGCTGACCTTCTCGGCGCCGTCGTTGTTCACCGCCGAGCCGCGGATCACGGCATAGATGTTGTCGCCGTCGGCGATCGCCTGGGACAGTTCCTTCAGCAGCACGGCGCCGACGCCGCTGCCGAACACCGTGCCGGTCGCGTCCGCGTCGAACGCCCGGCAATGCCCATCCAGCGACCAGATGCCGCCCTTCACCCCGACATGCCCGGCGATATGCGGAACCCGGACCGAGGCGGCGCCGACCAGCGCCATGCCACTTTCACCGGAAAGGATCGACTGGCAGGCCAGATGCACCGCCACCAGCGAGGTGGAGCAGGCGGTTTGCACGTTGATGCTGGGGCCGGTGAGGTTGAGCTTGTAGGAAATCCGCGTGCTCGGGAAATCCTTGTCATTGCCGATATGCGCGAGTGTGCCGGTATAGTCCGGGAGTTCGCTGGTGTACGGCATCCGGCCGATCAGGTAGGTGCTGACGATGCCGCCGGTGCCGGCGAAAACCGCGACCGGTTCCCTGGATGTGCCGGGAACCTGGCCGGCATCCTCGAACGCCTCCCACGCGACTTCCAGCAGTAGCCGGTGCTGCGGGTCCATCAGCGTGGCCTCCCGCGGGGAGTATTCGAAGAAGGCGGCATCGAACTGTTCGATGCCGTCGATCGTCGGGCTGGCCTTGACGTAGGCCGGGTTTTGCAACGTCGCCGCCGGCACGCCGGCGGCGGCGAGTTCGGCATCGGAAAAGAACCGGATCGAATCCACGCCATCGCACAGATTGCGCCAGAACTCGCGTGGGTTGGCAGCGCCTGGAAAGCGGCAGGCAACCCCGATGATGGCGATACCGCGCGAGCCGGACATCAGCCGCCCGCCATGCGTGCCCGCCGAGCCTCGGCGCGCCTCGCGGCCTCGGCCAGGCCGTCATCCCTTTCGCCCGGCTGCACGGGTGTAAAAGCCAGGCGATAGGCCGCGACCAGATCGTCCACGCTGCGCACGGCGGTGACGGAAACCAGTTTGGCGAAGGGATCGACCCCCAGCTCGGCTTCCAGCTCCGCGACCAGCAAGGCGAGGTCGAGCGAGGTCAGGCCCAGCGTGCCGTTCAGCTTGTCCGTGCCGGCGATGGAGATGCTGTCCTCGCCACGGTCTTCCAGAATGGCGCGGATGCGGGCGTGCACGATCGTCTCGATCTCCGCTGCGCCGGGTGGGTTCAGCATGTGATGCCTCCATCGACGACGAGCGTCTGGCCGGTGATGAACGATGCCTGGTCCGATGCGAGGAAATGCACGGCGGCGGCGATCTCGTCGATCCGCGCCAGCCGGCGCAGCGGCGTGCGCCGCGCGATGCGGTCCTTCTGCGCCGGCTCCATGCCCTTTACCATGTCCGATTCGAAATAGCCGGGCGCCACGGAATTCACCCGGATGTTGCGCGGGCCGAGCTCGCGCGCCAGGGAGCGGGTGAAACCATCGAGCGCGGCCTTCGTGGCGCTGTAGACCGCCACCCCCTCGTGCCCGCGAATGGCGTTGACCGAGGAAATATTGACGATGCAGCCGGCGGCCTGGCG
This sequence comes from Rhodospirillales bacterium, assembly GCA_037442565.1. Classification (GTDB taxonomy): domain Bacteria; phylum Pseudomonadota; class Alphaproteobacteria; order Acetobacterales; family Acetobacteraceae; genus PALSA-911. Next base: position 15,139 of record JBBIQA010000070.1, read on the forward strand.
CAGCATCACCCGCGAACAGGACTGTGCCAGCAGCAATGCGGCCGTCAGGTTGGTATCGACCATGTCGATGATGTCGTCGGCGCGCATCAGCGGCAGCACGGCGTCGGTGGCGATGCCGGTGTTGTTGACCAGGACATCCACCCGTCCGAAGCGCTTTGCGGTCTCATTCACGAAGCCGCGCACCGCCGCGTGGTCCCGGCCGTCGATGGCGGCCCAGTGGAAGTCCGCCGAGCCGGCGAGTGCCTCGATGAAGGGCGTCTTGCCGCGGCTGAAGCTGGCGATGTTGCAGCCCTGGGCACGGAACCCCGCGACCAGTTCCGCTCCCAGCCCGCGGCTGCCGCCGCTGATCAGCACGGTGCGTTTCATTGCCCGGGACGGGAGGGAGCTAGGTTGCGGGATTTTTTGAACCGCACCCCGTGATGGTCGGCATCGATGATCTCGATCACCACCGGTATCTTGTAAGGCTCCAGCCGTTCGCGGCAAAAACGGCGAATGCGCCGCTTGAATTCGTCGGGGTCTTCCTCGCGCAATGGCGTGATACGGGCGGCAACCACCGCGCCGGTAACCGGATTGGGCCGGCCGCTGACGGTCACGTCGCGCACGTTGTCCAGTTGCAGCAGGAGGTTCTCGATCTCCGTCGGGTGCACCTTCTCGCCGCCGACATTGATCAGCTCCGATTTCCGACCGAGGATGCGCATATATTCGCCGTCGGTTTCCACCAGGTCCTGGGTGTTGAACCAGCCCTCCGCATCGAACGGTGCAGGGGCGTTGAGGTAGCCGAGCATGGCGGAGGCGGAGCGGATCCACAGAATGTTGTCGACGATCTTGTGCTCGAACCCGTCCGCCCCGAGCTTCAGCCAGACCGAGTTGGACCCGCGCGATTGGGTTGGCAGGATGCCCAGCTCCGACAGGCCGTAGGTCTGTTTCAGCCGCACCACCGGCATTGCCTCGGCAACCGCCGCCAGGGTGGTCTGCGGCATCGGCTCGGTGCCGTAGGTGATGATTTCCAGCGAAGAAAGATCGTGGCGCGACGCGGCCTCGGAGATCAGCAGCATGTTCAGGAAGGTGGGGGTGGTCGGCAGCAGCTGTACCCGATGTTCGGCGATGGCGGCGGCGACGGCTTCGGGGCTGCGATCGGCGGCGGTGACGATGGTGCCGCCGTTGCACAGCGCATGGAACAGCGTGTTGATGCCGCCGATATGATCGAGCAGCAGAAACACCAGCGTGCGAAACCCCGTCCGTTTCGTGTGGAACTTGTCCAGCAGGCGGTCGAAGCTGAGCACCGAGGCCTTGCTTTCCCCGGTGGAGCCGGAGCTGAACAGGATCAGCCCGGCTTCCTGCGCGTCCGCGAGCCGGCGCAGCAACGGATGACTGGCGCTATGGCCGCAGGAAACCAAACTCCAGCTGTCGTCCTCATGGAAATCGGCGAGCAGCCCGGCCTCGGCCACCTCCAGCATGCGATCCTGCCGCGCGGCGGCGGACGATGCGATGGGGACGACGATGTTGCGGTTGATGACCGCGGCCAGCAGCAGCGCCACCACGCCGGGCGAATAGTCGCCGCGAATTGCCAGCACGGTTCCGGGCGCCACGCCCTCCCGGGCCAGGCGCGCGGCCTGCTGTTCTGCCGCGCCGGCCAGCCGGGCGTGGGACCATGTGGCATCGTGCCATATCAGGGCGGGGGTTTCGCCCTGTTCCTGCAGACGATGGATCAGCCAGTGCGGGTCCATGCGCCCGGTCGGTCTAGGCCCAGCCCTTGTTGGCGGCGTCATTGGACGGTGCGGCAGTGGCGGCCTGGCCGCCGCGCCTCATGTGTTCGAACCATTGCATCATCTGCACGGCATACAGCGTCTTTTGCGCCAGCACCGGATCCATCCCGGCGAGCCCCTGCTTCAGAGCCTCCATATCCACGGGCTTGTCACCAGGGACGGCAGCGCCGCCGGGCATGGACGGCGCATAGGCGGGAAACGGCATGCCGATGTGGCTGGGATTCTGTGCCAGCAACTGGCAGGCCCGGCTGATCTCCGCGGCCATATTGGACATCGTGATCATGCAGCGATGCATGAACGCGGCTCGGTCCATCATCTGGCTCATCATCTGATCCATACCGGGATAGAGGGCGCCCGGAAAGCCTTGGCCGGCGTATCCGGGCATAGGATAGCCGGGCATCGGGAACGCCGGCATGCCGTATCCGGGCATACCGCAATATCCGGCACCGTACCCCGTTCCGCCGAACGGCGGCAT
>JBBIQA010000070.1:17479-20289 GCA_037442565.1 Rhodospirillales bacterium
ACGGCGGCATGCCATATGGCGGTATGTTCTGGGCGAAGGGCGGCGGGGTGCCATAATCCGGTCCATTCGGCGGGATCGTCGCCTTATCGGCTCCAGTCTGACCGGCTTGGGCGTTGGGTGAGGCGTTCTCTGTTGGCATGGCCCGTCATCCTCGATTACGTGATTTCCGCACGGACCGAATGGCATATAGCCAACGGACCAGGTACACCTGTGGTCAATTGCCGCGCTGCTTGTGCCGGCGAGCGCTGCTTCATGGGCGCATTTATTCCATTAATGGGTCGTTATTGAATAACATGGCGTGTCGGCCGCGCGCAACCGATCGATGCGAATTGTTCGCAAATTTAGAGGTCGCCGTTCTTCCACGGCAGCAACCGCGGCGCCTCTGCCGGTGGTGCGGTCGCCAGGGTAGCGGTATAGCCGGGCGACGGGGAGAATGGGAAGATTGACCATGCCTGCGCTCGCTCATCCATGCCATGCCAGGCCACGAAGCGTGCCAGGCCGTCCGCGTCCACGGCGGCCTCGATACGATCCAGATGATAGGCCAGCGCCTCGCCGGCCGCCTTCACGACGGCTTCCTTGAGGGTCCAGAGCGCGCGAAACGCATCCGCTTGCCGTGTGGCCGGCAGGGCCTCGATCTGGGTGGCTTCTGCCGGAGTGAAGAACCGGCGCGCCATGGCGGCGGCGTTGGTGACATCTCGCTGTGCCTCCACGTCCACCCCAATCGGATCGTGCCATCGCACTGCGATCAGGAGGCAGCCGCCGCTGTGGGAGGCGTTGAACTGTAGGCCACCCCCCTTCAGTGCCGGCTTGCCGTGCGGCCCGTGCGTGAAGGCGAGGCCGGCCGGGTCGCATCCCAGATAGCCTGCCAGCACCTGGCGCAGGATCGTGCGGGTGCGGATGAAATCGGCGCGCGGGCGGGGTCGGCTGAAGCGTTCCGCCCGCTCGCGTTCCTCGGCGTCCAGCACGTCGATTCCGGTGTCCCGGCCATCCAGCGATGCGATCCAGACGTGAATGTCGTCCCGGCCCAACGGCTTGGGCATGGTTCAGTCCACACCGAGATCGCGCAGCACTTCGGCCACCACCGCGCTGGCGGATTCCGCCAGATAGAAATGCCCGCCGGGAAACAGGCACATCCGGAACTTGGCCGTGGTGAAGCCGGACCATGCCTCCAGCCCACGCCGGTCGATCATGCGGTCCTGCGCGCCGCCCATGCTTGTGATCGGGGTGATGATCGGGCAGGCAGCGCGTTCTCCGGCGGGTGGGACGTAGGTCTCGATCAATTCCAGGTCGGCGCGGATGCCCGGCAGCAGGGCGGCCATCAGGTCATCGCGTGCCAGCACCACGGCCGGAGTGCCGCCCAGGCGGCCCAGGGCCGCGAGCAATTCGGCATCCGGTAGCCGGTGCAGGGCGCGCGGCTCATAGGCGGGGTCGGGCGCGGAGCGGGCAGAAACGAAGAGATGCACGGGACCGGCCGGGCGTTGCAGCCGCCGGGTCATTTCATAGGCGATGGCGGCGCCCATGCTGTGGCCGAAGAATGCGAAGGGCACCGACAGCAGCGGTTCCAGGGCCTCCGCCAAGGCTTCCACCAGCGGCGCCATGCGGGTGAAGGCGGGCTCTGCCAGCCGGGCGCCGTGGCCGGGCAGCTCGATCGGGCAGAGGTCGATCTCGGCCGGGAAGAACCTCCGCCACGGCCGGTACAGCAGCGCGTTGCCGCCGGCATGCGGCAGGCAGAACAGCCGCAGCCGTATGCCGGATGGGGCGCGGTCTCGGGGGCGGCTGGGGTTGGGAAACCAGGCTTCGAAATCCACGTGCCGCCTTTGGTCAGAACGTGAACATCGGTCGGTCCGGCTCCATGCCCAGCAGGATCTGGCCGACCGTTTCAAAATGGGCGGCATGGCCCTGGATCTGTTGGCTGAGCGAATGGATGTCGCGGAACCGCTTCTCGAACGGATTGGCCTGGAAGATCGCCATCGCGCCGGCGGCGACATACAGGCTGGCGACCACCTCACGCGCGGTCTGGATCGCCCAGGTCGTCGCGAGGCGAATGTTGACGTTCTGCTCGGCCGTCAGCGCGCCGGTCTGCTGCACCTCGGCCCAGATCTTCTCCAGCGACCCGATCAGGTACATCCGTGCCGAGCGCAGCTGCGCCTCCGCCGTGCCGATCTTGGCCTGGATCACGTTGTTCTCGCCGCGTGGTTTCTTGGCGCCGCGGGGAATGGAGTTCTTGATATCGCGCACGAAGGCATCGTGCGTGGCCCGCGCGATGCCGAGGCCGAGACAGGCGAAGCTCGAGGAATACAGCGTGCTCGGCGTGAATGCGTATAGCCGGCCGGCTACGCGCGGCCTCACCGCCGTACTGCGCGCCAGCGCGAAGGCTTCCGGTACGAAAAGGTCGGCGACGCCGTAGCTGTCGCTGCCGGTGCCCTTCAGGCCCATGACCTGCCAGGTGTCCTGCACCTGCACCTTCGATTTCGGGAACAGCAGCGTGTAGGTGATCGGCGAGCCGTCCGGCGCGGTGCGGCGGCTGCCGTTCGGCTCGATCACCGGCACATGGGCGCCGAGCCAGGTGGCGTTGCGGCTGCCGCTGGCAAAGCTGAAGCGGCCGTTCAGGCGATAGCCGCCGGCTACGGCGCGGGCCTCGCCGGGGCCGGGACCCCAGGCGACGATGTCCTTCGGCGTGCGGAAGATCTCGCGCACCGCGTCCGGTTCCAGATAGGCGGCGACGGTGGAGCAGATGTTGTTCTGCCCCAGGCACCAGCCGGTGCTGGCGTCGTGCTTGCCGACCTCTTCCATGATGTGCACGAACTCGA
>JBBIQA010000071.1:0-20262 GCA_037442565.1 Rhodospirillales bacterium
CGCAAGGGAACTCGTTCCCTTGACCCTTTTGAATAGGTTTGCTGGGAAAGGGGGCTTAACCGACGTAGCCATTGACAGGCTTCGGCATGCCCCCTTTCCCAGCAAACCCGTCCATGGGGTTGAGGGGACAAGTCCCCTCACGGGTGCAGGGCAGAGCCCTGCCGGGGTCTGGGGCAGAGCCCCAGCCTTGCCTACCCGACGTCCGGCTTGAACTCGGCGATCAGGGTGCGGATGGAGGCGAGGTTGGATTGCTCCATCACCCGCCGGGCGAAGCGGGCGCAGGTGTCGATGTCCACCGCGCGGATCATCTGTTTTACCCGCGGCACGGCCGATGCGTTGACCGAGAAGCTGCGCAGTCCGAGCCCGAGCAGCAGCGGGGTCAGCGACGCGTTGCCGGCGATCTCTCCGCAGACCGAGACCGGCATGCGCATGCGCAGCGCGGCTTCGGTGGCGAACTGCACCAGGCGCAGCACCGCCGGATGCAGCGGGTCGTACAAATCCGCCACCTCGGCATTGCCCCGATCGACGGCCAGGGTATAGGCGGTGAGGTCGTTGGTGCCGATGGCGAAGAAATCCGCCTCCAGCGCCAGCGCGTCGGCGGCCAGCGCGGCGCCCGGGGTTTCGATCATGATGCCGAGCGGCGGCAGCTTTTCCGCCAGCCGCTCGCCGCGCCGGCGCAGGCGCCGGGCAACCCGCTCGTAGATCTCGCGGGCATCGCGAACCTCGGCGACATTGGTCACCATCGGCAGCATCACCCGCACCGGCCCGAACGCGGCGGCGCGCAGGATCGCCGCCAGCTGGGTCTCGAACAGGTCCGGCTGGCGCAGCAGCAGGCGAATGCCGCGGATGCCGAGCGCGGGATTGGGATCGCTGATCTCTGGCACGATGCCCTTGCTCACCAGCGCCTCGATATCCTTCTCGCCGCCCCAGTCCAGCACGCGAATGGTCACCGGATCACCGCTCATGGCTTCGACGACACTGCGATAGGCCTCGAACTGCGCCGCCTCGTCGGGCACGGTCTCGCGGTTCATGAACAGGAATTCGGAGCGGAACAGGCCGATCCCCACCGCCCCGGCCTGGGCGATCAGCGGCAGCTCGACCGGGATTTCCAAATTGGCCTGCAACTCCACCGCCTCGCCGTCCAGCGTTTCGGCCGGTAGGCGGCGCAACCGGCTGAAACGCTGGCGTTCGCGCGCGAATGCCGTGACGGCGCGCCGCGCCGCGGTCAGCGTGGCGGCGGACGGGTTCAGCACCACGCTCCCGGTGCCGCCATCGACAACCGCGACATCGCCGGGACGGATCGCCTGCACCAGACCGGTCACGCCGAGCACGGAGGGCACGCCCAGCGCCCGCAGCATCACCGCGGTATGCCCGTCCGCGCCGCCTTCGTCGGCGGCCACGCCCGCCAGCCGCGAGGGATCGAGCAATGCGGCGTCGGCCGGACGCAGGGCCTCGGCAACCAGGATGGCGCCCTCGGGCAGGCCGGCGAAGCTGCGGAATGGCGCGCGCGTCAGGTTGCGCACCAGCCGGCGGCCGATCTCGCGCACTTCATCGGCGCGGCGCTGCAGGCTGGCGCGCTCGTCGCCGCTGCCTGCCCCGGCGACCTGCGACAGGATGACCTCGGCGATCGCCTCGGTTTCCGCCACCACCGCGCTTTCCGCCGACAGCAGCGTTTCCGTGACCCGCCGGCGCGCGCCGCGCACCAGGCGGGAGGGGCCGATCATCTGGATATAGCCGTCGATCAGCGGGCCGATTTCGGCCTGGCTCTCTTCCGGAAGCACGGCCAGCCGGCCACGCAGCTTGGTGAGCTGCTTGCGCGACTGCAGGATGGCCGCATCCAGCCGGGCGCTTTCCGCGGCGATGTCGGCGGCCTGGATCTTGGTTTTGGTGATCTCGGCGGGTGCTTCGGTGGTGCCGAACACCGGACCGATGGCAACGCCGGCGGAAACCGGAATGCCGGTAAAGAACTGCTCGGGCCGCGCCCCGGTGGGGGCCCCGGTGGAGGCCCTGGCGGCACGGCCCAGGCGCTTGTGCTGCGGCGGCGGCGGCAGGTTGGGAGGTACCGGCGGGTCGTCAGTCCTGTTCATGGAAGCCAGCCTCGACCAGTTCGGCCAAGGCTTCGATGGCTTCCTTGGCGTCCCAGCCCTCCGCTCGCAGCTGGATCGTCGAACCCTGGCCCGCGCCCAGCATCATCAGTCCCATGATCGACCGGGCGGAGACGGATTGTCCGTCTCGGCAGACCTCGACGCAGGCGCCGAAGCGCTCCGCGAGGGTGACGAACTTCGCCGCCGCGCGGGCATGCAGGCCGCGCTTGTTGGAGATCGTGACTACCCGGGTGAGCGTCGGCTCCCCGATGGCGGGACCTGCGGCGGCGGCGGTCTGGATCACGCTTTCCGGCCGGACTGCTTCCGGCTGCGCCGGTGACGGCGGTTCGCGGTCCGCGGTCATCGGACCGGACTCATTGGCAGGAGCCGTTCAACTTGCCGCCGTGCAGGACGTGTGAGGCGGCGGCGATGTATTTCCGCCCAGCCTCCTGCGCGCTGTCCACCGCGGCCGCGAGCGGCTGGGAGGAGCGGATCTTGGCGAGCTTCACGAGCATCGGCAGGTTGACCCCGGCGATGACCTCCACATGCTTACGGTCCATCATCGAGATGGCGAGGTTGGAGGGCGTGCCGCCGAACATGTCGGTCAGCAGCACCACGCCGTCGCCGGTGTCGCAGCGGTCGATGCAGGTCTCGATCTCGGTCCGGCGCCGCTCCATGTCGTCATCCGGGCCGATGCAGACGATATCCACATGCCGCTGGGTGCCGACGACATGCTCCATCGCCAGGCGCAGTTCCTCGGCCAGGCGCCCATGGGTGACCAGCACCATGCCGATCATCGCGGGTCCCGGATCGTTGTGGCGTCGCGGCCCGCAAGCGGGCGCGATCGTGCACAACCTGGGCCCGGAAACGGGTGCCAAGAATTTGCCCGGAGAGGAAAGCGGGTTGGGAAGCTCATTTGGTCGTCTCAGGCCTCCTGTGCCTGAACCGGCGAGGGCAATCCGCCCCCGTCACTGAATAGAGTATCGCGCGGCGCTACATGCGCCAAATTCTCCGGCATATCCAGCCCGTCTCATCGGCCGTCGCCATCGAGATCCAGGGCGCCGGGTATCGAGCCGCCAGACGTCGGGGAGGCAGACAACGGGGAAGCCGGCACCTGCGCCGCCGCTTCCGGATGCGTGCGTCGCGGGCCATTCACAGCACGCCCATCCTCAACGATCCGTTCCGGCACGGAGCGGTTGGACAGATAGGCGGCGGACAGGCCCTCCTTCACCAGTTCACGGTGCGAGACATGCAGGCGCCAACGCAGTCCCCGTGCGGCGATCAGCCCGATCAGGTATTCCGACAGGTGCTCCACCAGGTAGACAGAACGGTGCCGGCCGCCGGTGCAGCCGATCGCGATCGTCGCGTATTTCTTGCCTTCCTGCACGAACCTGGGCAGCAGCAGCTCGATCATCTGCGACAGGCAAGCGAAGAACCGTTCGAAATCCGGGTCCCCCGCGACGTATGCACCCACATCGGCGTCAAGGCCGGTATGCGGCCGCAGCAGCGGGTCGTAATATGGGTTGCGCAGGAAGCGCGCGTCGAACACCAGATCTGCTTCCTTCGGCAGGCCTTGGGGATAGCCGAACGACAACAGGGTTACCACCAGGGCCGGTGCCACCCGCGCGCTGGCCGCGCCGAAATGCCCTTCGATCAGTTGGCGCAGCGAGGCCAGCGGCAGGTCGGACGTGTCGATGGCCAGGTCCGCCGCCTCCCGCAGGCTGCCGGTCAGGCCGATCTCCGCGGCGATCCCGTCCAGCACCCGCCCCTGCGGCGCCATCGGATGGCGCCGGCGGGTTTCGGTGTAGCGGCGCAGCAGCGCGGCCTCGTCGGCATGAAGATACAGCATCTCGGCCCGCCAGGCCGGGTCGGCGCGCAACCGCGCGAGCTTGGTCAGCACCGCCGTGGCATTGAAGCCGCTGGTGCGCGTGTCCACGCCGATGGCGAGATTCCGCTCGGCGCCGTCCACCGCGGTGTCGATCATCGACATCGGCAGGTTGTCCACCGTCTCGTAGCCGAGATCTTCCAGAATATGCAGCGCCGAGGCCTTACCGCTGCCCGATAACCCGCTGACCAGCACGACACGTCGCTGCGCGGCCTCGCTACCTTCCTGTTCTACGCCAGCCATCATGGCCTGAGAACTCCCGCCACCTGCGTGACCCGCGCGAGCACACACTCCAACGCGAGTTCAACGATTGCCGGAGCGGACGCATGGCGCGCCTCGACGGCGATCAGCGGCAGGTTCAAGATGGGGTGCGTCATCGGTTCCGGCAAGCGGAGCACAGGGCGGTCGAGATCCACCACCAGAGCCAGGCTGGTTTGCGCAACATGGGCCAGACGAACGATCCCAAGACCACGCACTTCCAGCATCCCCGCGAGAGCCTTGGGCGGGCGGGCCAGCCCGTCCACGATTTCCACCCGGTCGTCGGCAACAAGCGCAAAGCCGCGATCGAGCAGGCGCAGCAAGAGGTCGGACTTGCCCGATCCGGGGGGCCCGATCAGCAGCACGCCAGAACCAGCCTTTGAAGCGCAGCTTCCGTGCATCTGCATGGGGACGCAATTTGGCTTGGTCTGTTGCGGAAAGGAAGTACCTTATTGCACTCTGCAAGGGTCAAAAGCGTAAAACGCGAGATGATGGGACAAAATAATACGGCATGATTGGTCAATTTCAGATTAACGCCGCGGCGTCGCGCCTATCACGGTATGTACGGCATACGCCTATCCTCCGGCTCGCTGGTTCGGAGCTGGGTTTGAGCTATCCGGTGTGCCTGAAGCTGGAGCTGCTGCAGCATGCCGGCAGCTTCAAACCGCGCGGAGCCTTCAATCGGCTGCTATGCGCCTCCCCCTCGCCGCGAGCAGTGATCGCCGCATCCGGCGGCAACCACGGCGCCGCGGTCGCCTATGCCGCACGGGAGTTGGGCATCGGGGCGGAAATCTTCGTGCCGGGTCCGACCCCTGCGGCCAAGGTGGCACGCATCGCCAGCTATGGCGCGCGGGTAGTGCAGGTCGGCGCTGCGTACAGCGACGCGCTGGAAGCTAGCCGCGCCCGACAGGCCGAGACCGGGGCGCTGGAAGTGCATGCCTATGACGATCCCGACGTGCTGGCCGGCCAGGGCACGGTGGGTCGCGAGTTCGAGGCCGATGCGCCCGACCTGACCCATATCCTGGTGGCGACCGGCGGCGGCGGGCTGATCGGCGGCATCGCCGCCTGGTACGCTTCCCGGGCCGAGGTGATCAGCGTCGAGCCGGAGGGCTGCCCGACGCTGCACTCGGCGCTGCGGGCCGGTGCTCCGGTGGCGGCCCCTGTCGGCGGCGTGGCGGCCGACAGCCTCGGCGCGAAGCAGGTCGGCGCGCTGATGTTCCCGATCGCCGTGAAGCACGTGGCGCGAGCCGTGCTGGTCAGCGATGCCGCCATCCTGGAGGCGCAGCGCCTGCTGTGGGACCGCCTGCGGCTGGTCGCCGAGCCCGGCGGCGCGACCGCGCTGGCCGCGCTGCTGTCCGGCGCCTTTTTGCCGCCAGAGACCTCCCCGTCCAAACACGTGAGCGTCGGCGTGATCGTCTGCGGCGCCAACACCGACCCATCGAAGGTGGCATCATGAGCCCGGAAAAAATTGTCCTGATGGATATCGCCGCCAACGGCGTGGCCACCGCCACGCTGAACCGGCCGGAGATCGGCAACGCCTATAACCTCGAGATGCTGGAGCAGGTGATCGCCGGGCTGGAACAGCTGGCCGGCGATCCCGCCGTGCGCTGCCTGGTGATCCGCGGCGCCGGGCGGCATTTCCAGGCCGGGGCAGACATCAACTGGCTGAACGAAGCCGGAAAATATCCGCCCGAGCAGGCACTGGCGGCGTCCTTGACCACGGTGCGGACACTGGCGCTGCTGAACGAGTTCCCCAAGCCGACCATCGCCATGGTGCATGGCGCCTGTTTCGGCGGCGGCGTCGGGATCGTGTGCTGCGCCGATGTGGCACTGGCGACGCCGGACAGTCTGTTCGGGATCACCGAAATCCGCGTCGGCACCGCTCCAACCCCGATTTCGACCCACATGGTCAATGCGATCGGCTTGCGGCAAACACGCCGCTACGCCATCACCGGCGAACGCTTCGATGCCGCGGAGGCCTGCCGCATCGGTCTGGTGCATGAGGTTGTCGCGGCGGACGCGGTTGAGGCGCGACTGGCGGCTGTGATCGACGCCATCCTGCTGGGCGGGCCCACCGCGATCGCCACGATCAAGAATGCCATCCTGGCCGATAACGGGCTGAAGCTCAGCGACAGCCAGATCAAGCTGATGGCCTTCGAACACAACCGGGCGCGCAGTTCGGCCGAGGCGCAGGAAGGCACGGGCGCTTTTCGCGACAAGCGCAGGCCGGGCTGGTATCCTCCCGGCTAATCGCTAACCACCAGACGCAGGATCAGCGGACGAGCGGGCCGACATGCGGCCCGGCCTTAGCCAGAGCGCCGCTTTTAATCGCGTCGTCCAGGGCACGGAAGAAGGTGTACGACAGGGTGACCTCATGCACGTCGGCGGTATTGGGATCGCTGGCGATGGCGGGGTCCACCCAGAAGGTGACCGGGAAATCCATTTTCTGCCCGCCCTTCAGGGTCTGCTCGTTGAAGCAGAAGCAGGCGGTCTTGTGGAAGTATTTCGCGGCCTTGTCCGGGGTGATGTTGTACAGCGCCACGCCGGTCACGATCGCCGGCGACAGGTTCTGCGCGGTGTAGATGGCCAGCTTTTCCTCGCCCAGTTCCACCCGGACCTCATTCACCGCCGGCGCGAATTTCCAGGGCAGTCCGGGGTTGGTATCGGCGTTGAACCGGACGGAAATGGTCTTGCTGACCGCGCCGGGCGACACCCCACCGATCTGCGGCGTGCCGCCGAAGCCGGTGGCGGCGCAAAACATCCGATAGAGCGGCACCGACGCGAAGGCCAGTCCACCCATGCCCGCGATCACGCCGACGAGTGCCAGCAGGATCCATCCATTTCCGCGTCTTTGAGCCATGGCCCTTATGTCGATCCGCGCCCGCCCGGTTGCAAGTCTACAGATGCGGCTTCATCAGCTTGACGATGGTCACCGCGTAGAACAGGCCGGAGAGCGCCAGCAACGCCAGCAAAAGGCCCCAGTTGCGCAGCTTCCGCCGCCGGCCGATTTCCGCGGACTCGGCGCGCCCGATCTTTTCCGGCAAATCCATCATACGCTTAGCCTAGCAGTTGGGAAAACGGGATCGGTCCGATCAGCCGATCCAGCGCGAGTGCGCCGAACAGCAGGAACAGATACAGGATCGAGAACTTGAAGGCCGCGCGGGCCGGCCGGTCATTGGTCAGGCTTACCCCGTCGGCATCCTGCCTGTCCCGCGCCACGCGCCAGACGCAGGCGAGAAAATAGCCGCCCAGCGCCAAGGCCGAGATCGCGTACACCATCCCGGAAAAGCCGATCAGCCACGGCGCTAGCGTGACCGGCACCAGCACCAGCGTGTAGAGCACGATCTGGCGGCGCGTTTCGCGCGCGCCGGCCACCACGGGCAGCATCGGCACCCCAGCGCGGCGGTAATCGGCGTTGGCGTACAGCGCCAGCGACCAGAAATGCGGCGGGGTCCAGAAGAACACGATGGCGAACATCAGCAGCGGCACGAGGTCGACCGACCCGGTCACCGCCGCCCAACCGATTACCGGGGGGAAGGCGCCTGCAGCGCCGCCGATGACGATATTCTGCGGCGTGCGGCGCTTCAGCCACATCGTGTAGATGAAGACATAGAAGCCGATCGACAGGGCCAGCACGGCGGCCGCGGCCGTGTTGGTCGCCAGATACATCACCGCCACGGAGGCGCCGGCAAGGAAGATGCCGTAGCCGAGCGCCGCTTCCGGCGCGATGCGCCCGGTCGGGATCGGACGGTTGCGGGTGCGATGCATCACCGCGTCGATATCGCGATCGAACCACATGTTGATCGCGCCGGCAGCGCCGGCGGCAACGGCGATCGACAGGATCGCCGCGAAGGCCAGCACGGGATGAAGATGCCCGGGGGCCACCACCATGCCGATCAGCCCGGTGAACACCACCAGCGACAGCACACGCGGCTTCAGCAGGGTGATCCAGTCACGCAGTTCGGACTCGGACGCCAGCACATCGGCGGTAACCGACGGAGACGAACCGGACGCGGATGAAACAGACAGGGGGGATAGCTCCCCCCTGTTCGCCGCACCCGCCGTGGTAGCGGTGTCATTCATGGCTTACGCTATCGCTTTCAACATCATCGGCATGGGCATCGTGGGCGCCGGCCGGCGGCAATGGGTGCCGCCGCCGGACGCGATCACTGGATCCGGGGCAGTTCCTCAAAGGTGTGGAACGGCGGCGGGGAGCTGACGGACCATTCCAGCGTGGTGGCGCCTTCGCCCCACTGGTTGGCCGGCACCCGGGCCCCGGCGGTGAAGGTGCGGAACATCGTGTAGAAGAACACCAGAAAGGCGATCCCGGAGATAAACGCGCCGATGGAGGACACGTAGTTCCAGCCGGCGAAGGCGGCCGGATAGTCCGGGTAGCGGCGCGGCATGCCGGCCAGACCCAGGAAGTGCTGCGGGAAAAAGGTCAGGTTGACGCCGATGAACGTCAGCCAGAAATGCAGCCGGGCCCAGAACTCGGGATACTGCCGGCCCGACATTTTGCCGATCCAGTAGTAGATGCCGCAGAAGATCGAGAACACCGCGCCCAGCGACAGCACGTAGTGAAAGTGCGCGATCACGTAGTAGGTGTTGTGCACGACCTGGTCGATGCCGGCATTGGCCAGCACCACGCCGGTCACACCGCCGATGGTGAACACGAAAATGAAGCCGATCGCCCACAGCATCGGTACTTCGAAGCGGATCGACCCGCCCCACATCGTCGCGATCCAGGAGAAGATCTTCACGCCCGTGGGCACCGCGATGACCATCGTGGCGGCCATGAAGTAGGCGCGGGTATCGACGTCCATGCCCGACACATACATGTGATGCGCCCATACCACGAACCCGACCACGCCGATCGCGACCATCGCGTAGGCCATGCCGAGATAGCCGAACACCGGCTTACGGCTGAAGGTCGAGATGACGTGGCTGATGATGCCGAAGCCCGGCAGGATCATGATGTACACTTCGGGGTGGCCGAAGAACCAGAACAGATGCTGGAACAGCACCGGATCGCCGCCGCCCGACACTTCGAAGAACGACGTGCCGAAATTGCGGTCGGTGATCAGCATGGTGATGGCGCCGGCCAGAACCGGAACCGACAGCAGCAGCAGGAACGCGGTGACCAGCGACGCCCAGATGAACAGCGGCATCTTGTGCAGCGTCATGCCCGGAGCGCGCATGTTGAAGATGGTGGTGATGAAGTTGATGGCGCCCAGAAGCGAGCTGATACCCGCCAGATGCAGCGCGAACAGGGTGCAATCCATGCCGATGCCCGGCTCATAGGTCGCATTCGACAACGGCGGATACAGCGTCCAGCCCGAGCCGGATTCACCGGCCAGCAAGCCATACATGATCAGGCAGAAGGCCGGCGGCAGCAGCCAGAAGCTGATGTTGTTCAGGCGGGGGAACGCCATGTCCGGCGCGCCGATCATCAGCGGGATGAACCAGTTGCCGAAGCCACCGATCAACGCCGGCATGACCGAGAAGAAGATCATCAGCAGGCCGTGCGCGGTGATGATGGTGTTCCACTCTTGCCCGGAGGTCACCAGCGTGTTGCCGGGAAACATCAGCTGCGCGCGCATGATCATCGACAGGGAGCCGCCGACGAGTCCGCCGACGGCCGCGAAGATCAGATAGAGCGTGCCGATGTCCTTGTGATTGGTGCTGAACAGCCAGCGGGTGACGAATCCCGGATGATGGCCGTGATCGTCGTGACCGTGCGCGTCTGCATGATCGTGAGTCGTGGAAGCCATGGTCTTCTGCTCCTGCAAGCGCGGATTGCGGGGCCGCGCCAAATCTAATTCACCCAAGCCGCTTGGATGGGAATTTCGTCAAGTCTAGCGCAGGCAAGTCTAGCGCTGATTCTGGACAACCGTCAGCGATTTTGGGCAACCGTCAGCAATTTTGGCGCTGCATCGGCGGTGTGGGCAGGCACCGCCGGCGCGGCGTCGGAGAACTTCGTCTTGGCGGTCACCAGCCAGGCATTGAATTCCTGCTCGGGCACGGCACGAATGACGATCGGCATGCGCGAATGGTTGGTGCCGCAGACCTGGTTGCACTCGCCTAAATAGGTGCCGGGCTGGTTGGCCTTGAACCAGGTCTCGATCGTGCGGCCGGGGATCGCGTAGCGCTGCACGCCCAGCGAGGGAATGAACCAGCTATGGATCACGTCGGCGCTGTTGGTCAGCACACGGATGTTCTTGCCGGCCGGCACCACCAGTTCGTTGTCCACCGAGAGCATACGCAACTTGCCCTGCTTGGCGGCGTCTTCGTCCGACAGGCCGTAGCTGGTGAAGTTGAGGTCGCCCTTATCGGGGTAGGTGTATTCCCAATACCACTGATGCGCGGTCGCCTTGATGGTCAGCTGTGGGTCCTCGGTCCGGTCCTCGAAGTAGATCAGCCGGAAGGATGGGATCGCGATCACCACCAGGATCAGCACGGGTATCACGGTCCAGGCCACTTCCAGGCCGGTGTGATGGGCGAGTTGGCTGGGATTGGGGTTCGATTTCTCGTTGAAGCGAACCATCACCCAGATCAGCAGCAGGGAGACGAAGATGGTGATCACGGTGATGATCACCAGCACCAGATTGTGCAGGCTGACGATGCCTTCCTTCACCGGGCTGAAAGGGGTCCCCATGCCGATCGACCAATTCCGCGGAGCCTGTGCCAGCGCCGCCGTGCTCAGCGCCACCGGCGCGAGGAGAATTGCCAGTACCGCGGCAGATAGTGCGGCAGAAAACCGCGAGAAAAATTGCATCGCCCGTCCCATTCCGCTTTCGTCAAGCCAACCAGTCCAGGCCCGACCTACATACTCTTCGGCCTACCGGACCCGGCGCTCGAGATCAAGGGGCTACCGGCTAACCCGAACCTTCTACGCCAACAGCATATTGGCTAGGCATTTCCGTCGGCAATAGACGATCGGCGCCTGGCGGCCGGAAAGGCAGGGTCAGTTCGCCAGCTTCATCAGCGTGAAGATCCCGAACGGCGGCACCGAGACGGTATCCGGGGTGCTCGCCGCGGCCGCCGGGTCGCCGCCCAGCAGCGCCTCCATGGCAAAGTCGGGGTGCCAGCCGAGGGCGCGGGACGCCGGCGCCATCGCCCGTTCCAGCCACCAGCGCGGGCCGCGCTCGGCGGCAAAGTGGTTGACGAACAGGATATGGCCGCCCGGCCGGACCACGCGGCGCATCTCCGCGAGCAGCAGCCGCGGATGCGGCACGACCGAGGCAACGAACATCGCCACGGCGATGTCGAAGCTGGCATCGGGAAAGCCGGTTGCCTCGGCGTCCATCTCGTGCAGCGCCTCGACGTTGCGCAGCCCTTCGCTGCGCACCCGCTCCCGGGCCCGGGCCAGCATCTCGGCCGAGAGATCGATCCCGACGATGCGCTTGTGCGGCAGGTAATGCGGCAGCGCCAGGCCGGTGCCGACGCCGACCTCCAGCACCCGGTTGCCCGGCAGCCGGTTCACCTCGGCGACCGCCCGCCGGCGTCCGATCGAGGATACCCCGCCGAACAGCATGTCATAAACCGATGCCCAGCGGCGATACGCGGCGCGGACCGCGTCGGCATCCAATCCAGGCCCCGGTACAGGCTGCCGCTCGGCGCGCTGTGGTTGGAGTGTGTTGCTCATGCCGGAAAAGGTCCCATAGCCGCGCTGCGTAGACAACGCATCGACGGCGCGCAAGCCTTGGCGGCGACAAGAGGTCGCATTCGCCGAGATGGAGGCAATTCAGCCCGTCGCCCGCGGACACTTCGTGCGGCGGCGCTCAGGCGGCCGGTGGGAACGCCGCCGGGGTAAAAATTCTCGGATACCGGGCGGCGAGCGTCCGGATTGGCGATGGTCAGTCCGCGGGAGCCAGACTTACGGCCGCACTGCGCCCGTTCGGCTGCATCTCGATCTCGAAGCCCAGCTTCTGACCTTCGTTCAAAGTACGCATTCCGGCTTTCTGAACCGCGCTGATATGAACGAAAATGTCCTTGCCACCGGTATCCGGGGCGATGAACCCGTAGCCCTTGGTCGGGTTGAACCATTTCACGGTGCCTATCGGCATCTACGTGCGCCTTTCTGCCTGCGGCTCCCGCCGCTTGCTGCGCGGCTGTCGCCCTGTTGAACAGGGGCGCACGGGCCTCCGATCCAAGCATCCTCCCGCGACGCCCTTCCTGCTCGGCATCGCCGGTTTTGGCTCGTTGGATGGAACTGCCAGCCTGCCGAATGGGTAGATTAGCCAAACGCCTGGCAAACAGCAACGAATCCGAGCGCTTTGGCCCCAAATCGCGTGCTTCGGACCGCGCTGGCAGCCTCACGCCGGGCCCAGGCTCAAGCTCGGGCTCAGGCCGCATCCTCGCGACGGTCGCGGACCTTGACGTAGGCGACCGCCGCATGCGCGGCGCAATAGGGCTTGCCGGGGTAAGCGCTGTCGTCGCAGAAGCGAAAGCTCTTGGTGCCGGGCTCGCCAATCGGCCAACAGCAAGTCAGCGATCGCGCATAGGGCCGGGATGTTGCCGGCACCCGCGCCGGCGGCATCACCGCGTAGGGCGCCGGATGGGAAACCTGGGCCACCGCCAAGGGGCGCGGAGCCTCCACGCCGGTTGGCGCGGCCCGGTCCGTTTCCGGCTGGGCGGCGGCAGAGCGATGCGTTTCGGTGCGGCTGCCTTCAGACTGGGGAAGCATTACCGAGGCCAGCCCTGGGTTGATCGCCGCTTCGGCGGCAAGAGCCGGCGAAGCCATGGCGGTTTCGCCATGAGACGAACTGCTCAGCGGTGGCAATGTCGGGCCAGCCACGCGGCGAGGCGCCGGCCGGCGCGGCTGAGCCCCCGGCGCGCCATCGCGGCGGATCGGCGACGGCCTGGCCGGCAGGTCGAGACGATGCGCCTTGCCGACCACCGCATTCTTGGTCACGCCAAGCCGGCGACCGATCTCGGCCGTCGAATGCCCTTCGGCCCAAAGCCCTCGGAGCCGGATGATGGTCTCTTCGGTCCAATCCATATCTTGGCCTCCCAGAAGCAGTATCTACCAGATACGGTATAGCGATATGCTCCTGCACTCAACGGCAGAAATCATCCAGACCACAAAAACTTGTGGAAAACCCAGGGAAAATCACAAGGGCTAGAAAAGCAGGCCCTTTTTCAGCAATCCATGGATGCCCTTTTCGCCATTGACGGTCTGGGTCACGTGGAAATCGACCGCCAGGGAACAAAAAGTGTAAGCCTGCTCGCGGGACAGGTTGGTGCGCGAACAAATGAACGCGATCATTTCCCGCAAGGCCTGCTTCATCGCGACATCGAGGTCCTCGTTCATGCCCATGGTGATGAAATGGGTCGCGCTCTCGCCACGAGGAAACCGCAGCAGCGGGCTCTTGGCGCCGCCGCCCTTGTGCAGGGTCAGGGTGAAGGTGCCGGTCAGGCAGATCTCCAGCGCATTGATGCAGACCTCGCCGTCGCCCTGCACGCCGTGTCCGTCACCAGCGGAGAAATTGGCGCCGGGCACGTGCACCGGCAGAAACAGGGTCGAGCCCTCGCCGAGTTCCTTGTTGTCGAGATTGCCGCCGTGCTCGCGGGGTTCCTTGGACGACAGGGTGCCGTATTGCGGCGGCGGCGCGACGCCCATCACGCCGAAGAACGGCGCCAGCGGCAGTTCCGTGCCCCAGGGCAACCGGCAGATGCGCCGGGCGCGGTCGATCGGGATATGAGTGATGTAGCGCTCCGGGAAATCCTCCGGCAGTGTTCCGAGCAAAGGACGGAAGCCACAGAAACCCCAATCGGCCCCAAACTCGATCTTATCGACATGCACTTCCAGCATGTCGCCCGGTTCGGCGCCGTTGATCGCCACCGGCCCGGTCAGGATATGGCCGCCCATGCGCGGGAGATTGGCGGCCTGGATGGCTTGCAGCGCCGGCGGGATAGCCAGGCCCATATCCGTCGGCGGCATGGATTCCGAACCGCCGGACACACATTCAAGCACCACCGTGTCGCCCGAATTGACCGACAGGACCGGTGGAAAAGACGCGTCGAACATTCCGAACCGCACGGTCGCGGGCGTCGGTGCCAGGTAATGCAAGGCCATGAACAAACTCCGTCAGGATCACTGTCGTGATCGTGACGGAGATACGAGCCTACTTCAAGCGCCCGAAAGCCGGGCGAGACGCCGTCAGCTGTGCTGCGTCGTCGACCCCTGCGTGGTGTTGGCACCCGTTGTCGCGCCCGTTGCCCCGCCCGTCGTCGCGTTGGGGCCGGAGATCGTGCCGGCCGGCTTCTGCGCGCTGGCTTCCATCGACTCATCGCCTTCGTCGGCCATGTTCTTCTTGAACGACTTGATGCCCTTGGCGAAGTCACCCATCAGGTTGCTGACCTTGCCGCTTCCGAACAGCAGCAGGACGACCAGCAGCACGACAAGCCAGTGCCAAATACTGAAGCTACCCATAGTTCCTCCGATGGGGGCGATCCCTTGCCCCGCAGGCTCCGGCCGTGCGCCGGTTCATAGCAGGTCAATCTAGGGCCTGTGCCCCCGCTTGCCAACGACCCTGCTGAAGGGGGAAATGGCGCAGGATGGCCGCGACCGCAAGCGATGTTACGTCCAGCCGGATTTTGCCCGCCTCCGAGCGTGCGGCGCCTAGTGCCCTGACGGATTGGGATGGTTCAGCATGCGTCAGAGCACTGGCTTGATTTTGCGGGCCGATTCAGCCAACGGGCTGAAGTGCCCGTTGGCCCCGGACCACTAGTATCCCGAGGCCGCCAGCCGGATCGCCCGAGGCGTCGCCTCGGCAATTTCCTCGGGCGTCGTCCGCCGGCCCGGGCCGATAAAGCCGTAGGCGACATACACACGCTCCCCCATCTGACCCGAGGGCGGCCAGAACACCTGCACCTGCGACCAGTCGTTGGACGGCGAGACATCGATCACCGCCTGGTCCTCGGTCACCCGGTGGTGCACCCAGTTCGCCTGCGTCACCAGGATCTTTCGCCGCTCCACCAAGCGCGAAACCACCGCGACATGGCCGTACGGCAACCGGGACGAGCGGGCCAGCACCAGCACGCTGCCGATCCGCGGCGAGTGCCCGCGCACATAACGGCCGTCCGCGGCGTCCCACCAGCCCGCGGCGTCGCCGCGTAGCGCGACCCCGGTCAGCGCCCGGGCGAAGGGGGCGCATTCCAGCGGTACCGAACCGCCGACATATTTCCCGGCATCCGCCGGCGGGCGCGAGGTGCCGCAGGCGGCCAGCAACAGGCTGAGCAACGCGGGCATGATCAGGCGGCGCATATTCCCCAACGTGCAGCAAACGGAAGGTCGCTTATCGCGTCAGGTCTCAGGAAAATGCAACAAGAAGCTGATCAGGCGCTGTTTTTCTTCGCCACGCCCTGGATTTCCTGCAACAGCGTCGAGAACACGTAATCGTTGTGCGCCCCCAGCGCCGGACCGGGCCAGCCGATCGCCGCTTCCGGCGCATCGCCGTCCAGCCGGATCGCCGGGCCGGGATGCAGAGTTTTCCCGATCAGCGGATCCGTGACCGGCATGACCGATTTGCGCGCCCGGAAATGCGGATCGTTGGCGCAATCGGCAATGTCGAACAGCCGCGAGCACGGCACTTCCGCCGCTTCCAGCTGTGCCTCCGCCTGCGCGGCCGCCAGGGTCTGCGTCCAGGCGGCGATGGCGGCATCCAGTTCGGCGCGATGATCGCAGCGGCCGTTGTTGGTCCTGAAGCGCGGATCCTCGGCCAGTTCCGGCCGGCCGATCGCCGCCATCATCCGTGCGAAGATCAGGTCTGAATTGCCCGCGATGCACAGCCATTTGCCGTCCGCGCAGGGATAGGTATTGGTCGGCGAGGCGGTCTGGATCGCCGCCCCCACGGGCTGACGCACCCGCCCGTCCAGCGCGTATTCCGGCAGCATGCCCTCCATCAGGCTGAACACGCTGTCCACCAGGTTCACGTCGATCACCCGCCCCACGCCGGTGCCCGCCCCAGTGTTGGCCACGTCTCGCTGCCACAGCGCCGACAGCAGGCCGATCGCGGCATACATCCCGGCCAGGTCGTCGCTGATCGAAATCCCGCAGCGCGGCGGCGGCAGGTCCTTGCTGCCCGGACCGGCAGCGCCCGGCGGATGCGCGGTCAGATGACGGATGCCGCCCATCGCCTCGCCGATCGCCCCGAACGCCGGCTTGTCGCGGTACGGTCCATCCTGGCCATAGCCGGAGATGCGCGCGATCACCAGCCGCGGATTGACCTTGTGCAGATCGTCCGGGCCGAGGCGCAGCTTCTCCAGTTGCCCCGCCCGCATGTTCTCCACCAGCACGTCGGCCCGCGCGGCCAGAAGCAGCGCCTTGTCGCGGTCCTTCTTCAGGTCCAGTTCCACCGACAGCTTGTTGCGGCCATGCACGCTGAACCAGACCGAACTGCCGTTCGCCTGCGTGCCCCAGCCGCGGAACGGATCGCCGCCGGGCGGCTCCACCTTGATCACCTCGGCACCCAGGTCGGCGAGGATGCGGGTGCAGAACGGTCCGGCGATGTAGTGCCCGAACTCCACGATCTTCAGGCCGACCAGGGGCCCGGTGCGCGGCGGCGGAACGGAATTGGCGGGTTTGGGCATGGCGGAGGCGGGCATGGCAATGTCTCCCAAATGGCGGTTCGCCGCTAAGCAGGTGCGAATTTTCAGGACCAAGGGCCCGATTGCTAACCTTTTGGCAAGACGGTCGGCTCATAACCAGAGGCAGGGAGCCGGTCCTGTGCCGCTCCCTGTGTTTCCTCCCCCAAGTTGCGCGGGCCGGTTACCCATTCCGGCATCAGCGCAACCACTTGAGGCGGCGCGGCATCCAACACTGGCCGCGCCGCCTTCTTTTTTTCGTTGCCCCGCTTCCCAATGCCGCATTGCAGCAGATACGCTGGCCGCAGCAGTCAAAGGGGTTTCCGTCATGCCGCCAATCGACGCCCAGCTTATCGCCGCCCAGCTTATCGACGCCCTGGCCCGCGCCGCCGGCCTCGATAAGGCGCTTGCCGAATTCCCCGAGGACGTCGCCGCCGCCGCCGAACAGGGCCTCGGCAACGCCGGCATCATCCACTATCCCACCGACCCCACCGCCGAGCCCTGGCCACCGATGCAGGCGGGGACCGCCCTATGAACCATAGCCAGCCGAACCACCTGCACTGGCTGACCGCGTCCGAGGCCGCCCGCGCCTTCGCCGCCAAAACCCTCTCCCCGGTCGAATTGATGACCGCCCTGCTGGAGCGGATCGACAAGCTGGACCATCGGGTGAACGCCTTCATCCGTCTCGATGCCGAAGCCGCCATGACGATGGCGCGCAGCGCCGAGGCCGAAATCGCCGCCGGGCGCATCCGAGGCCCCCTGCACGGCGTGCCCGTCGGGATCAAGGACATCATCGATGTCGCCGGCCTGCCCACCACCGGACATTCGAAGATCCTGGTCGACAACGTCGCCGCCGCCGACGCGGTGGTGGTCGGCAAGCTGCGCCAGGCCGGCGCCATCGTCATGGGCAAGCTGTCCACCCACGAATTCGCTATCGGCGGCCCGAGCTTCGACCTGCCGTTTCCCCCCGCCCGCAACCCCTGGAACACCGACCATCATCCCGGCGGCTCCTCCTCCGGCTCCGGCGCCGGCCTGGCCGCCGGCTTCTTCCCGCTCGCGCTCGGCACCGACACCGGCGGCTCCGTGCGCAACCCCGCCAGCGCCAACGGCATCGTCGGCCTGAAACCCACCTACGGCCTGGTGTCCCGCCGCGGCGTTTTCCCGCTCTCCTTCACGCTCGATCATGTCGGACCGATGACCCGGACCGTGGCCGACAACGCCCTGCTGCTGGACGTGATCGCCGGTTACGATCCCGCCGATCCCGGCAGCGCGCCGAGCCAGCAAAAATACTTCGGCCGGATGCTGGATCGCGGCGTGAAGGGCCTGCGCATCGGCTTCGTGCGCCACTTCCACGAGCGCGACATCCCCGCCAACCCCGAGGTCACCGCCGCCCTGGAAGACGCCGAGCGGATCCTGGAAGCCGAGGGCGCGCTGTTCACCACCGTCACGTTGCCCACGCTGAACGAGTTCGCCGGCGTCAACCGCGTCATCCTCGGCTCGGAGGCTTTCTCCGTGCACGCCAAATGGCTGCGCGAGCGCCCCGGCGACTACGGCCAGCTTTCCCGCCGCCGGTTGATGTCCGGCGCCTTCATCTCCGGCGCCGACTATGTCGGCGCCCAGCGCCGCCGCGCCCAGATGATCGCCGCGGTGCAGGATTTGTTCCGCGACGTGGACGTGCTGATGTGCGCAAGCTCCATGGACCCGTCCAGCCGGATCGAGGACGCGGTGGAAACCGCCCGCACCTATCCCCGCCAGGCCCGCACTCCCTTCAACAACACCGGCCATCCCGCCCTGGCGATGATGGCCGGACTGTCGAAGGCCGGCCTGCCGCTGTCGGTGCAGTTCGTCGGCCGCTATTTCGACGAAGCCACGGTGCTCCGGGTCGCCGCCGCCTACGAACGCGCGGCCGGCTGGCACAAGAAGCACGCGCCGATCGGGTAGCGATCGGACAGAGGCAAGGCGAAGAGAACCCTGATCGAGCGGATCGAAGGCTTCAGACCGTTGTTCAGACGGTCTGACCATTGCAACATGCCCGCATTGGACGCTAACCTGCCGCCGTGACTGCCAGATCGACCCCCCTTCGGGACAATCCCGAAATAGACCTTGTGACCCAGAGGTGACCGCGTTGAAGTCTCTAGCGTCACCGGCGATCTCACAAATAAATGCCGAACTTCTGGTCCTGCGACCGCTGATGCCGATGGCAGAACGCATATTGCCCTACCTGCGTCGCCTGGATGCCACTCGCATATATACCAATCACGGTCCCTTGGTGGGTGAGTTCGAAGCGCGGGTCGCCAGGATTCTTGCGTTACCGGCCGATGGTGTGGCCTCTGCCAATACCGGCACGGCAGCCCTTGCAGCCGCCATCCTTGCAACGGCCGGCCGGGCAACGGTAGAGCGACCGCTGGCGCTCATCCCAGCCTTTACGTTTGTCGCGACCGCGATGGCGGCCGAGCAGTATGGCTATCAGCCCTACCTTGCGGATATCGACGACGAAACCTGGATGCTCGATCCTACACGCCTCGTCGATCACCCGGCGCTTAGCCAGATAGGCGTGGTTATACCCGTGGCACCGTTCGGCCGTCCTGTAACGCAAGCTCCGTGGTTGGCCTTCCAGGCCCGGACCGGGATCCCTGTGGTCATCGACGGAGCCGCCTGCTTTGGGGAAATTGTCGACAGCCCGCAAACGTATATTGGGGCAATTCCCGTAGCCATCAGCTTTCATGCGACGAAAGGCTTCAGCACGGGCGAAGGCGGCGGTGTCGCCTCGACCGACACGGATCTCATCACGCGCATTGTGACGGCCCTGAACTTCGGCTTCCATGGCTCGCGCGAAGCGCAGTCAGCGGGCACAAACGGAAAGATGAGCGAGTACCATGCCGCAGTCGGTCTTGCAGAGCTTGATGGCTGGACCGACAAGCGGTTGGCTTTCCAGGCCGCTGCCTGTGGCTATCGACAGGCTGCGGAGGAGTTTGGCCTCGCCGATCGCTTCTTTGCGACACCTGACATAGGCATGCCATACGCGTTGTACCGATGCAGGGACCCTATCGAGGCAGCTCACGTGCAGCGAGCCCTTCAGGCGGCGCATGTGGGCTGGCGGCTTTGGTACGGCACCGGATTGCAGCATCACCAATATTACTCCGACAGCGGACGTGACGACCTGGCCACGACGGCGAATGTCGCGCCCACCCTCATCGGTCTGCCAATGGCGCCCGATCTGACCCAGGCACAGATAGCGTACGTGATCGCCGTGGTGGCAGCCGCAGTGAAGGACCTCGATTGACCGTGCAAACATATCCTTCTCTGTCCGGCCGCCGAGGCAAACGCGCTGGGCCACCCGGAAAATCCGATATCGGCACGCAGGATGGCGGACCTGGGGACACCACGATCTGACTAGGCCGTGTGGACGGAATCCCTGCTATGCTTTTCTGACGGGTTCTCGAATCG
>JBBIQA010000072.1:0-2554 GCA_037442565.1 Rhodospirillales bacterium
TGTTCCGCCGCGTCGGGGGAACACCCTTTCTGCACTTTGTCCACGCGACCTAGTCTTTGTTTTGGCGGGCATTTTCATCGGATCATGGGAAGAACATGATCCAATAATGCTCTATGTTCGGCTGGCCGGAGGCGCGGCGGCCGAGACGCAACGCACCCCCCTGCACCGTGCCCGGGTTTGGCCCGGGCACGGTGCAGGGGCTGTCCGGCCGGCGGTGACGCCGTGGATGGTCGGCCTGCGCCGACCATGACGGGTGGGGGCGACCATGATGGTGTCCCCCCTCACGCCGCCTTCTTCTTCCGCTTCTTCCCTTCCCGCCCAACCTGCGAAGGTGCAGCCGTTCCGCCCTTTGCGCGGTCCAGCACGAAGCGGGCATAATCGTCCATGTCCCCCTCGAACGGCGCCACGGTGCCGTCCGCGGCCAGCCATAGCCGGTCCGCCACCAGTTCCATCAGGGAACGGTCATGCGTGATCAGGATCACCGCGCCCTCGTAATCGTTCAGCGCATCCAGCAAGGCGCGGCGGCTGTCGATGTCCAGGTGGTTCGTCGGTTCGTCCAGGATCAGCAGATGCGGCGCGGCGTGCGCCACCAGATTGAGCAGCAGCCTGGCCCGCTCCCCGCCTGACAAATCAAAAACGGTGGTTTCCTGCTTGCTGAACGCCAGCCCCCATTGCGCCAGGCGGGACCGCTGCGCCGTTTCGCTGATCTCGGGCATGGTGCGCCGGGCGATTTCCAGGGGCGTGTCGTCGGGGTCCATCGCCTCGATCTGGTGCTGGTGAAACCAACCCACCTTGATCCGCCCCTCCCGCTGCATCCGCCCGGACCGGATGGCCAGCGCGCCGGCTGCCATTTTCGCGAAGGTGGATTTGCCCGCGCCGTTCACCCCGAGCAGCCCGATCCGGTCGTCGATGTCCAGACGCAAATCGAGTCCGCGCAACACCGGCGGATCGTCGCCATAGCCGATGTCCACGTTCTCCAGCCGCATCAGCGGTGGCGCCAGCGGGCGCACCGGGGATGGCAGGATGAACGGCGCCACCCGCTCCTCGATCGTCTCGCCCACCGGCTCCAGCTTCGCCAAGCGCTTCATGCGCGACTGCGCCTGCGCCGCCTTGCTCGCCTTGGCCCGGAACCGGTCGACGAAGCTTTGCAGATGCGCCCGCTCGGCCTCCTGCTTGGCGCGCGAGGCCGATTGCAGCCGGAGCTTCTCCGCCCGCCGGCGCTCGAAATCGTCGTAGCCGCCGGTATACAGATCGAGCTTGCCCTCGCTCACGTGCAGGATGTGCCCGACGGAGTTGTTCAGCAACTCGCGGTCGTGGCTGATGATCAGCGCGCAATGCGGGTATTTCTGCAGCCGCGCCTCCAGCCACATCGCGCCTTCCAGATCGAGGTAGTTGGTCGGTTCGTCCAGCAGCAGCAGGTCCGGCTGGGCGAACAGCGCGGAGGCCAGCGCGACGCGCATCCGCCAGCCGCCGGAGAACTCGGCCATCGGCCGCTCCAGATCCTCGGTGGAGAAGCCCAGGCCGTTCAGGATTTCCGCCGCCCGCGCCGGTGCCCGGTCGGCGCCGATCTCGTCCAGCCGCACATAGATATCGCCCATCCGCTCCGGCTCGGCGGTTTCCAGCTCGGCATACAGCGCGTCCCGCTCGGCATCGGCGGCCAGGATGGTGTCCAGCAGCGAAACCTGCGTCGCCGCGTGCTCCTGGTCCACCGCCGCCACCCGGGCAGCGCGCGGGATCAGGATCTCCCCGCCATCGGGTTGCAGCGTGCCCAGGATCAGCTTGAACAGGGTGGATTTGCCCACCCCGTTGCGCCCGACCAGCCCGACCTTGGAACTCAGCGGCAGCGTCACGCTGGCGCGGTCGAAGAAGCGGCGTCCCCAGGCGTTGAAGACGAGGTTGTCGATCTGGATCATGGATGGAGGCGCCAAAATAGGGAAAACCGCAAACGCGCGGCCGCAAGGCGGGGTTGCCTACAACCTTTCCGCCGCCCGGACCATCGAATTCGCCGCCGGGCAGGGCGGCGCCAGGGCCGGTCGCGACCTGTCCGGAATTGACTTGAAGCCGCTTCCGAAGTACCCGATCTAGCTGAGAACCGTGGGTGCCGGCGTTCGCGTCCTGGTGTCACGGCTTCGTCAAAAACCATGATCAAAGTCGAATGGAGGGTTACCGTGGCCGCATTGAAGGGCAGCAAGACCGAGGGCAATCTGAAGGACGCCTTCGCTGGAGAGTCTCAGGCCAACCGCCGTTACCTCTACTTCGCGCAGAAGGCCGATGTGGAAGGCCATAACGACGTGGCCGCCGTGTTCCGCTCCACCGCGGAAGGCGAAACCGGCCATGCCCACGGCCATCTGGAATTCCTGGAAGCCGTCGGCGATCCGGCGACCGGCCTGCCGATCGGCAAGACCAGCGACAACCTGGCCTCCGCCGTCGCCGGCGAGACGCACGAATACACCGACATGTATCCGGGCATGGCTCGCACCGCGCGCGAGGAAGGTTTCGACGAAATCGCCGACTGGTTCGAGACGCTGGCGAAGGCCGAGCGTTCGCACGCCGG
>JBBIQA010000072.1:2654-5648 GCA_037442565.1 Rhodospirillales bacterium
GCCGCCGAGGCCCGCCGGAACGGCGTCGCCTTCGCCGATGCCGAACTGGCCAAGACCGACCGCAACGGCAAGCTGGCAGCGCTCGCCGCGCCCGTCGCCAACTGGGCCAGCAGCACGGACAACAAGCTGACCCGCCCGCTGCTGGCGAAATTCGCCGACCTGCATCCGCAGGCGGAGCTGCCGAAATACCATTCCCGCACCTTCACCGGGCTCGCTTCCTCCGTGGTGCCGGAAATCAACCAATCCGCCCCCGCGTTCGGCCGCAAGGCGGTGCTCTACGCCACCTGCTTCGTGAACTACAACGACCCCGACGTCGGCCTCGCCGCCCGGGCGGTGCTGGCCAAGAACGGGGTGGAGACCGAAGTGGTTTATCCCGGCTGCTGCGGCATGCCGAAGCTGGAACAGGGCCTGATCGACGAGGTCGCCGGCAGCGCAAGGCAGGTGGCGCGGGAGATGAAATCCTGGATCGCGCGCGGCTACGACGTGATCGCGCTGGTTCCCTCCTGCGCGCTGATGGTCAAGTTCGAGTGGCCGCTGATCCTGCCCGAAGACCCCGATGTGATGGCGCTGTCGCGCGCGACGTTCGACATCAGCGAATACATCGTCGACATCGCCCGCAAGGAAGGCCTCGCCCCGGGCCTTACCCCGATCGACGGCGGCATGGCCGTGCACATCGCCTGCCATTCCCGCGCCCAGAACATGGGCCAGAAGGCGGCCGAGATGCTGAAGCTGCTGCCGGATGCGGACGTGCAGGTGATGGAGCGCTGCTCCGGCCATGGCGGTTCCTGGGGCTTCAAGCAGGAATTCTTCGAGACCGCGCTGAAGATCGGCCGCCCGGTGGCGAAGATGGCCAAGGAAGGCGGCAAGGCCTTTGTCGCTTCCGAATGCCCCCTCGCCGGCGTGCATATCCGCCAAGGGATCGACAAGCTCGGCGACGGCGCGAAGCCGACGCTGGTCACCCACCCGATCCAGCTGTTCGCCAGGTCCTACGGTTTGGCTTGAACCAGGCCGCCCAGAAGCCATCTAGGCTGAACGAACTTTTCTCCGGAGCCTTTAATGCCCAACAAGCATTCGATCACCGCCGCCGACATCCTGCCGTCGGCGGAATACGCGTTGGCGCGCGCCGACTGGCGCAAGAAGATGACCGTGCTGAAACGCCTGCGCCGGGTGGAGGTCGGCCCCTTCGTGACCTTCTACTTCGAGTGCTTTGATACGATGTGGCATCAGATCCAGGAAATGCTGTTCATCGAAAAGGGCGGCCCGGCGCAGATCCCCGACGAGTTGGAAGCCTATAACCCGCTGGTGCCGAACGGCACCGAGCTCACCGCCACCTTCATGATCGAGATCGACGATCCGATCCGCCGCAAGAACGTGCTCGGCCGCCTCGGCGGCATCGAGGACACGGTGTTCCTCACCATCGGCGATCAGACCGTGAAGGCAACGGCCGAGGCGGACCAGGACCGCACCACCGAAGCCGGCAAGGCCTCCTCCGTGCAGTTCGTGCATTTCCCCTTCACCGCGGCCCAGATCGCCGCCTTCCGCGCCCCGGGCGCGCAGGTCGTGCTCGGCCTGAGCCATGCGAACTACAGCCACATGGCGGTGATCCCCGAAGCGGTACGCGCCGAACTCGCGCGCGACTTCGACTGAACCGCACCGGAACACGATCGCACCGCATGGCCTGGACCTATCTGCTGTGCGCCGGGCTGTGCGAGATCGGCTGGCCGCTCGGCCTGAAATTCTCCCAGACCACGGAGTACCGGATCGCCGGCATTGCCGCGGCGGTCCTGGCGATCGGCTGCAGCGGCGGGCTCCTGTGGCTGGCGCAGCGCGACATACCGCTCGGCACCGCCTATGCGGTCTGGACCGGTATCGGCGCGGCCGGCACGTTCCTGGCCGGGATCTGGCTGTTCGGCGACGCCGGCAGCCTGCTGCGCTATTTCGGCGTCACCCTGATCATCGCGGGCGTGGTCACGCTGAAGCTCGCCCACTGAACCGTCACGCCGCCTTGGCGGCATCGAGGAACGAGGTGACCTCCCGGCGCAGGGTCTCCGCCTGTTTCGACAGCCCGTCCGCCTCCGCCAGCATCTGCGTCGCCGCGGCGCCGGTTTCCAGCGCCGCCTGATTGACCCCGGTGATCGTGGAGGTGACCTCCTGCGTGCCGTGCGCCGCCTGCTGCACGCTGCGGGCGATCTCCTGGGTCGCCGCGCTCTGCTGCTCCACCGCCGAGGCGATGGAGGCGGATATTTCGCTGACCCCGGCGATGGTGCCGGCAATGCCCTTGATCGCCTCCACCGCCTGGGCCGTGGCGGACTGGATCTCGGCGATCTGGCGGCCGATTTCCTCCGTCGCCTTGGCGGTCTGGCTGGCCAGGCTCTTGACCTCGGACGCGACCACGGCGAAGCCCTTGCCGGCCTCGCCGGCTCGCGCCGCCTCGATCGTTGCGTTCAATGCCAGCAGATTGGTCTGGCTGGCGATGTTGCTGATCAGCGAAACCACCTCGTCGATCCGCCGCGCGCCGTCGGCCAGCGTGCGCACCACCTGATCGGTCTGCTCGGCGTCCGCCACGGCGCGCTCCGTCACCCGCGTGGCCTGCGCCACCTGCCGGCCGATCTCGGCGATGGAGGCGGCGAGTTCCTCGGCCGTGCTGGCGACGGTCTGCACATTCACGCTGGCGACTTCCGCGGCCGAGGCCACCGTGCTGGCCTGGCTGCTGGTCCGCTCCGCATTGCCGGTCAGCCCGGTCGCCGTGGCTTCCAACTGCTTCGAGGCCGACGCCACCTGCGCGACCAGATCACTCGCGGTGCTTTCGAAGCCGGCCAGCAACTCGCCCAGCCGCTTACCCCGGTCCAGATGGCCGTCCAGCAACGGCTGCAGGTAGACGGAGATCGCCACATCCAGGTCCAACATGACCGCCGTGGTCACCGCAGTGACGGCGGTGACCGCCTTGGCCGGCGAGAAACGATGGCGGCGCAACACCAGGTCGGTCAGGTGGCG
>JBBIQA010000072.1:5748-10919 GCA_037442565.1 Rhodospirillales bacterium
ACCGGCCATAGCTCGGTCAGCGTGGCGGCAACCTGCGGCGTGACGGTCAGGAACGAGATGCGGCCTGCGCGGTCGAATGCTTGTGCGGACATTCCGGATGCCTTTCATGGCGGAATGCAGGCACGATGGCGGCAAAGCCTTAATGGGATGTTGAAACCTGCGGGATAATTCTGATTTGGCAATCGTCGGTAAATCCTCCGGGACCGGTGCAGCTGCCGGGGTCTGTGGCGCTTTGTCCGTTCCGGTTGAAACCGGCGATCCCTCACAGCCCGGCGCAGAACAGGGCGATGACGCAGATCAGCCCCAGGCTCCAGGCCAGAGAGCGCAGCTTCGCATTGCCGCGGATATAGATCGCGGTATAGGCGACCCGCAGCAGCACGAACCCGATGGCCAGGCGGTCGACCTCGGGCGGCGGCGCGTTCGTCAGCGTGGCCACGAAGACGGCGGCGGCGAAGGCGGGAAACGCCTCGAAATGGTTCCGGTGCGCGGCATAGGCCCGGGCGCGCCAGCCGGTCAGGCCGGCCGCCCATTCCCGCGGCGCCGCGTTGTCGTAGTCCTTGGCCCCGACCTTCGCGAGCCCGACCGTGAGGTAGGGCAGCAGCGCGGCGAGCAGGAGCATCCAGAAGGCAAGGCTCATTGGCGGCGGTTCCGATCGGTTGCTGCCCCCTTATACGCGCCAGGCCGGCACGGCGGATGCGTGTCCGGGCACGGGGATACACAACGGCCGGAGTTGCGCCTCATCGCGATCTGTTTCATGCTTCGAACAATCGAAACCGCGGCCTGCAGGGCCGAGCACACTGGAGCATTTCATGAAGGCCGCTTCAATCGCCGGCGCCGTGCTGCTCGGTCTTGCCGCCGCCGGCTCGGCACAGGCCACGACCACCGGCATCACCGGCAGCGGCGTGCCGTTCGACAACCTGCAGCCCTCCGTTGCGGTGACCCAGGTTCTGACGCCGATCGGCGTCTTTCCGTCGTTCGGCGGCGGCGGCTCCGCCCTCGGCGACACACTGGGCTTCGTCTACGATTTCGCCGGCAATTTCCCGCCCGGCGCCAGCTACGCCGCGCAGGGGCAATTGCTGCCCATCGCGTCCAACACCGCCCTGTTCTCCCTGCTCGGTACCACCTATGGCGGCAACGGCATCAACAACTTCGCCCTGCCCAATCTCCAGGGCACCGCGACGATCGGCGCGGGCACCGGATCGGGCCTCACGCCGCGCACGCTCGGCGTGGCCGGCGGATCGCCGACGGTCACCCTGACCACGGCACAGATCCCCGCCCACGACCATACGCTGCCGGGCGGCGGCGTCACCGGCATGACCGGCGGCGGCCAGCCCTTCGGCAATGTGCAGCCATCGCTGCCGCTGCAAACATTGATCGCCACTGGTGGGCCTTTCCCCGTGCCGGGAGGTTCAGGCGGGAACGCGACCTTCATCGGCCAGATCGCAACCTTCGCCGGAACACTGGTGCCGGACGGCTGGGCGGCGGCCGCCGGCCAGTTGCTGCCGATCGCGTCCAACACCGCCCTGTTCTCCGTCATCGGCACCACCTACGGCGGCAACGGCATCAACAACTTCCGCCTGCCGGATCTGCAGGGCCGGCTTGCCGTCGGCGCCGATGGCGCCAACCCGCTCGGCTCGGTCTTCGGCCAGGAAACCACCACACTGACAGCCGGGCAATTGCCGGCGCACGACCACACCCTGCCGGGCGGCGGGGTCACTGGCACCTCCGGCGCCAGCGCTCCGGTCAACAACGACCAGCCGTCCCTGGCGCTGACCTATCTGATCGCCACCAGCGGCATCTACCCGCCCCGCGACAGCGGCCCCGGATTCGACCTGAACGCGCCGACCCTCGGCCAGATCGTCGCATTCGCCGGCAACTTTGCCCCGGGCGGCTGGGCGCTCGCCGACGGCCAGTTGCTGTCAATCGCGTCGAACACCGCGCTGTTCTCCCTGCTGGGAACCTCTTACGGCGGCAACGGAACCACCAACTTCGCCCTACCCGATCTGCGCGGACGCACCCTGATCGGCACCGGAACGAACGGCGGCTTTCCCTATTCCCTCGGCGGGGTCTACGGCGTCGACATGAACACGCTCACGGTGGCCAACCTGCCGGCGCATGACCACACGCTTCCGCTCGTCTCCGCGGTGCCGGAACCCGCCAGCCTGGCGCTGCTCGGCCTCGGTCTTGCCGGCACGCTGGTGTTTCGCCGGCGCGCGCGGCTGACGCCGGGGCCGGCCGATCCCGGCCAGCCCCCCGTGTCAGCCCCCGGGCCAGCCCCCGACTTCAGGCCTTGATCATCGGGCAGCCGCCCTCGCTCATCGGCCGGAACGCCTGATCGATCGGAACGGTGCGGACCAGCTTCACCAGGTCCCACGTTTCCTTGGATTCCGACGGAGCCTTCGCCTCCAGCAGGTAGATCGGATGGATCACCCTGCCGTCGGGGCGGATCACGCTCTTGCCGAAGATCGGATCTTCCACGGGAATGGTGCGCATCTGCGCGATCGCCGCCCGTCCGCTCGCCTTGGCGCGCTCCACCCCCATGGCGGCGACGGCCTTCAGATAGTGGCTGACGGCGGAATACTGCCCGGCCTGCGCGGAATCCGGCATCGGGTGGCCGTTCATCCGTGCCGCGAAGCGCCGGCCGAACGCGCGGGTGCCCTCGTTCAGGTCCCAGTAATACGGCTCGGCCAGACGCACGCCCTGCGCCGCCTCCAGCCCGATTGCCAGAATGTCGTGCAGCAGCAGGCCCACGCCCACCACCCGGTGGCCGGACTTGGTCAGGCCGAACTCGGCCGCCTGCTTGATGCAGTTCACCGCGTCCGATCCGCCATTGGCCAGGCCGATCACCTTGGCGCCGCTCGCCTGGGCCTGCAGCAGGAAGGCGGAGAAATCGGTCGTGCCGGGGAACGGATGCGCCACCTCGCCCAGCACCTTGCCGCCGCCGGCGCGCACCAGGCTGGAGGAGTCGTCGGCCAGCGTGTGGCCATAGGTGTAGTCGGCGGTGATGAAGAACCAGGTATCGCCGCCATCCGCCAGCGTGGCGGCCACGACGGCGTGCGGGATGCCCCAGGTGTCATAGGCCCAGTGCAGGTGGTTCGGGCCGCAATTCTTGCCGGTCAGCGCCGAGGAGGCCGCGCCGTTATAGATCGCCAGCTTGTCCTTGGCCTTGGCCAGGTCGTCGATCGCCAGCGCCGCCGAGGACAGCGGCACGTCGGTGATCAGGTCCACGCCCTTGTTCTCGTACCAGTCGCCGGCGATCGCCAGCGCCACGTCCGGCTTCAGCTGCAGGTCCGCCGCCAGCAGTTCCACCTTGATCTCCGGATGCTGCACCGCGAAATCCTCGACCGCCAGCCGCGCCCCCATCACCGATCCCTCGCCGGTGATCGCGGAGTAGGTGCCGGTCATGTCGGTCAGCACGCCGATACGAATGACATTGTCGGCTGCCCGGGCGCGCCTGCCGGCCAGCGGGGCCGCGGCGATGGCCGCGCCGCCGGCAAGGATGGAACGACGGCTGATGGAATGTTGCATGTTTCCTCCGCATGGACGCGCCCGAATGCCCGGGTCGCTACTGCCGTCATTGTCCAGATGCCGGCCGATCCGTCCATCCCACCCCCTGCCGCCGCGGCGGGGGCGCGCCTCAGAACAGTTTCAATGCCAGGAACCCGCCGATGATGCCGGCCGCGACGGCAAGCCCGACGAGGGCCAGCCGCTGCTCGATGAACGTGCGCACCGGCTCTCCGAACCAGCGCAGCAGCCCGGCGACCAGAAAGAAGCGGGCGCCGCGGGTCAGCAGGCTGGCGGCCATGAATTTCGGGAAACTGAAGGCCGCCGCGCCGCAGGCGATGGTGATGATCTTGTAGGGGATCGGCAGCAGGCCCTTCAGCAGGATGATCTCCACGCCGTATTCGGCGAAGGTCGCCTGGAAGGCGGCGAACTTCGCGCCGTAGCCATAGGCCGCCAGGATCGGCTGGGCGACCTGCACGAACAGGGCGTAGCCGATGTAGTAGCCGAGCGCGCCGCCGACCACGCTGCCGATGGTGCACACGGTGGCCAGGAACCACGCCCGGCGCGGCTGGGTCAGCGCCATCGGGATCAGCAGGATATCCGGCGGGATGGGAAAGAAGCTGGCCTCGGCGAAGGCGATCGCCGCCAGCCACCAGGGCGCGTTGGGCGACGCCGAAAGCGCCAGAACGCGGTCGTAGAAACGGCGCAGCATGCGAAGGTCCTTTGCCTGGGTGCCCTGGTCGGAACGGGCGGCCCGCCGTATCCTGTCCGCAACCAAAGCTCAAGGGAGAACAGGACCATGGTCCGTACCGTTGCCCGCCTGCTGGCGGAAAGCCTGGAAGCGCACGATGTGGACCAGGTGTTCTGCGTGCCCGGCGAAAGCTATATCGGCCTGACCAACGCACTCGCCGACATGAACTCCATCCGCGTGGTGGTGTGCCGGCACGAGGGCGGCGCCGGGTTCATGGCGGTGGCGGACGGGCGGATGCGACCGCGGGCCGGGGTGTGCATGGTCTCGCGCGGCCCGGGGATGTCCAATGCAATGGTGGCGATGCACTCGGCCTTCCATGACGCGACGCCGCTGGTGATGCTGGTCGGCCAGGTGGAGCGCAAGGATTACGGCCGCCAGGCGCTGCAGGAGCAGAACTACTCGAAGATGCTGGCGGACGTGACCAAGGCGGTGATCGACGTCAACGAACCCGAGCAGGCCTCCGAGGCGATCGCGCGGGCCTTCCACCTCGCCGAAAGCGGCACGCCCGGTCCGGTGGCGGTGATCCTGCCGGAAGACATCTTCGATGAAACCACCGACGCCGAGATCAACCTGCCCCGCCCGCGCGCGATGGCGGCGCCGCGGCCGGAGGACCTCGACCGGCTGGCCCAGATGCTGGCGGCATCCGAGCGCCCGCTGGTGCTGGTCGGCGGCGAGCTGGTGCACGACTCGCTGTACGATCCCGCGGTCACCGACGATCTGCGCCAGCTGGCGGAAACCTGGATGCTGGCGGTGAACCCGACGCACCGCCGGCCGCAGCTGTTCGACGCGGCGCACCCGAACTACGGCGGCTACATGGGCATCCGCGTGCCGCCGGCGCTGATCTCCGAAATGCGCAAGGCCGACCTGATGCTCTGCCTGGGCGAACGGATGACCGACAGCGTCAGCCAGTCCTACA
>JBBIQA010000072.1:11019-20010 GCA_037442565.1 Rhodospirillales bacterium
CCGACGACCGACGGGGTGAACTTCGCCGCCGTGGTCTGCGAGGTCGACAAGCACCTGGCCGACGACGCCACCGTTACCTCGGACGCCGGCAATTTCGGCTCCTATTTGCACCGCTACCTGACCTTCCGGCCGGGCCAGCTGTTCCTGTCCTCGGTGGTGGGCGCGATGGGCTCGGGCATGCCGATGGGCGTGGCCGCGAGCCTGCGCCGGCCGGGCAGGCAGGTGGTGGCGTTCATGGGCGACGGCGGCGCGCTGATGGCGGGCAACGAGATCGCCACCGCCTTCCAGTATGGCGCGACGCCGATCATCGTCATTTCCGACAACTCGATGTATGGCACCATTGGGATGCACACGCATGTGCGCTATCCCGGCCGCCCGATCATGAACTCCAACCGCCTGACCAATCCGGACTTCGCCGCCTGGGGCCGGTCCTTCGGCGCCGAGGGCATCACCATCGCGCAGGAAAGCGAGGTCGCCGCCGGCATCGCGGCGGCCTTCGCGGTGAAGAACCGGCCGGTGGTGGTGCACTGCAAGACCTCCGCCATCCAGATGAGCGCCTGGCGGCGCTACGACCTGGCGGAGACCCTTCCGTAATGCGCATCGCCCTGATCCACGCCCTGAAGGTCTCGATCCCGCCGATCGAGGAGGCCTTCGCCCGGCTCTGGCCGGAGGCGCGGCTGGCCAACCTGCTCGACGACTCCCTGGCGACAGATCTGGCGCGGGACGGCGCGCTGACCCCGGCGATGACCGGGCGCTTCCGGACCCTGGCCGGATACGCCGCGGCCAGCGGCGCGAACGGCATCCTGTTCACCTGCTCGGCCTTCGGCCCCTGCATCGCGGCCTGCGCCGAAGACCTGGCGCCGATGCCGGTGCTGACGCCGAACGAGGCGATGATCGAGGAAGCCGTGGCCGTGGCCGGACCGAACGCGCGGATCGGCCTGCTGGCGACCTTCGCGCCGACCCTGGCGACGATGCCGGCCGAGTTCGCCGCGGTCGCGCCGGGCGTGCGGGTGGAGACCTGCCTCTCGGCGGCCTCGCTGACCGCCCTGCAGGCGGGCGACGGCGCCGGCCACGACCGGGCGGCCGCGCAAGCCGCCAGCGCCATCGCCGGCTGTGACGTGATCGCCCTGGCCCAGTTCAGCCTGGCCCGGGCGGCCGCGTCGGTCGCGGAAGCGACCGGCAAGACCGTGCTGACCACCCCCGATTCCGCGGTGCGCAAGCTGCGCCGGCTACTGGGAGCCTAGCGACATGGAGATCACCGCGTTCCGCGCCAGCCTGGCCGGGGACGAGCCTCCGGCCGGCGTCGGCCTGCCCTTGCAGACCCTGTGGTGGGAAGCGAAGGGAGACTGGAAGCGGGCACATGAATGTGCGCAGGAGGATACCAGTTCGGCCGGATCGGCGGTGCATGCCTATCTGCACCGGGTGGAGGGCGATCTCGGCAACGCCGGCTACTGGTACAACCGGGCGGGGCGGGACAGGCGCATGGACGCGCTGGCCGCGGAGTGGGAGGCCCTGGCGGTGGAGTTCCTGGCCGGACGGGTGGCAGATGGACGGGCGACAGATGGACGGGCGACCGGTGGATGAACCGCGTGATGATCTGGCTGTCCTTGCCGGTGGGCCTGCTGGCGGCGCTGATGGTCTATACGATCCTGCTGTCATGGGTGTGGGGAACGGGGCTTTGCGGCACCTGGCTGGCACAGGTGCTGCCGGCCACATATTGCCTGTAGGAGGTCGGCGGATGGAGCGGCGGAAATGGCTGGCCCTGGCGCTCGCTTCAGGGCTTTTATGGGCACCGGATGCCTGGGCGCGGAGCTTGCGGATGCTCGAATCGACCCCGCAGGCGGAAGCCTACATCGACGGAAAGAACGCGCAATACGCGGTGCGCTTCGACGGCCCGGTCGACCACCTGGCATCGCGGCTTTGGATCGTGCGGGACGGCAAGGTGGTCGAGACCTTGCCGGTATTCGTCGACGCGGAGCCGGACGTGCTGTTCGGCACCGCGCCGCAATTGTCGCCAGGCCATTATGAACTGCGCTGGTCGGCCCAATCGGCGCCGGACGGCGAGGTGACCGCGGGGCAGATTGGCTTCACCGTTCGCCCCTGACCGTTCACCCCTGACCGTTCACCCTTGACCGGCCGCCCCGCGGCGGATCAGAGCCGATGCGTGCCGGCGTGCAGGGCCGGTATGGGCGTGTCCGGGCCGGTGGGCTGAGCGCCATCGATCATCCGGTGCCCGAGCAGAACCAGCCCGAACAGGAAGGCCGCGTAAATCAGGGTCGCCACAAAGGCGAGCAACCGGGCGCGGGTGCGCGCGGTTTCGACCGGGCCGCCCAAATAGAGATACCGGTCGCGGCGGTAGGAAACGGGTGCCATGGCCTTTCTCCTGCTGAGGGTGGGGGGGAGGACGTACCGCACGGAAGGTATTTACGTGGTGGCATGCTACACGCCTCGGGCGGGGCCTGCTGTGAGCGGGATCACAGTTGCGGGTCGATCGTTTGGCTTCCGGTTGGCCGGAGAGGATCGGGATAACCGGTCACGATCCCCGGTCCGGCAGGGCGAAGGGGTGACGTTTTCTGGAAACCAGCTTGCGAAGGGAACCGGGATGAGCAGCATTTGGACCAGCCTGGCGGTCACGGCCGTGGTTTTCGCCGGAGGGCTTACCGGCCTGGCGCTGCAACGGCTGCTGCCGGAGACGCATCTGACCAAGGATACCCATGCCGTGATCCTGCTGGGAACCGGCATGCTGTCCGTGCTGGCGTCTCTGGTGCTTGGGTTGCAGATCACGTCCGCGAAGAACGCCTACGATGCCACCGACACCGCGGTTCGCAATTACGCGGCCGAGTTGATCCTGTTGAGCGAAGTGCTGCGCGACTATGGCGCCCGGGCGACCACCGCCCGCGATTCGTTGCGGAACTTTACCGAGCAGATCAAGCACGACATCTGGCCACCTTCCGGCAGCCAGGCGCGGCCGTATCTGGACAGCGACAAGGCGGGACGGGCCCTCGAGCAGGTGCGGAGCGACATCCGCGCCCTCGATCCGCAGGTGGAGAGCGATCCCGCCAAGTCACACGCGTTGGAGCAGTTGCAGAACGAGGCGCTGGACATCAACCTCAACCTGCTGCGGCAGCGCTGGATATTGATCGAGAAGGGCGAGCCAACGGTTCAGAAGACGGTGTTCTACATCCTGGTCGCCTGGATCGTCACGATCTTCGCCAGCTTCGGATTGAACGCGCCGCGCAATGGCACGGTGGTAACGGCATTCCTGATCTGCTCCCTGGCAATCGGCGGGGCGGTCTTCCTGATCCTGGAAATGAACCGCCCGCTCGAGGGGGTCATGCGGATTTCCAGGGAGCCGGTTGAGTTGGCGCTTTGCCATATGGAGTGGAAGCTCGATCCGGTCTGCGACCAGAAGGCGCGGGAGGCTGGCCCGAGGTGATGGCGGAGCCTGGGGTGCCGCGACAGGCGCGCCGGACGGTCAGTTCTGGCGATAGAGCGGCTTGTCGCCCTTGACGGTGACGCGATAGCCCGACCGGACGCCGGGGAAATAGTCCCACATGGCGATATGCTGGACGCAGCGATTGTCCCAGAAGGCGACACTGTCGGGCTGCCAGCGGAAGCGAACCTGCCAATGCGGTTGGGAGCAATGCTCATACAGAAAATCGAGGATCGCCTTGCTCTC
This sequence comes from Rhodospirillales bacterium, assembly GCA_037442565.1. Lineage (GTDB taxonomy): Bacteria > Pseudomonadota > Alphaproteobacteria > Acetobacterales > Acetobacteraceae > PALSA-911. The sequence goes on from JBBIQA010000072.1 coordinate 14,699, forward strand.
GTTTTCCGGCACGTCCTTGATCGCCATGGTGAAGACCGGGTTGACGTAAATCGCCTGCCGCCCGGTAACCGGGTGGGTGCGGATGACCGGATGCTCCGCGCGCGGAAAGGTCTTCGGGCCCTCGGCGCCGATCAGCCGGTTGGTGCGGCTGTAGTTCATCGAACCGTCATGGATGGCGGTGAGGCCCGCGAGATATTGCTTCATGCCCGCGCTGAGCGCGTTGTACGCGGCATACATGCTGGCGAAGACCGTGTCGCCGCCGACCGGGGGGACGATCTTCAGGTTCAGGATGGAGCCCATCGGCGGCTCGGGGTCGCAGGAGACGTCCGAGTGCCAGCGCTCCCCGGCGATGCGCTTGGAATTCGCATCGGCATGAATCGGCAGGATTTCCGGATGGCCTTCCGGGCCGGGGGTGTTGGGGTGGATGGCGAGATCACCGAACAGCCTTCCGAAGGCCTTGTGCTGGTCGAGGGTGAGCTTCTGATCGCGGAAGAACAGCACCTGGTGCGCCATCAGCGCGTCGTGCAGTTCCTGGAATTGCTGGTTGCCGAGAGGCTTGGCGAGGTCGATGCCGGAGACCTCCGCGCCGATAGCGGCGGTGCAGGGCATCACGCGGATCGTGTCGTAGGACATTGCTTGCCTCCCACTTGCGTTGACGGCAGCGTAGGACGGGTTTGGGGCGCGGAGCAAGAAACGGCGGAGGCCGGCAACCCGTTCGCCGCAGCGCCCGAACGACGGCCGCCGGTTTCAGGCCGGCAGGGTCACGATGGCCTTGGCTCCGCCGCCGGGCTCGCCATCCGGGCGGCGGTTGGTCAGGATGACGTCCCCGCCATGCGCCCGGAAGATGTTGCGCGCGATCGACAGGCCGAGGCCGGTGCCGCCGGTTTCACGGTTGCGGCTGACCTCCAGGCGAAGGAACGGCTCGAAAACGCGGTCGAGCTGATCGATCGGAATGCCGGGGCCGTCATCGGCGACCTCGATGGTCAGGGTGCGCGGCTCGGCTTCGACCGCGGGTGGGATCAGCCGCACATGCGCGCTGCCGCCATAGGCCATGGCGTTGTTGACGAGATTGGCCAGCGCCCGCTTCAGCGACAGCAGCCGCGCGGTGATGGTGAAGTGCGACGGCCCCTCATAGGTGACGTGGTCGGCCTCGTCGGGGTTGGTATCGGCGGTCTCGTCCACGATGGTGCGCAGCAGTTCCGCGAGGTCGAGCGAGGCGACCGGCTCGGAGGTGGCGGCATCCCGGCCGAAGGCGAGGGTGGCAGATACCATGGCCTCCAGATCTTCCAGGTCGGCCAGCATCTTGCGCCGGATTTCATCGTCGTCGATGAATTCCGCACGTAATTTCATACGGGTAATGGGGGTGCGCAAATCATGGCCGATGGCCGTGAGCAGCTCCGTGCGGTCCTTGACGAAGCGGCGGATGCGGTCGGCCATCAGGTTGAAGGCGGCCGCGGCGGTACGGACCTCGGATGGGCCGGTTTCCGGTAGGGGCGGCGCGTTGACGTCCCGGCCCAGGGCCTCGGCGGCGGCGGCAAGGGTGCGCACCGGCTCGGTCAGGCGGCGGACAGCCCATAGGCTGAGGAAGGCGGCCGCCAGGGTCATGGCGACGAAGGCATAAAGGAAGCTTGGCGAATGCCATGGCCGCGGCGGGTCGATCCGGGCCTCGACGTTCAGCCAGGCCCGGGCGGGGAGCGCGAGAGAGACCATGATCCTGCCCTCCTCGACGCCGCCGTAGATACGGACCTCCCGCGGGCGCAGCGGCGGCGGCAGCGGCGCCATGCTGAGATTGACGATCACCAGTCGCTGCATCCATGGCTGTGCCACCGCGAGGCTGGAGGGCTTCGGGTTCTGCGAGACGGTGGCGATGTAGCCGGCCGGGAGCCAGCCCTCGCCGAGGTCGTAGTCACGCTCCTGCGGTGGCGCGGCGGCCATCTGGCGGTACAGGCCCATGATGCGGGCCGAAACCTCCCGGATCTGCGCCAGACGCTGCAGGTCCAGGCGATCGAGGGCGTGGATGGTGAGCCCGGCGCCCTGGACGAGTGCCAGCCCGAGAAGCAGCACCAGGGCCGTTTGGGATGCCAGGCTGCGCGGCCAGAATCTGAACACGCCCGGGTTCTTCTTGGCTGCTACGGGCAGGGAAGCGCTCGCTTCAGATACGCTCGACCGTCGCGGCCAGAACATAGCCGCCGCCGCGCACGGTCTTGATGATCTGGGCGTGACGGCCGTCGTCTTCCAGCTTGCGGCGCAGACGGCTGACCGCGACGTCGATCGCGCGGTCGAACGGGCCGGCCTGGCGGCCGCGCAGCAGGTCGAGCAGCATGTCGCGGGTCAGTACGCGGTTGGCGCGCTCCACCAAGGCCACCAGAAGGTCGTACTCGCCGCCGGTAAGCGGCACTTCCACCCCGTCCGGGTTCAGCAGGCGGCGGCGCGCGGGTTCGAGCACCCAGCCGGCGAAGCGCAGGTTCCGCGTCTGGTTTTCCGTTTTCGGGCTGGCGGGGTGCTCTCCGGCGCGGCGCAGAACGGCGCGGATGCGGGCGAGGAGTTCGCGCGGATTGAACGGCTTGGCGACATAGTCGTCGGCGCCGAGCTCCAGGCCGATGATGCGGTCGGTCTCGTCGGCCATGGCGGTCAGCATGACGATCGGCACCTCGGCGTTGGCGCGCAACCAGCGGGCGAAATCGAAGCCGCTTTCGCCCGGCAGCATCAGATCGAGCACGACGAGGTTGAAATTGCCCGTTGACCAGACGCGGCGGGCTTCCCGTGCATCCCGCACGGCGGTGACGCGGAGCTGGTGCTTCTCGAAGAACTTCACCAGCAGGTCGCGGATTTCACGGTCGTCGTCGACGACAAGGATATGAGGAGATTGGTCCATGGTTGAATGATACAAAGGATTCGCACCGATTGGCAGAGCAGATATGTTCACGGTTGCATTTTGTCTTCAATCGCACCGATACGCAAGAAAAACCGAGTGAAATCAATATGTTCCGTCTTATTGTAACATATATACAGATGATTTTGTGACGAGTCCCGGAAAACGAGATGCTTACCCGCGCGGCCATGTGATCGCGTCATGGCCAGCCCCGCCAAAATCGTCCATCACGGCCGCGATCGACCCCAACTTTGGTTGCAGGAACAGATAGATGCGGGGCAGTTTTTCAGTCCAGGCCTTCGCCGCCGGCGTGCTGGCGGCGTTCGTGGGCTTCGCCAGCTCCTTCGCTGTCGTCGTCCAGGGCCTGATCGCAGTTGGCGCCAGCCAGGAACAGGCGGCGTCCGGCCTGATGGCGCTGTCGATCGCCATGGGGATTTGCGCGATCTGGCTTAGCCTGCGCACGCGGCTGCCGATCAGCGTGGCGTGGTCCACCCCAGGTGGGGCGCTGCTGGCGACGTCCGGCACGCTGCACGGCGGTTTTGCGGCGGCGATAGGCGCGTTTCTGGTCTGCGGGGCGCTGATCGTCGCGGCCGGGCTTTGGCGCCCGCTGGGCCGCTGGGTGGCGGCGATCCCGGCGCCGCTGGCCAACGCCATGCTGGCGGGCGTCCTGCTCGGGCTGTGCCTGGCGCCGGTGAAGGCGGTGGCGCAGGCCCCCGCCCTCGGCCTGCCGATCGTCGTGGTCTGGGCGGTGGTGGCGCGCTTCCGGCGCCTTTTCGCGGTGCCGGCCGCTGTGCTGGTGACGGCGGTGCTGGTGACCGTGTCCACCCATGTGGACACCGCCGCAATGGGCTCGCTATGGCCGCACCCGGTGCTGGTGACCCCGCATTTCACCGCCGCCGCCATCATCGGCGTCGGGCTGCCGCTATTCATCGTCACCATGGCCTCGCAGAACATCCCGGGCATGGCGGTGCTCGGCGTCAACGGCTACCGGCCGGCGGCCGGCGGGCTTTTCACCGCAACCGGCCTGTTCAGCCTGCTCGCGGCGCCCTTCGGCGGGCATGCGGTGAACCTGGCCGCGATCACCGCCGCGATTTGCGCCGGGCCGGACGCTCACGCGGACCCGGCGCGGCGCTACTGGGCCGCGGTGGTCGCCGGGGTCGGCTACGTACTGTTCGGCCTGACCGCCACCGCCGCCATCGCCTTCATCGGCGCGGCGCCGCCGATCCTGATCGAGGCCGTGGCCGGCCTGGCGCTGCTCGGCGCCTTCGGCGGCTCGATCATGGCGGCCGTGTCGGAACCCCGGGACCGCGAGGCCGCCGTGATCACGTTTCTGGTTACCGCCTCCGGCATCAGCTTCGCCGGCGTCAGCGGCGCCTTCTGGGGATTGCTCGCCGGCGGCGCGGTGATGGCCCTGACACGCTGGAAACCGGCGGCGTGGTAGGGTTTCCATGCGCGCGGCCAGCGGGCAGGATCGTTCCCGCGCAACAACGCAAGCACCCGCACAGGAGGATAACGATGGCCAAGAGCGCGACCTTCCAGAAAGGCACGGAAATGCGCCGCAAGCTGATGGGCGAGGCCTATGCCGACAAGCTCGACAAGGCCGTCTACACCGACAGGGTGATGGAAGGCTTCGCCGAGGTGACCCGCGAGGCGATCTTCGGCACGCTCTGGACCCGCGGCGTCATCGATCTGAAGACCCGCACCCTGATTACCGTGATTTCCGACACCGCCACCGCCCGCACCCCGGAACTGAGGCTGCATCTGCGCATGGCCCTCAACCAGGGCTGGACCGAGGAGGAACTGACCGAGTCGATCCTGCACCTGGTCGGTTATGTCGGCGCACCGAGCGTCCGCGAGGCGCTGCTGACCGCCAGCGAGGTATTCGCCGAAATTCGCGCAGAGAAATAGGCGGGGAATAAGCGGCCGGCCCCCGGTCACCGCCCCCGGGTCAGGCGCGAACCAGGCGCTCCGGGGGAACCGTGCCGCCGGTCAGCACCGCGGCGATGCACTCGGCGGCCATCACGCCCATGTTCACCAGCGCGCCGTCGGTCACACCCGATACATGCGGCGTGCGGATGATCTTCGGGTGATGGCGCAGCGGATGGTCGTTGGCCGGCGGCTCCTGGGCGAACACGTCCAGTGCCGCGCCGGCGATGTGGCCGGAATCGATCGCGGCCAGCAGCGCCGCCTCGTTGACGATGCCGCCGCGCGCGGTGTTCACCACGATCGCGCCCTCCGGCAGCCGCGCCAGCGCCGCCGCGTCGATCAGGTCGCGCGTGGCCGGTGTCAGCGGGCAATGCACGCTCAGCGCATCGGATACCGCGAGCAGCGCATCCAGCGACGCGGCGCGGGCCACGCCCGGCAGATCGGCCACATCGCCCGACCCGCCGAACACAAGCACCCGCATGCCGAACGCCAGCGCCAGCCGCGCCACCGCCTG
>JBBIQA010000073.1:0-19917 GCA_037442565.1 Rhodospirillales bacterium
CCGCAACACGGCAAGGGTAAGACGGGGACCACTGGAAGCCCGGGGTCTTGATGCACTTGCCCGACAGTTGATGCAGCCTGAGCATGTCGAGCTGTTCATCCGGGAGTTTACCGCCGAGTGGAATAGGCTGGCGTCCGACGCATCAGCCGGGATCGACGTCAAGCGGCGGGAGTTGGCGGCCGTGGAACGGAAGCTGGCCAACCTCATCGACGCAATCGCGGAGGGCATGCGAGCGCCCGGCCTGCAGGAAAAGCTCACCGAACTGGTCGGGTCGGCCTGGGGACGGATCTCGCGCAGCCAGCGGCGCCACTGCCGGCGTTGCATCCCAATCTCGCCGGGGTTTATCGCGCCAAACTCGACAAGCTGCGCGAAGCCCTCCAGGACCCAGATGATCCCGCCGCGCTCGAAGCGGCACGGGCCCTGATCGACCGGATCATCGTGAGCCCACCTGACGATGATGGCCCGCCAGGGATCGAGCTAATCGGGGAACTGACCGCCATGCTGAGAACCGCCGGCTTTGGCCAAGCCGGCGAAGGCCAAGCAAAGCCGACAAATGTTCTCCGCATGTTCGCCAGTTCGGTAAAAGAGGCCCCGAGGGGGCAGAGCCCCCTCGCCTTCCTGCTACATCGCCGGCCGCCGGCTGCGCCAGTCGGTGGCTTTCTCGTAGGCGTCGGCCACGCCGAACAGTTTCGTTTCCTCGAACGGCTTGGCGATCAGCTGGATCGATACCGGCAGGTCGCCCGCGCCGTAGCCGGAGCAGATGGAGATGGCGGGATAGCCGGTGACGTTGAAGGGCATGGTGAAGTTGGGTTTCTCGAAGGCGGCCCATTTCGGCACCGCGTCGATCAGCGGGGCTTCCATGGGCTGGGAGGCGGTGAGGAAGATATCAACATCTGCCATCGCCGCGGCCATTTCGAGGCAGAGTTCGCGGCGCTTACGGATGGCCTGCATGTAGTCGGCACCGGTGAGGAAGGCGGCCAGGCCCATGCGGTCGCGCAGCAGTTCGCCGTATTTCTCGAAGCTGGTCTGCATCCATTTTTCGTGCAGGGCGTAGGCTTCCTGGATCATGATCAGGAAGCCGCAGGCGCCGTAATCCTGCATCGGCGACAGGGTGATGTCGCGGATTTCCGCACCCATTGAGCGGAAGAGGTCGGCGGCGTCGTTGATGCCCTTCAGGGTGGCGGGACTGACGGGGTTGTCGGTTTCGTGAAAGTGGCGGATCAGGCCGATCTTCAGGCCCTTCACGCCCTTGCCGAGAGCCGCCGAGAAATCCGGCACCGGCTTGCTGGAAACAGCGGGGTCCGCGGCATCGTAGCCGGCCATGGCCTGGAGCATCAGGGCGCAGTCCTGCACCGTCCAGGCCATCGGGCCGGAATGGTCCAGGGTGTAGGCCAGCGGCAGGATGCCGGCGCGGCTGATGCGGCCGTAGGTGGGCTTGATGCCGGCGATGCCGCACAGCGCCGCCGGGCCACGGATGGAGCCGCCGGTATCCGAGCCGGTGCCGCCGAGGATCAGGCCGGCGGCGACGGCCGCCCCGGTGCCGCTGGAGGAACCGGCGGTGAAATGCAGGGGGTTCCAGGGATTGCGCGCCGGCGGCCAGGGCAGGTCGAAGGACGGGCCGCCGAAGGCGAATTCATGGGTTGCCAGCTTGCCGAGCATGATGGTGCCGGCGGCGGCGAGCTTGGCGACCGAGGTGGCATCCTGCGTGGGGACGTTGTGTTCGAGCTGGCGGGAATGAGCGGTGGTACGGATGCCGGCGGTGTTGTAGATGTCCTTGTGCGCGATGGGGATGCCATCGAGCGGGCCGATCCTGGTGCCGCTCATCATCCGCGCTTCGGACGCGCGGGCATCGGCCAGAGCGCGTTCCTCGGTGACCAGCAGGAAGGCGTTGATGACGGGATCGACGGTTTTGATGCGGGTCAGCAGATAGGTGGTGAGTTCGACCGGGGACAGCTTCTTCGCCGCAATATCGGCGGAAGCGCTGGCGATGGTGGGGAATGCGGCGGCGCCGGCCGATGCGGAGATGTTCATCGGAAGCCCTCCGGATCGAAGGTAAGCGCCGGTTCGGCCTCGCGGCCGCGGACGGGCTGGCGGATGTTCTCAAGCATGGCTTCGATGTAACCGAAGGCGCCGTGGAAGGTGGCGATCTGTTGCTCGGTCAGTGTCAGCCCGGCACGGCGGACCAGCGCATCGAAATCGGCGCGGGTTGTCTTCGTTTGCATTCCTGGCAATCCTTCAGAGGGTTGTAAATTGGAAGACTCAGGCGAAAGCCATCTGCGCGGCGGCACGCACGCAGCGTACCATGGTGCCAGGGGCGAATTCCACCACCGGCGGCTGGCCGGAGCGGCAAGCCTCCTGCACCCATCGGCAGCGCGGCGCGAAGGCGCAGCCGGGCGGCAGGGAGGCAAGGCTGGGCGGCGCGCCGGGGATGGTTTCAAGGTCCTGGCCGCGCAAGCCGCCATGCACGGTGGAGGCGAGCAGCCCGGCGGTATAGGGGTGGCGGCGTTCGCGCATCACTTCGCGCACCGTGCCGGTTTCGACAAAGCGGCCTGCATACATCACCGCGATGCGGTCGGAGATTTCCGCCGCCACGCCGATATCATGGGTAACGAAGATCACGGCCATGCCGAGCTCTTCCGACAGCTGGCGCAGCAGCAGCAGGATCTGGATCTGCACCGTCACGTCCAGCGCCGTGGTCGGCTCGTCGGCCAGCAGCACGGACGGGCTGCACGCCAGGGCCAGCGCGATCATGGCGCGCTGGCGCATGCCGCCGGACATCTCATGCGGGTAGTTCTTCAGCCGCCTTGCGGCGGAAGGGATGGAGACGCGCTCCAGCAGTTCCAGCGCCCGCTGCATCGCCGCGTTTTGGGAAATCCCTTCGTGCTGCACGATGGTTTCCGCGATCTGCTCGCCGATGGTGTAGACCGGATCGAGCGCGGCCATCGGCTCCTGAAAGATCATCGAGACCTCGCCGCCGCGGACCTTCGCCAGCTCCGCCGGCGGCAGTGCCAGGATGTTCTTGCCGTTCAGCCGGGCCTGTCCGGTCACGTGGGCGTAGGCCGGCAGCAGGCCCATCATGGCCTTCAGGGTCACGGATTTGCCGGAGCCGGACTCGCCCAGGATGGTGAGGACCTCGCCGCGCGCCAGGGAGAAGTTCACCCCGTTCACCGCCGACAGCGCGCCTTCGCGCTTGCGGAATTCGACCGTCAGGTCCTCGACTTCGATCACGTTCCCGGTTTCAGGCGACATCATGCTCTCCGAACGCGGCCTGGGCTTCCGGCCGATGGCAGGCGACCAGGTGATCGCCGGGGGCTCCCGCCCCGAGATCGGCCGGCGGCAGCAGCGAGGGTATGGCTTCCGAACAGACCGCCTGGGCAAAGCTGCACCGCGTGCGGAAGCGGCAGCCGGATGGCGGGTTGATGGGGTTCGGTGGATCGCCGGTCAGCGGAAGGTGCCGGGTGCGGCGGTCCGGGTCGAGCGTGGGCTTGGATGCCAGCAAGGCGCGCGTGTAGGGATGGTGCGGGCGGGAGTAGATCGCCTCCACCGGGCCGGTTTCCACCACCCGGCCGAGATACATCACCAGGACACGGTCGCTGATGTATTCGACGACGTTGAGGTCGTGGCTGATGAACAGATAGGTCAGGTTCAGCCGCGCCTTCAATTCGCGCAGCAGGTTCAGCACCTGGGCCTCGACGGATTTGTCGAGCGCCGATACCGCTTCGTCCAGGATGACCAGCCGCGGCTCCAGCGCCAGGGCGCGGGCGATGTTCACCCGCTGGCGCTGGCCGCCGGAGAGTTCGTGCGGATAGCGGCGGGAATATTGCCGCGGATTGAGACCGACCTGGGCCAGCAGCGTCTCCGCCCGATCGCGCGCCGCCGCGGCCGGCAGGCCGTGCATGCGCGGGGCGTAGGCGATGGTGTCGACGATCGGCATGCGCGGATTGAGCGAGGAGAAACTATCCTGGAAAACCATCTGCATCTGCCGGCGCAGCTCTGAGATCGAGAGCCCGCGCGGCCCGCCCACCGGATCGCCGTCGAACACCAGCCCGCCGCCGTCGGGCGTGATCAGCTGCATCAGCAGCCGCGCGGTGGTGGATTTGCCGCAGCCGCTTTCGCCGACAATGCCAAGCACCTCGCCCTTGTGCACGGAGAAGGACACATCGTCCACCGCCTGCACCGTGGCGACCTGGCGGTTCAGCAGCCCGCCACGGACGGGAAAATGCTTCTTCAATCCGTCGACAATGAGCAGCGGCTGGGCCAGGCCGCCACGGTCGCGCGGGTCCTGCTTTACCTGGGATTCGGCAAACATGATGCGCCCTTCTACTTGTTCAGCTTCACGTCCATCGCGCCCCGGAACCCGTCACTCATCAGGTTGAAGCACATGGAGGTAACAAAGATGCAGGCGCCCGGCAGCGCGGCGACCAGGGGCTGGACATAGATCGCCTGCCGCAGCGAATTCAGCATCAGCCCCCATTCCGGCTGCGGCGGGGTGACGCCGAGGCCGAGGAAGGACAGCCCGGCCGACAGGATGATCGACAGGCTGATCAGGCTGGTGGCGTAGACCAGGATGGCACCGAGCACGTTGGACAGCACATGGTAACGGATGATCTGCATCGTGGTCGTGCCGGAGGCCCGCGCCGCCTCCACGAAGTCCAGATGCCGCGCCTGGGTGGTTACCGTTTCGGCGATGCGCACCATCGGCGGGATGAACACGATCGACAGCGCCAGGATGGCGTTGGACAGGCCGTTGCCGAGCAGGCCGCAGATGGCGATGGCCAGCAGGATGGAGGGGAATGCGTAGAACACATCCATCGTGCGCATGATCAGCGTATTGGCCAGGCCGCCCATGTAGCCCGCGGTCACCCCCAGGAAACCGCCGATCACAAGCGAAATCAGCACCGGCGTGACACCGGCAATCATCGACAGTCGGGCTCCGTAGCATAGCCGTGCCCAGATATCGCGGCCGGTTTCATCCGTACCGAGCCAGTGACCCTCGGTGCCGATCGGCTTCAGCCGGCGCATCACGCTGCCGACCAGCGGGTCCTGGGTGGCGAACACCGGGGCGAAGATCGCAATGACGACGACCGCCAGCAGGATCGTGGTGACGACCAGGGTCACCTTGTCGCGCAACAGGCGCTGCCCCACCGCTTTCCAGTAGCCGGGACTGGGCTGCACCGGCAGAACTTCCGCCGACGTGGCCAGGGCGGGATCGAAGGCGGACAATTGTGCCATCGCCCCCTCCTAGCGCCGGATCCGTGGATCGATCGCCGCCTGGGCGATGTCCACGGCAAGATTGAGCAGCACGAAGAACGTCGACAGCACCACGATCGTTGCCTGCAGCACGGGGATGTCGCGCCGGAAGATCGCCAGGTTCAGCAGATTGCCCGAGCCCGGCCAGTTGAACACGGTTTCGACCAGGATGGAGCCGCCGAGCAGGTAGCCGAACTGCAGACCCATCAGCGCCAGCACCGGCGGCGCGGCGTTGCGGCAGATATGACGCAGGATCGGGCGGTTGGTCATGCCCTTGGCCGCCAGCGCCGCCGGGAATTCCTGAGAGAGGATATCCAGCACGGTCGCGCGCACCAGGCGCGCCACCACCCCCATCGGGATCAGGGACAGAGTGATCACCGGCAGGATCAGATGCCGGACATATTCAAGGAAGCTCTGCCCCTCCTCGCCCATGCCCTGCGCCGGCAGCCAATCGAAGAACACGGCGAAGATCATCACCAGCACGATGGCGAACCAGTAATGCGGCAGGCTGACCCCGGTGGTGGCCAGAGCGGAGAACAGCTTGTCCTGCCAGCGTCCCTGATGGAAGGCGGCCAGCAGGCCGAGCGTGATGCCGATGGAAAACCCGAGCACCGCCGCGCACAGCGCCAGTCGCAGCGTGTAGCCAAGCGCGGTGAACAACTGCCCGGCGACCGGCGTGGCGTTGAACACCGACAGGCCGAAATCCCCGGTCAGGGAGCGGCCGAGCCAGAGGAAATATTGAACATACAATGGCTTGTCGAAGCCGAACGTTGCCTTCATCTCGGCGATCACCTCCGGAGAGGCTTCCGGCGGCAGCAGCATGACGATCGGGTTGCCCGGAACGATGTGAACCAGGCCGAAGATGACCAGTGAGACCCCAAGCAGGATCGGGATCGCCTGGAGCAGTCTGCGGGCCGCGAAAAGAAGCATGCCGGTCTCCTGACTATATGCGTGGCGAAGCAAGGCGCCCAAAGCCGCATGGTGCAGCGCAACACGCCAAGCAAATCCGGGGCCAGCCGGAAGCATCGCCGCGATTTCCCGGCAAAGTCTTTGGCCCGGCATTTGCTTTGGTCGAGGGGCGACAGAAGTTGCGACGGAATTAGGCATATTCCGCCCATGAACGCATCAAAAGGACCGAGGATGCACAAAATCACCCTATCAGAGGCCGTGATCAGCCGAATTATTGAGCGGCGTGGCACGCTTCATCCGCTAAAAAGCCTAATGTCTAGTCAGATTGCCCATATTATAGTCGATCTGCAAAATGGCTTCATGGCGCCAGGCCAACCCGCGGAAATCGCCGAGGCACGGGAAATCGTCCCCAATGTCAACCGCATCAGCCAGGCCGTCCGCGCCGCCGGCGGGCTGGTGGTGTTCCTGCAGAACACCTTCGACGCCGACGCCCTGGCAAGCTGGTCGACCTATTTCGACCTGTTCTCCAACCCGGCCCGCAAGGAAAGGATGGTCGCCGCCTTCACGCCCGGCAGTTTCGGCCATGACCTCTGGTCCGGCCTCGACGTGCAGCCGGAAGACCTGAAGGTAAGCAAGCGCCGCTTCGGAGCGTTCGTGCAAGGGTCCTCGGACCTGCACGAGATCCTCCGGTCGCGCGACATCGACACGCTGATCATCACCGGCACCGCGACCAATGTCTGCTGCGAGTCCACGGCACGGGACGCGATGATGCTGAACTACAAGGTGGCATTCATCGCCGATGGCTGCGCCACCTTCAACGATGCCGAGCACAACGCCACCCTCGACATACTGGCCTACGCCTTCGCCGACGTGATGAGCACCGACGAGTGCCTCGCCCTGCTCGCCGCCCCGGCAATTTCCCGCCTAGCCGCCGAATGACCGGTCAATTCAGGAGCGCCCCTATGACCCGAACCAAAATCGCGACCCTCACCCTCGCGGCCGCGCTGTTCGCCGGCACGCCGGCACACAGCCAGACCCTGCGCATCGCCATGACCGCCGCGGACCTGCCCACCGTCACCGGCATCCCCAACAACGGTGGCGAGGGCTACCGCTTCCTCGGCTATCCCGTCTACGACAGCATCATCAACTGGGACTTCACCCATACCGACCAGCTGGCCGATGTTACGCCCGGCCTGTTCACCGAATGGCATATCGACCCCAAGAACCCGCTGCGCTGGATCTTCAAGGTGCGCCAGGGCGTGAAGTTCCACGACGGCTCGCCGTTCAACCTCGATGCCGTGCTGTGGAACCTGCGGCGCATCTACGACAGCCACGCGCCGCAATACGACGCGCCGGCCGCGCCGATCGTGCGTGCCACCGTGTCGATGCTCGATACCTGGGAGAAAATCGACGACGACACGATGGCGATCACCACCAAGTTCCCGTTCAGCTTCTTTCCCTATGTGCTGACCCGTATCCTGATCGCCAGTCCCACCCAATGGGAGAAGGGCAAGAGCTGGGCGGAATTCGCCAAGGCGCCATCCGGCACCGGGCCATTCCGCATAACCAAGGTGGTGCCGGGCCAGTCCGTGGAAATGACCCGTAACGAGGATTACTGGGACAAGTCTCGGATACCCAAGTTGCAGAAGATGATCGTGATGCCGATGCCGGAAGCCACCACCCGGCTGGCAGCGCTACGTTCCGGACAGGTGGACTGGATCGAGGTCCCGCCGCCGGATGCCATCCCGTCCTTGAAAGCGGCCGGCTTCACCATCAGCACCTGGCCCTATCCGCACACCTATCCGTATGTGCTCAACACGCTGCCGTCATCGCCGTTCCATGATGTGCGGGTGCGCCAGGCAGCCAACTACGCGATCGACCGGGAAGGCCTGGGCAAGCTGCTGAACGGGATCTCCAAGCCCGCGATGGGCCTGTATCCGCCCACCGACCCATTGTTCGGCACACCGGAGAACCATTACACCTATGATCCGGATAAGGCCAAGGCGCTGCTGAAGGCGGCCGGCTACGGCCCGGACCATCCGCTGAAGGCGAAGATCATGATCTCCACCTCCGGGTCCGGCCAGATGCAGCCCATCCCGATGAACGAGTTCCTGCAGCAGAACTTCAAGGCCGTCGGCATGGACATCGACTTCGACGTGGTGGAATGGGGCACCATGCTGGTCGCCATCCGCAGCGCCCCTACCGCGCCGCAGTCGCATGGGGTGGATGGGATCAATATCAGCCTGAGCTTCACCGACCCATCCTCGATGTTCCGCTACTACGCGATCGAGAGCTTCTCGCCGACCAACTACAACTGGGGCCATTGGAGCAACAAGGAGTTCTCCGACCTCGCGAACGCCGCGCAGTCCACCTTCGACAAGGCGGAGCAGACGAAACTACTGGCCAAGGCGCACAGCATCGTGGTGGACGAGGCGCCGTGGCTGTTCATCGTACACGACCAGAACCCGCGCGCGATGTCCAAGCACGTGAAGGGCTTCAAGCCGGCCCAAAGCTGGTACCAGGACTTTACCCAGGTAACCGTGGACTGACAGCGGATAAGAAACGAAAAGCTCCCCATCCACCATGTCCGGTGGATGGGGAGCGTTGTTCGCCGATTACGCCGGGGCGCCTTCACATCCGGCGAAAGCGCCGCGTCTTGCCTTCAGGTCCCGACCTGCCTGCAGTTCAGGCCTTCACGAAGGGGCAGCCGCCTTCGCTCATCGGGCGAAAGGCTTCCTCGCCTGGCAGGGTGCCGAGCAGCTTGCAGAAATCATACTTGAACTTCGCTTCCGCCGCCGGCTTCACCTCCCATAGGTACATCTTGTGCAGCACGCGCCCGTCCTCGCGGATCTTCACGTCGGTGTTGTAGAAATCGTTCACCGGCGTCGCCTTCATCTTGGCCACCACCGCTTCCGCGTCGGTGGAGCCCACGGCCTTCACCGCCTTCAGCCAGTGCATGGCGGCGGCATAGTTGCCGGCATGCAGCAGGCCCGGGACGGTGTTCATCTTCGCCATGAAGCGTTCCGACCAGGCCTTTGCCTGCGGGCTCATGTCCCAGTAGAACGAGTCGGTGTAGACCAGCCCCTCGCAGGTCTTCTGGCCGAGGGAGACCACATCGCTGATCTGGAACAGCAGCGTGGCGAGCTTGGTGCCGCCCTTGGTCAGGCCGAACTCCGCCGCCTGCTTCACGCAGTTCTGCGCATCCGTGCCGGCGTTGGCGAGGCCGATGACCTTGGCGCCGGAGGCCTTCGCCTCGATCAGATAGCTGGAGAAATCCGACGTGCCGAGCGGCGCGCGGACGGCGCCGAGCACCTTGCCGCCGGCGGCCTTCACGGCGTTCATGCTGTCGCGTTCCAGGGCGTAGCCGAAGGCATAGTCGGCGGTGATGAAGAACCAGCTGTCGCCGCCCGCCTTGGTGAGCGCCCGGCCGGTGCTGTTGGCCAGGGCGTAGGTGTCATAGGACCAATGGATGCCGAAGGGCGAGCACTGCTTGCCGGTCATGTCCGAGGTCGCGGGGCCGGTGATGAGGTAGATCCGCTTCTTCTCCCGGCAGACCTGCTGCACCGCGAGACCGGAGGAACTGGCGGCGCCGTCCATCAGCACGTCCACGCCCTGGGTGTCGATCCATTCCCGCGCCAGCGCGGTGGCGACATCCGGCTTGTTCTGGTCGTCGGCCTGCAGCACCTCGATCGGGCGCCCCAGCACCGAGCCGCCGAAATCCTGGATCGCCAGTTCGACCGCCACACGGTTGCCGGGCCCGCCGACATCGCGATAGGGGCCGCTCATGTCGCTGAGCAGGGCCATCTTGACCGGCTTGGAACTGCTCTGCGCGCGGACGATGGCCGGCATGGCCAGCGGCGCGGCGGCCAGCCCGCCCATGAGGGTGCGGCGGGTGAATTGGGTCATTGCTTGGTCTCCCTGTTTACGTCTGCACGATGACTTAGCGAAGGTCCGTTCTTTAGGATAGTTTCTTTTTTAGGATGTCGTTGACCAGCGCCGGATTGCCCTTGCCGGCCATCGCCTTCATCACCTGGCCGACGAAGAAGCCGAACAACTTGTCCTTGCCGGAGCGGTATTCGGCGACCTTGTCGGCGTTGGCGGCAATCACCGAGTCGATCGCGGCATCGATGGCGCCGGTGTCGGTGACCTGGCGCAGGCCCTTGGCCTCGACGATCTCCGCCGGGTCCTCGCCGGTCTCCACCATCGCGTCGAACACGTCCTTGGCGATGCGGCCGTTTATGGTCTTGTCGGCGACCAGATCGAGCAGTTTGCCGAGGTTTTCGGCCGTGACCGGCGCGGTCTCGATCGTCGTTCCGGTACGGTTCAGGGTGGCGAACAAATCGCCCGTCACCCAGTTGGCGGCCTGCTTGGGGTCACGGCCCCGCGCCACCGTCTCGAAATACTCGGCATTGGCCTGCTCGGCCACCAGCACGCTGGCATCGTAGGCGGACAGGCCATAGTCACCCATGAAACGGGATTTCTTGGCATCCGGCAGTTCCGGCAGGTTCGATTTGAGCGCGTCGACATACCCCTGTTCCAAAGCCAGGGGTAGCAGATCGGGGTCGGGGAAGTACCGATAATCGTGAGCGTCTTCCTTGCTGCGCATGGAACGGGTAATGCCTCGGTTGCTATCGAACAACCTTGTTTCCTGCACCACCGTGTCGCCCGCTTCCCACACCTCGATCTGGCGCTTGGCCTCGGCCTCCACCGCCAGCATGACGAAGCGGATGGAATTGACGTTCTTGACCTCGCAGCGGGTGCGGAACGGCTCTCCGGACTTGCGCACGGAAACGTTGACGTCCGCGCGCATGGAGCCTTCCTCCATGTTGCCGTCGCAGGTGCCGAGATAGCGCAGGATGCTGCGCAGCTTCTTCACGTAGGCGCCGGCTTCCTCCGGGCTGCGTATGTCCGGCTCGCTGACGATTTCCATCAGCGGCACGCCGGAGCGGTTCAGGTCGACGAAGGTCTTGGAGGGGTGCTGGTCGTGCAGCGATTTCCCGGCGTCCTGTTCCAGATGCAACCTTGTGATGCCGATCAGCTTGGTGGAGCCGTCCCCCAGCTCGATCTCGATCTGGCCCTCGCCGACGATCGGATGCTCGAACTGACTGATCTGATAGCCGGCGGGAAGATCGGCGTAGAAGTAGTTCTTGCGGTCGAAGCGGCTGACCAGGTTGATTTTCGCGTTCAGCCCCAACCCGGTGCGCACGGCCTGGGCCACGGCCTCGCGGTTCAACACCGGCAGCATGCCGGGAAACGCCGCGTCGACAAAACTGACCTGGGTGTTCGGCTCGGCGCCGAAATCCGTGGCGGCGCCGCTGAACAGCTTGGACCTGGAGATCACCTGCGCATGGACCTCCAGGCCCACCACCACTTCCCAGGTGCCGGTCGTCCCCTCGATGGAATACGTCATGGCTCAGGCTCCCGCGCGGATGGAGGGCACGGCGGAAAATCCGGCGACGCGCTCGATCGCGGCGGAGACGGCAAACACGGTCTCCTCGTCAAACGGCCTGCCGATCACCTGCAACCCCAGCGGCAGGCCCTGCGCGTCCAGCCCGGCGGGAATGGACATGGCGGGCACGCCGGCCATGCTGGCCGGAACGGTGAACACGTCGTTCAGGTACATCTTGATCGGATCGTCCATGTTCTCGCCCTGGGCAAAGGCGGCGGACGGCGCGGTAGGCGTCAGCAGCGCGTCCACCTTGGTAAAGGCCTCGTTGAAATCGCGCAGGATCAGCGCCCGGACCTTTTGCGCCCGCAGGTAATAGGCATCGTAATAGCCGGCGGAGAGCACATAGGTGCCGATCATGATGCGCCGGCGCACCTCCGGTCCGAATCCGGCGGCCCGGGTGCGTTCATACAGATCCCGCAAATCCTCGCCGTCCTGCCGGGCGCCGAAGCGCACGCCGTCATAGCGGGCGAGGTTGGAGGAGGCCTCGGCCGGCGCGACGATGTAATAGGTGGCCAGCCCATATTTCGTATGCGGCAGGGACACGTCGACGATCTCCGCACCCGCGTCGCGCAGCCAGTTCAGGCCCTGCTGCCAAAGGGCGGAGATCTCCGTCGGCATACCATCCATGGTGTACTCCTGCGGCACGCCGATGCGCAGGCCCTTCACGCCACGGTGGCAGGCGGCGGCGAAATCCGGCACCTTCAGGTCGGCGCTGGTGGAATCCTTCGGGTCGAACCCGGCCATGGAGCCGAGCAGGATGGCGCAATCCTCCACCGTGCGCGCCAGCGGCCCGGCCTGGTCGAGCGAGGAGGCGAAGGCCACCACGCCCCAGCGCGAGCAGCGCCCATAGGTCGGCTTGATCCCGGCGATGCCGCAGAAGCTGGCGGGCTGGCGGATGGAGCCGCCGGTGTCGGTGCCGGTGGCGCCGAGCGCAATGCGCGCGGACACCGCCGCGGCCGAGCCGCCGGACGAACCGCCCGGCACCAGAACGGCATTGCCTCCGTCCGCGCGCTTCCACGGGCTTTCCACCGCACCATAGGCGGAAGTGATGTTGGACGAGCCCATGGCGAACTCATCCATGTTCGCCTTGCCCAGGAAGATTGCCCCGTCGCGCAGCAGATTGCCGCTGACGGTACTCTCGTACGGCGGGATGAACGGCTCCAGGATGCGGCTGCCGGCCGTGGTGCGCACGCCCTCGGTGCAGAACAGATCCTTGATGGCGAGCGGGATGCCGGTCAGTGGCCCCGCTTCCCCGGCCGCCAGCGCCTTGTCGGCCGCCGCTGCCTGCGTGCGGGCAAGATCCGAGGTGACGGTGATATAGGCGTTCAGGCCGGGGTTCAGCTTTTCCACCGCGCCGACATAGGCTTCGGTCAGTTCCGCCGCGGACAGCTTCTTCGCCCGCAGCGCGTCGCGCGCCTGGGCCAGGGTGAGGTCGAACATCACTCGACCACCTTCGGCACGGCGAAGAAATTGCCTTCGCGGTCCGGCGCGTTGGCCAGGATCTTTTCAGGGTAGTTGCCGTCGGTCACGGCGTCCTCGCGCAGCCGCAGCGCCATCTGGGCGCCGCCGGCGAGCGGGGCGATGCCGTCCACATTCACTTCATTGAGTTGCTCGATCCAGCCGAGGATGCCGTTCAGTTCGGATTGCAGACGGGCCACCTCGTCCTCCTCCACGCGAATGCGGGCGAGCGAGGCGATGCGGCGGACGGTCGCGGGATCGAGCGACATGGGCGGCATATTCCTTCAGAAGTCAGGGCTTGGGTTAATTCTTGCCTTGGAAGGCCGGAAGCGGCGGACCATAACGGCGGCCATGCCCCTGTTCAACCTGATCGACCTGCGCGCCCGCCTGCCCCGCGATGCCCGGCTGCTGGGTATCGACCCCGGCAGCAGGACGATCGGCCTGGCGCTGTCGGATGTCCTGCGCAGCCTGGCGACCCCTTACGGCAGCCTCAGGCGCGGCAAACTGAAGGAGAACGCCGCCGAGATCGCCAAAATCGCCCGCAAGGAAGGCGCCGGCGCCTTGGTGGTCGGCCTGCCGCTGTCGATGGACGGCAGCTTCGGCCCGGCCGCCCAGGCGGCGCGGGACTGGGCGCTGGCGCTGTCGGACGCGACCGGCCTGCCGGTGGCGCTATGGGATGAGCGGATGTCCTCGGCCGCGGTGAACCGCTTCCTGATCCAGGAAGCGGACCTCAGCCGCGGCAAGCGCGCGGAGGCGGTGGACCGGATGGCCGCGGCCTGGATGCTGCAGGCGGCGCTCGATGCCAGCCGGCAGGACGCCGGCCGATAAAAACCGGGGAGCCCGGCCAGCAACCCGGTATCACGCGTGGCTCTGGATGAACTCGCGCAGCAGCGGGTAAATCTCGTTGGCCCAGCGGCGGCCGTTGAACACGCCGTAATGACCCACGCCAGTTTGCAGATGATGGCGCTTCATGGTCGGGCTCAAATTCCGGCAAAGATCGAGCGCGGCCATGGTCTGGCCGATCGAGCAGATGTCGTCGTGCTCGCCCTCCACGGTGAACAGCGCGGTGCGGCGGATCGCGCCGGGATCGACCGGGCGCATGTGCCAGGTCATCTTGCCGAGCGGCAGATCATGGTCCTGGAACACCCGCTGCACGGTTTCGATGTAGAATTCAGCCGGCAGATCCATCACGGCGAAATACTCTTCATAGAAATTCCGATGCGCGGCCGCCTTCACCAGGTCGCCCTTGGCCAGATTGTCGAACTGGTTGCGAAACGCCGCCTTATGCCGGTCGAGGTTCATCGCCATGAAGGCGGTAAGCTGCACGAAGCCCGGATAAACAGCCCGACGGGCGCCGGGAAAGCCATGCGGCACGGTAGCGATCAGGTTCTTCCTGAACCAGGCGATCGGCTTTTCGTTGGCAAGATGATTGACCTTGGTCGGGTTCAGCCGCGTATCGATCGGTCCGGCCATCAGCGTCATCGTGCGCGGCTGGGCACGGTTGTTCATCTGCGCCATCACCGCCACCGACACCAGCACCGCCACCGCGGGCTGACACACCGCGAGCACGTGCGATCCGGGCCCGAGGATTTCGAGAAAGCGGATGATGTGGTCGGTATATTCGTCAAAACCGAACACCCCTTCCGATAGCGGGATGTCACGCGCGTTGTGCCAGTCGGAGATATACACGTCATGATCCTGCAGCAGCACTTTCACCGTGCCGCGCAGCAGCGTGGCGAAATGGCCGGACATCGGCGCCACCACCAGAACCTTCGGCTGCTTCAGCGGCGCCTGGCCCGCGGGCAGGTCCTTGGCGAAATGCAGCAGCGTGCCGAACGGGCTGGAAAAGGTCGCCTCCTCGCGAATGGCGAAGCTGCGGTTGCCGATCGTCACGCTGTCTATGCCGAAGGGCGGGCGCTTATGCGTGGTGCCGGCCTCGGCGATCATTTCCAACGCCGCGGCAACATACGACGGCATGCTGTTGCCGTTCAGTCCCATCCAGGCCGTATGCGGCCAAGGCTGACGCAGCATGCCGGCGGTGAAACGCGCGGCCGCCTTGAAAGGTTCCAGGCTGTCCATTGTGGCCTGATAAGAATGATAGATCACGGAACTGCGTTACCCTTCAGATTGTCGAACCGGCCCAAGCGATCATCCTGACAGTCACGGTACTGTAGTTTATGTTGCAGCGCACCATGTTTTCGCCCTAGACTCAAGCATATTGAAAACAGGGGGCCGGTGCATGGCTGAGGCAACGCTGATCATCAGCAGCAAGAACTATTCCTCCTGGTCGCTGCGCGGCTACCTGCTGACCAAGATGTCCGGGCTGGCGTTCAAGGAGCAGGTCGTCTCCCCCGACGACACCTCGGCGCGGGAGGAATTACTGCTGCGCTCCTCCTCGATCCTGGTGCCGGCGCTGATCCATGACGGGTTCTCGATCTGGGACACGCTGGCGATCGCCGAATACCTGAACGAGGTGCGGCCGCAGGCGCAGATGTTCCCGGCGGACCAACAGGCACGGGCACGCTGCCGGTCGATCTCCGGGGAGATGCATTCCGGCTTCAGCGCCCTGCGCTCGACGCTGCCGATGAACATCCGGGCATTCCGCCCCGGTTTCATGATCTGGTCCAGCGCGCAGACCGATATCGACCGCATCCTGCTGATCTGGCGGGAATGCCTCGCCACCTGGAAGGGCCCCTATCTGATGGGCGACAGCCTAACCGTGGCGGACGCGATGTATGCCCCGGTGGTGCTGCGCTTCCTGAGCTACGACGTGAAGCTGGAGGGCGCCTGCGCCGAGTACAGCCAGCAGATCCTGAAATGGCCAGCCCTGGGCGAATGGATCGCCGCGGCGAAAACCGAGCGCGAGGAGGTCGAGGAACTCGAGGTCGAGTTCTGAGACTTACCGCGATGTAATGCGTCCAGACCCCTGAAAGACCGTCAGGGCGCTTTTCTGCCGACTGCTTTGATGCGATCATCACGGACATCCTGGAAGCCTCCATGATCCGTCGGCGTTCGCGTTTTCTGCTCAGTGTGATGCTTACCTTGGCGCCCGGCCCGTTGGGCGGTGGCGGATGGATCGTGGCCGAAACCGCCGTGATCGCGGCCCCCGCGATGCTGGCTCCGGCCCTATTGGCACCGGCGCCGGCGCAGGCTCAAACCACGCGACGCAGCGGCGGCTATGGCCTGCCAGGCGGCGGCGGGTCGTTCACCGCACCCAGCCGCCGGCCTTCATCCTCCAGCCCTGGCTATGGCGGCGGATATTCCGGTGGCGATCGGGCGATCTCCCGGCAAGGCTCCGGCTCGGCCCTGCAGCAATACCGCGCGGGCCAGCCTTCGGCGCAAGCGCCGGACCGGCGCCCATCGACCGGCTACCCCGACCCCTGGAACGCTGCCCCCTTGAACTCTGACCGGCGGCCATCGACCAGCGGCTACGGCAATGTATGGAGCGCCAACCCGCCGCCAGGATCGCGCGGCGGCTCCTGGGGAGGTTTCGGCGGCGCCAACAATCGCGGCTACCCATCCGATGTGCCAACCCGGCACTTCGGCGTCTGGGACGGGCTGCTGCTATGGGGCCTGCTGAACACCCTGACCCAGCCGGGACGGGCGCAATTCTTCTATTCCAACCAGGACGATCCCGGCTACCTCGAGTGGCGCGCGCAGATGGACGCGGCCGCGGCGGGTGACCCGGCGCTGCGCGACAAGTTGGCCGAACTCGATCGCCAGGTGGCGCAGAAGCAGGGGCAGCCCAAGACCCCGGGCAAGCTGCCCCCGGACGTCGCCGGCGGGGTGCCCACGCACGCGACGCCGGACGACGACGGCAGCACCGTGCTGGTGGTGTTGTTCCTGGGGGTGGGAGGGCTCGCATTGCTTTGGTACTGGCGGCGGCGGCTTGCACCATCGGCGCCCGGTGCAACAATGCCTGGCACCCCGGCCGGCACACCGGCGGCGCTCGGCGGCAGCGCGCAGACGCGGTTTCGCGTCGGCATGACCTTCCCGGTGGACCCTACGCCTTTCGTGCTGGCCGCGGTAAACACCAAGGTGGCCGCCATCGAGGGCGAAACCGTGAGCGTGGAGGCCATCGGCGCGCTGATGGACGGCCAGATCCCGCTGCACCGGCTGTACCTGCCGGGCCGGCGCGGGTTCTTCCAGATCCATCTGGGCCGCGACGGCCGGCCGGACGAATGCCGCTATTTCTCGCTGCTGGACGAGGTGTCCCCGGCCAGCCCGGACGAATGGGGCGTGTGGCTGGACCCTGCACAGGGGCTGATCGGCTGGCCGCAATTTCAGACCAAGGACGGCAAGCTCTACGACCGCGTCTGGGCCGGCGGCAGTTCCCGCGTGCCGCCGCGCGACCTCGGCGAGACGATCCAGGATCTGGCCGGCACCAGCCAGCGGGTGCTGCATGCCATGCTGTATGCCGCGCCTACAGGGGCGGCGCAGCCGGCGCCCCAGACCGAGTACATCCTGGTCGCGGCAGTGGAAGACAGCGGCCAGGCCTGGGTCGAGATCCATGCCGGCATCGACATCAACCCGGCATCGTTGAGCCTGCCGTCCGTGAGCCTGACGTGACCCCTCTCTTCATTCCTTGCGCGGAGATCGCATGAACACGTCACCCCCCGACCTTGCCGCCGGCATCACCTCGGCGCTCGAAACCGGACTGCCGCAACTGCTGCTGCATTTCGCGACTGTGCTGATCCTCTGGGCGATCGGCGTCATGATCTATACCGTGGTGACTCCGTACCACGAGCGGGACCTGATCGATGGCGGCAACAAAGCAGCCGGCGTGGTGCTCGCTGGCGCGATCATCGCCATCGCGCTGCCGCTGGCGGCGCTGCTGGCAACCACCGGCCAGGTGATCGACATCCTGGTCTGGGGCGTGGTGGCGGTACTGGTGCAGCTGATCACCATGGGCCTTGTCTCGTTCGCGCTGCGCGGCCTGCGGCGGATGGTGGAGGCGGACAACATGGGCGGCGCCCTGGTCGTCGCCGCCGCCCAGATCGCGGTCGCGCTGATGAACGCGGCGGCGATGGTGCCGAACTGAACGATCGCGTAATATCCGGGTAGAACGATTACGACGCCCGCAAAACAGGAGACAGGCCATGGTTCTGCGTTTCATGAGCAATCTGCTCGGCGTGAAGGCCAACCAGGCGGTGACCGCCGGGGTGGAGGCGTTGATCCGCTGGGATCCGAAATCGGCCACCGAGGCCGAGCTGCGCACGATGGAGCAGCATCTGGACGAGCTCGGCACGCAGGTGGCGCAGGCGCGCCAGGCCTACGACCGCGAACAGAAGGAGGCGGATGCCGTCGCCGCCCTGTCGGCCCAGCGGATGGCTGCGGCCGAGCAGCTGCAGGCACAGGCGAACGCCGCCACCGATCCGGCCCGCAAGGCGTCGCTGGAAAAGAGCCTGGCGACGCTGGTGGACATGCTGGAGAAGATGGCGCCGGACCTGCAGCGGGAGAAGCAGGACGCCGTGGACGCCAAAAGCTTCCTGGAGATGCTGGAAGCCGCCTATACGGACGCGGGCGGCAAGCTGAAGGCGGCACGCGGCGAGCTGGAGCGGGCGCAGCGGGACATGGCGCGCGCCGCCCAGCAACGCCAGACCGCCGAGCAGCAGGCCGAGGCGGCACGTCGCGCGGCCGGCCTGGCGCAGACCACCAGCAGCCTGACCGTGGCGCTGAAGACGATGCAGGAAGTGGCATCCAAAGACCTCGCCTCGGCCGATGCGGCAATGTCAAAGGCGCGGCTGCTGAAGCCCAGCAAGCCGGAGGAAGACGACCCCGACATCGCCGCCGCCCTGGCCGTGGCCTCCGGCAAGCCCCTCGCGCCGGCCAGCCTGAGTGAGCGACTGGCGGCCCTGCGAGCCAGACAGGCCTAACGGCGGCGCGGTTGCGGTTCCGGCCGGCCTGACGCCGGGCCGGCGTCACCTTCAATCGTCGTCCCGCTCTCCCGTGCCGCCGTGCCGGCCCTCATGGCCCTCGGGCTTATCGTGCGCGCTGCGATGGCACTGCACGCAGTTGCTGACATCGCGGATCCCTTCGCGCAGATGCCTGGCGCGGATGCCGGCCTCGGTGTGCTCATGACAGCCGTAGCAGGTATAGCGGGCGGTATCGTTGTTCAGGTGGCACGTCGTGCAGGCGACGTTGTGGTCGCTGTCGAGGCTGAAGAATTTGTCATGATCGAAGCTGGCCGGCTTCCATCCGGCGGGGCTGTGGCACTGGCTGCAATTGTCCGCGAACGCGCGGTGCAGGCCGTCATCCGGCTTGCGGTGGCAGCTGCCGCATTGCGCCCGCAGCGCCGGATCGAGGAGCCCGTGCGAGAACGAACGCCCGCCCCCGGCCGCCTTCGTGCCAGCGTGCCCGGCGTGGCAGGCCATGCAGTTCTGTTGCGAAAGATGCTGGTGGAACGCGGCGCGCAGCCCGGTGGACGCAATGGGCACACCCTTGGTGGTGAACAGGCCGATCCTGTCGACCGTGTGGCAGGCGACACATTTCTCCGACGCGGCGCCGGTAAACGCGGTGTGGCAGGCAAAACAGTCCGTGGCCAGCCCGGCATGCGCCGCATCCAGCCGGCCCGGACTGATCATCCGCTGCGGATAGAGGAACAGCAAAGCGCCGATCACGGCCAGACCGGCCAGAACCGCGGCAATCGCGGGCCCGGTTCTCACCGCCAGCTCCAGAACAGCAGGATGCTCACCACATGCGCCAGCGCCAACGCGGCGAAGGCGAGCGCGATCGGATAGTGCACGCTGCGCCATTGCTTCATCAGGTCGACCGCCACGGCATCGACGAAGATGGCCCGATCCACCTCCGCGCCCGGCATGCCGCCCGCCAGCAGGGCCTCCTTGCGCGAC
>JBBIQA010000074.1:0-17591 GCA_037442565.1 Rhodospirillales bacterium
GAAAATAACCAGGAGTCCAGAGGCGAGCCTCTGGCGGGGGTCCAGGGGGCAGCGCCCCCTGGCCTTGCTTGCTACCGAGCCGCGCCCAATGCCCAGGCGAGCACGCCCTTTTGGGCATGCAGGCGGTTTTCCGCTTCGTCGAACACCACCGATTGCGGCCCGTCGATCACATCGGCGGTCACTTCCTCGCCGCGATGGGCCGGCAGGCAGTGCATGAAGATCGCATCCGGGGCCGCCTTCGCCATCAGCGCGGACGTGACGCGGTACGGTGCGAGCAGGTTGTGCCGGCTTTCGTTCGGGTCGTCGGACATGCTGACCCAGGTGTCGGTCACCACGCAGCGGGCCTCGGCGACGGCGGCTTGCGGATCGTCGGTGAGCTCGATCTTCGCCCCCTCGGCGGCCGCCCAGTCCAGCAGGGCCTGGGGCGGGCGCAGTTCGTCAGGGGTTGCCAGGCGCAGGGTGAAGCCGAAGCGTACGGCGGCCTCGATCCAGCTGCGGGCAACGTTGTTGCCGTCGCCGCACCAGGCAACGACCTGGCCGGCGATCGGGCCCCGATGTTCCTCGAAGGTCAGCACGTCGGCCATCAGCTGGCAGGGATGCGAGGATTCCGTCAGGCCGTTGATCACCGGCACGGTGGCGTATTTAGCCATTTCCTCGAGTTTTTCGTGCCGGTCGGTACGCAGCATGATGGCATCCACATAGCGCGACAGCACCCGCGCCGTGTCCGCCACGCTTTCGCCTCGGCCGAGCTGGGTTTCCTTGCCGGACAACACGATCACATCACCGCCGAGCTGGCGCATCGCCACCTCGAAGCTGACGCGGGTGCGAGTGGAGGGTTTCTCGAAGATCAGCGCGATGGTCTTGCCCGCCAGGGGCCGGGACGTGACGCCGCCGGTGGCCTTGAAGCCGCTGGCGATGTCCAGCATCTGACGCAGAGTGGCGCCGTCGAAATCGCGCAGGTCGATGAAGTGACGCGGGCCGGCCACCGCGTCGGGTGACCGGCCCCTTGTCATGGCACCACGCTTGAGCGAGGCGCTCAATTTGCCGCCGCCTTCTGTGTTGCCTCCGCGCAATGCTGCGCCGCGCGGCGCAGCATGGCGACGCCTTCGGCGATATCCGCGTCGGTTACTACAAGCGGCGGCGCGATGCGGAGCACGTTGTCGCCGGCGGTGATGGCCAGCAGGCCCTGGGCGATGCACGCCGCCTGCACGTCGCCTTGCGGCAGCTTGCATTTCAGGCCGAGCAGCAGGCCGGCGCCGCGCACGTCCTCGAACACGGTGGGGAATTCGTGCGCGATCTTCACCAGTTCGTGCCACAGCACCCGTGCACGCCGGTCCACATCGGCCAGGAAGCCGTCGGCCAGCACGACATCGAGCACGGCGTTGCCGGCCGCGCAGGCCAGCGGATTGCCGCCATAGGTGGTGCCGTGCGTGCCGGGAGTGAGATGCTTGGCCACATGCTCCTTGCCGAGCACGGCGCCGAGCGGGAAGCCGCCGCCGATGCCCTTGGCCGACGACAGCACGTCCGGCTCGATGCCCGCCCATTCATGCGCGAACAACTTGCCGGTACGGCCCATGCCGGTCTGCACCTCGTCCATGCCGAGGAGGATGCCGTACTCGTCGCAGACGGCGCGCAGGTCGCGCAGGAACTGCAGGTCGCCCGGGCGCACACCGCCCTCGCCCTGCACCGGCTCGACGATGATGCCGCAGGTTTCCGGCCCGATCATGTCGCGCACGGCGTTCATGTTGTTGAACGGCACATGGTCGAAGCCTTCCACCACGGGACCGAAGCCGGCGAGGTATTTCTCGTTGCCGGTGGCGGCCAGGGTGGCGAGCGTGCGGCCGTGGAAGGCGCCCTCGAAGCAGATGATCCGGTAGCGTTCCGGCTTGCCGGTCGAGTACATCGCCCGGCGCATCATCTTGATCATGCCCTCGTTCGCCTCGGCGCCCGAGTTGCAGAAGAAGACGCTGTCGGCGAAGGAATTGGCGACCAGCCGGGCGGCGAGCTTCTCGGCGCCGGGGATCCGGTACAGGTTGGACACGTGCATCAGCTTGGCCGCCTGGGCGGCGATTTCACCGGCCAGGTGCTTGTGGCCGTGGCCCAGGGAAGCCGTGGCGATGCCGGACCCGAAATCGAGGAATCGTCGACCGTCCACCGTCCACAGCCAGGCGCCTTCGCCCCGCTCAAAAGCGAGGTCAGCACGTGCGTAGTTCGGTAGCAGAGCGGAGATCATGACCTTCTCGAAACCTCGGGTTCTTTGTTCCGGCGGATCGCCTGGGCGCACGATCGCGGCCAGGTCCGGCGGAAGCGGAAATTCTTGGCTGCGAAGTGGCCGTAAGTCAAACAGACAGGCGATGACAACCGGGCAGAGCGGCCCTGCGTTCCGGTTTCCATCGCGCCGGCCGCGTGGGATACTCGCGCATGGCTTCCAGGCGCGGCGCGAATTCGGACGACGACAACGATTTGGGCGGCCCGCCGGGCCGTGACGAATTGCGCGCGGCGGCGCTGTCGTATCTGGCGCGCTATGCATCGACGCAGGCGGCGCTGGCGCGCGTGCTGGATAAGCGGATCGACACCTGGGCCCGCAAGGCCGGATCGCGGCACGAGATAGGGGAACAGGATCGCGCCACGGTGGCGGCCGCGGTTACCGCGGCAAAGGCGCTGGCGCGCGAGGTCGTGGCGGGCATGACGCAGGCCGGCGCGGTGGACGACGCGGCATTCGCGGAAATGCGCGCGAGCAGCCTCCGCCGTGCCGGGCGGTCGCACCGCGCGGTGGCGGCGGCGCTGGCGGCCAAGGGCGTCGATGCCGAGACCGCGCGCGACGTGCTGGAGAACGAGGCGATCGGCGGCCAGACGGCCGAGTTGACCGCGGCGGTGCGTCTGGCGCGCAAGCGCCGGATCGGCCCGTTCCGCGCCGGCGAGCGGCCCGATCCGCCGGGGCGCATGAAGGAACTGGCGATCCTGGCGCGGGCCGGGTTCGCCCAGCCCGTGGCGCGCCGGGCGCTGGACATGGAGCGGGCCGAGGCGGACAATCTGCTGTCCGCTGCGCCGGACCCGGCCGCCGCGGCTGGCGGCTGAGGCTTGCGGCGGAAGCGTCCTGACCGCCCAAGGAGTGGCTGATTTCCATGTTTGGTTTACTCGCGCGGCTGGGTTGGCGGCTGTCCATCCCCCTGGTTCTCGTCGTACTGGGCGCGCTGTTCTATGCCGGGGCCATGGTCGCGGCGTTTGCCGACTACATGCCCTTCAACACCTATTCCGAGGGCTGGCGGATGGGCCTGCTGTCCAAGGTCAGCCTGCGCGGCAATCCGCTGTTCAAATCGGTGGAGGGCGAGTTGCTGATGGGCAACGACAGCAGCGCGACGGTGGTGCGGGAAGGCGGCAAGGTGCTGTTCGCCAACCCGTGGGAGTATTCCGCGTCCCGCGGCCAGTTGCCGGAACTGCAGCAGGCCAGCGGCAAGACCGTCGCCATCCACTACCGCCAGATCAAGCTGCAGCTCACCCGGATCAACGGCGACACGGATTACCGCGTGATGGAGGTCCAGCCCGTCGATCCGTCCTCCGCGCCGCAGGGCTGCGGGGTTCAGGGCTCCACGCGCAGCACCCGCTCGGACGGGGAACGTGTGGGCTACCTCGCGAAGGTCAGCGATCGCGGCAACGTGATCAAGACCTATGAGGTGATCCTGCAGCTCGGCAATGCCGGGAACCAGTTTTTAGCGATGTCGATCCTGGACGGGGCGATCTACAGATGCGCCCAGGACTTCCTGAAAAGCGGCATGCGGGTGCGGGTGAACTACAAGCAGAGCCTGATCCGCAATCCGGCCGCCCGGGACACGACCTACGACATCGTCGGCATCTGGCCGTCGCCGAAAGAGCCCTGAGTCCGCTTTCCGGTCAGGCCGCGGCGGCCTGCAGGCGCTCGCTGGCCCGAGGACGGGTCATCAGCAGCAGGAGATCGGCCAGTTCGGGACCGTGATCCTCGCCGGTCAGCGCCAGGCGCAGGGCGTGGTCCGGTGTCTCCTGGCCGGTTACCCAGGCTGCCAGGGAATCGCGGGTTGCATCGCGGGTCCAGGGTTCCGGCGGCAGGGTGGCGAGGGCGGCGCGAAACAGCGCCACCTGGGCATTTTCGATCACCGGCGGCACGATGGTGCCGGCGACGATATCCCACCAGGGCCGGGCTTCCGTCAGCAGGTCCAGGTGGCCGCGCAGCAGGTCCCAGAACCCCTCGGTCGCACCGGCGGGCAGGCGGCCGCGGACCGCCTCGAAGGGCAGAGCGGCCAGAACGCGGCGGTTCAGGGCCAGCAACTCCCCGGCATCGAAGCGGGCGGCGGGCTGGGTGAAACGGGACAGGTCGAAGCTGGCGGCAAGCTGGTCGAGGCTGGCGGGCGCCGGAGACTTCGCCGTGCCGAGGCGGCCCAGATAGGCGGCGACCGCTTCGGGTTCGAGACCGTCGGCACGCAGGCTGCGCAGGGTGATCCTGTCGAACCGGCGGGAGGGCTTGTCGCCATCGGTGTCGGTCAGCGCGGGCAGATGGCCGAAGTTCAGCCGCGTGGGATTGACGCCGAGGGCGGAGAACAGGTCGATCTGGATCCCGGTGGCAGTGAGTTGGTCGGCGCTGCGGATGACGTGGGTGGTGCTGGTTTCGATGTCGTCGACGACGCTGGTGAACAGGTGCATGGGCTGCCCGTCGGCGCGGATCAGGATGGGATCGGACACCGCCGGCAGTTTCACTACCTGCTGGCCGAGCACCATGTCGATCCACGCGACGGTCGTGTCGGTCAGCCGGAAGCGCCAGTATGGGCGCTTGCCATTGGCCTCGGCGGCGGCACGTTGTTCGGGCGTCATCTTCAGCATGGCACGGTCATAGACCGGGGCCTGGCCGCGCTTGAGCCGCATCTCCCGCTTGAAGCGAAGCTCATCCTCGTTCTCGAAGCAGGGATAGAGCCGGCCGGACGCCTTCAGGCGCTCGGCGGCTTCGTGGTAGCGGTCGCGATGCGCCGACTGGTGCACGGCCTCGAGCCCGGACAGGCCGAGCCAGCGCAGATCATGGGGTATGGATTCGAGGCATTCCGGGCGAATGCGCTCGGGGTCGAGGTCATCCAGCCATAGGGATAAATCACCCTTGTGGCGGCGGGCGAATAGATATGTCACCAGCGCGACCCGGGCGCTGGCGATGTGCAGATGGCCATTGGTCGCCGGCGCGAAACGCAGCCGGGTCATTCCGGGGAATCTTCCCTTGCATCGTCGGCCTCGGCCGGATCGTCCAGGCGCGGATCGAGGGAGCGCCAGTCGCGGTCCTCCGCGCTGGCGCGGCGGTCGGCGAAGTCGCCCAGTTCCGTGGCGCTGCGCCAGCCCAGCTCGCCGGCATCGATCACTTCCGCGTCCTCGCCGAAGGCGAACCAGGTCTCCAGCAGTTCCTTGGTGTTCATGCCCGGCGCCCGGCAGCGCTCCAGGCTGTCGCGCACGTAGCGGCGGGCGAAGGCGTTGGCGTGCATGATGGTGCTGAAGCCGCCGATCTCCTCGCTGATATTGTCCTCGGCACCACCGGAAAGGTCCAGGATACGGACCCGCCAGCCTCCGGCGGGGGCGAACAGGTCGCTCATGACGCCCGCCCGTGGATGGACGGTCGGATCGGAAGGATGTGGGACATGCGGGGAAGCTAGGGGCGCGGCGGCGGGGAATCAACGCCGCGGGCGCGAAAGCCGGAACAACGCTGCTGCGCGCGCACCCTATTGCTTCACCGCCCCCGCCGTCAGGCCGGACACATAGTGCTCGACGAAGAACGAATAGATGATCGCCACGGGAATGGAGCCGAGCAGGGCGGCGGCCATCAACTGGCCCCAGTAGAACACGTCGCCACGGACCAGTTCGGATATGGCGCCGACGGGCACTGTCCGGACATCGGAATTGGTCAGGAAGATCAGGGCGTAGAGAAACTCGTTCTGCGCCAGGGTGAAGGCGAAGATGCCGGCGGAGATGAAGCCCGGCGTGCACAGCGGCAGGATGATCTTGACCATGGTCTGTACCCGCGTCGCGCCGTCGATGCGGGCGGCTTCCTCCAGGTCCTTCGGCACCGTCTTGAAATAGCCCATCAGCAGCCAGGCGCAGAACGGCACCAGCAGCGTGGGATAGGTGAGAATGACGGCGCTGAGGGTATCGCCAAGATGCAACGAGTTGATGATGTCGGCCATCGGGATGAACAGCAGCGGCTGCGGCACCAGATAGGTGGCGGCGACGGCGAAGGCGATCAGGGCGGCGCCGGGAAACCGCATGCGCGCCAGCGGATAGGCCAGCATGATGCCGAACACCAGGGAAATGGCGGTGGAAACCACCGCCACCAGCATGGTGTTGTAGGTCCAGGTCAGGAAGTCGGTTTCCCTGAGCAGGTCGATGTAATGCTTCATCGTCGGGTTATGGACGATCAGCGGCATGAGCTTCGGATTGTACAGCTCCGAATTTGGCTTCAGCGACGTGATCGCCATCCAGTAGAACGGAAACAGGGTGAAAAGGAGTGCTACCGCCAGCGGCAGCCAGAGCTGAAAAAACGGGCGGATCCAGCCCCTGCTTTCGACCATTACAGCATCCCGCCGACTATCTTTTCTATCGTCCCGCCCGGCTTGTTTGGCGTCCCGCCGGGCATCAGCGCTTCCTCATGTAGATCGCCAGCGCCAGGATGATCAGGGCGAGTGGCGGCAGCATCGCCAGCGCCACGGAGGCGCCGAGGCCGAACTGGCCGGCACTCATGGCGATGTCGAAGGCGTAGGTGGCGAACAGATGCGTGGCGTTCGCCGGCCCGCCGCGCGTCAGCACATAGACCAGCTGGAAGTCGGAGAAGGTGAAGATGATCGAGAACATCGTGACGATGAACAGCACCGGCTGCAGCAGCGGCAGGGTGATGTAGCGGAAGCGGTGCCAGGTGGTCGCGCCGTCGATCGTCGCCGCTTCATGCAGTTCCGGCGATATGGTCTGCAGGCCGGCCAGCAGAGTGATGGCGTAGAACGGCAGGCCGCGCCAGGTGTTGATGACGATGATCGAGCACATCGCCAGCACCGGATTGCCGAGCCATGACGGGCCCGGGGCTGGCACGCCGGCGGCGATCAGCAGCCAGTTCAGCACGCTGAACGTGGGGTCGAGGATCCACATCCAGGCGATGGTGGAAAGCACGGTCGGCACGATGAACGGCAGCAGCAGGGCTGCGCGAACGAAGTTCTTCATCGGGAAGGACTGGTTCATCACCAACGCCAGTCCGAGCCCGCCGAGCGCCTTCAGAACGGTGGTAACGAAGGTATAGACGATGGTGTTGCGGGCGACCCGCCAGAACACCGGATCGTTCCAGTCGGCGATGAAGTTGCCGAGGCCGATGAACTCCCCGGTGCTCGCGACCGGCCGGTGCATCAGGCTGAGATAGCAGCCATAGAGGAAAGGATAGCCGACCATCGCGCACAGGAACAGGATCGGCGGGCCGATCATCAGCCAGCTGAAGACGCCTTCCTTCTCCGTCCACTCGCGAAACCGCGACCGGCCCAGCGCCCGATTCCCCGCAGCGGCCCTTGGGGGAACCTGGAGCGTGCTCGCAGACATGGTTGCGCTCCCTTCGGCCTAGGCCTGCTGGTAGATCTGCTTGAGCTGCGCTTTGGCCGCGGCGATCACATCCTTGGTGGAGGCGCCGGCACAGGCCTTGGCGAACATGTCGACGACGACATACTTGGCCACGCTCTCCGACTGCGCCCGGCTCAACGGCGCCGGCCAGCCGGGCAGATGCGAGGTGGTCATCGAGTCGCG
This sequence comes from Rhodospirillales bacterium, assembly GCA_037442565.1. Classification (GTDB taxonomy): domain Bacteria; phylum Pseudomonadota; class Alphaproteobacteria; order Acetobacterales; family Acetobacteraceae; genus PALSA-911. The sequence continues at coordinate 7,780 of JBBIQA010000074.1, forward strand.
GAACGGCAAATAGCGCGGCTCCACGTTCCAGGCCGGGCTGTTGTCGAAGCCCTTCAGGAACGGCGCGTAATACATGTCGGCCGAGGCGTACCAGCCGCTGAGCTGCTTGGGCTGCATCAGCCAGCGCAGGAATGCCTTGGCGACGGCCGGATCCGGCGTGTAGGAGAAGATGGCGTGGCTCCACGGATTGAGGATGTGGAAGCGCTTGCCGGTCGGTCCCATCGGATTGAGCGCATGGTCGGTGACCTTGCCGATGTCGGGAAATTCGCGCTTGGCAAGCCAGAGGATGGATTGCGCATTGTTGGTGCAGGAGATCTGCTGGCCGAGCCAGGCCTTGTTGTTGCTCGGGTCGGTCCAGCCCAGCGCGTCCTCGAGCATCGTGTTCTGGAAGAACTTGCGGCAGAAATCGACCGCCGCCGCGGTCTCGTTCGAGTCGATGACGATGGTCTTGCCGTCCGGTTCCACCTCTGCCCCGCCATAGGACCAGAGCAACGGATACAGCCAGCCATGGTTGTCGCCGAAACCATGTCCCAGTGAGAAGCCAAAGGGATGGCCGGCCTTCTTCAGCTTGGTGCCGGCTTCCAGCAGGCCTTCCCAGGTATCGGGAAAGGTCTTGAAACCGACCTCGCCGAACCAGTCGGTGCGCCAGTTCATCAGCTGGCCGATATTGCCGAACGGCACGGCCTTGAACTTGCCGTTGACGATGACGGCTTCCGTGCCGCCGGGATGCCATCCGCCATTCGCCTTGCCGGCCTCATCGGCGATGTCCGTCACGTCGATCAGCTTCTCGTCGTAGAGAAACGGCCAGTTGAAGGCCATGCCGGTCAGGTCCGGGCCGGAACCGGTTTCCGCCGCCGTGGTGACCCGCGTCTGCAGCCCGCCGACGGAGACCAGATCGTATTTGACCTTGACGCCGGTCTCCTTCTCGTAGGCCGGGATCAGCGTCTTGTTCATGTATTCGTCGTAGGTCTTGATGAACGAATTTTCATGCATCAAGGTCAGCGTCTTGGCCGCGGCCTGCGCGTCCGTCAGACTGAAAGCGGCACCCAGGCTGCCGGCGGCAGCAGCTTTGAGAAAGTCACGACGGGACGGCGGTGAATGCGTCATCGAAGCTCCCCTGTTTGAACCGACAAACCCGGCGTTATGTCGCCGGTGCATGGATCGTGTCCGTTATCACGCTACGGGGGGCGCTTCAGGGAAGTCAAGCAGGCGGGGCGATCGGGTCGGGGAAGATCAGGCGCCGTTGCGCTTGCGCTCGCCGTTCTTGCGCAGCAGGAACTCGCGGCCGATCTTCACCATCGCCGTGCCATCATAGGCAACGATATCGGCGGTGGCGTATGTCTCGTGCCAGGCGTCCGGGATGAAGCTGCCGGTGCCGACCACGTCGATCGGCGCGCGCGCGTCGGCCATGACACGGCATTTGTCGGTGCCGAAGCCGGAGGACGCAACGATGCGCACGCGCGGATAGCCGGCATCGTCCAGCGCCTCGCGCATGCGCCAGATCGCGGCGGCCGAAACGCCCGTGCCGACGAGGTAGCGCAGTTCGGTATCGCTGCGGTAGCGGCGGATCGCCCCCGGCGCACGGCGGTCCAGCACCGCGTAGCTCTCGGCCGGGTCGAGGCCTTCCAGGAAGCGTCCGCCATGGGTATCGAGCCGAAATGCAAGCCGCCCGCCGGCGGCAAGGTCGGGGAAGCGGGCGCAGACGGAGAGCGCGTCGGAGATCTCGCGGCCGAAATAATCCACCAGCACCGTCAGGTTTTCGTCGGGGAAGGTTTCGCGGAACATCTCCGCGGCCCGCAGGGTGGACCCGGCATAACCGATCAGCGAATGCGGCATGGTGCCAAGGCCGCGTTCGGTGCCGAACCAATGCGCGGTGCCGTCGTTGGCATTGCCGACGAAACCCTTCGCGCCCTCCCGCCGCGCCGCCTCGCTGCCGACGGAGGCGGCGTAGGCCATCATGTCCTGCATCTCCGCGCCCGCGCAGTGGCGCGCATCCATCGCCAGAAACGCGACATGCGGCAGCGCCAGCGACATCTGATAGGCATTGTGCGCGGCGACGCAGGCGGCACCGAGCTTCTGCAGCAGGATGGTTTCGAGATCGGACAACTCCACCAGGCTGCCGGTGATATAGACCATCGGCTCGCCGGCGCCGACCCAGCCGCCCTCGGGGTGGATGACGTCGGTCTCGAACACCGTCCCGCGCGCGGCGGCAACCTCGGCCAGCCAGTCCAGCATCAGCCGCGGCGCGGAGATGACCGGGCGGCGCATGAACACCGCGTAGGTGACACGCCGGTCGCCGTAGCGCTGCACCACGGCCTTGGTGCGGTTGAAGTAGGCGTCGGTCCGCGCCGTGATGTCCGCCGCCAGTTCGGCGGCGGTTGTGGAATGTGCCGTTTTTCCGATCCCCCCGTCATCCATCGTCCCGCTCCGTGTCTAATGCAACGGTTCGGCGGAACGATGAGCCATCGCCGTCATTGCGCGGCGGCCGCCCGGGCGTGGCCCCCAGGCTGGCGTCGGGCTTTCAGCTCCTCCGCCACCAGGAAGGCCAGTTCCAGAGACTGCTCGGCGTTCAGGCGGGGATCGCAGAAGGTCTCGTAGCGCTCGGACAGATTGGCCTCGGTGAGGCGTTGGGCGCCGCCGACGCATTCGGTGACGTTCTGGCCGGTCATCTCGACATGCACGCCACCGGCCCAACTGCCTTCCGCGGCATGCGCGTCGAAGAAGCCGCGCACCTCCGCCAGGATCGAGTCGAAGCTACGCGTCTTCACCTTCGAGGCGGTAGAGATGGTGTTGCCGTGCATCGGATCGCACAGCCACAGCACCTTGTGCCCGGACCGGTTCACCGCGCGCAGCAGCGGCGGCAGCTTGGCGGCGATCTTGTCCGCCCCCATGCGGCTGATCAGGGTGATCCGGCCGGCCTCGTTGCCCGGGTTCAGCGTGTCGAGGATGCGCAGCAGGTCCTCGGGCTCGGTGGTCGGGCCGACCTTCATGCCGAGCGGGTTCTTCACCCCGCGCAGGAACTCCACATGCGCGCCGTCCGGCTGGCGGGTGCGGTCGCCGATCCAGAGGAAATGCGCCGACAGGGCATACCAGTCGCCGGAGGTGGAATCGATGCGGGTCAGCGCCTGCTCATAGGGCAGCAGCAGCGCCTCGTGGCTGGTGTAGAAATCGGTTTCCCGGATCTGCGGCGTGCTGGAGCTGGTCATGCCGCAGGCGGCCATGAAGTCCAGCGTTTCCTCGATCCGGTGCGCCAGGTCCTGGTAACGCCCGGCCAGCGGCGAACGGGCCGCGAAGTCGAGGTTCCAGCGGTGTACCTCATGCAGGTCGGCGTACCCGCCGGAGGCGAACGCGCGCAGCAGGTTCAACGTGCCGGCGGACTGGAGATAGGCGAATTCCATCCGATCCGGGTCGGGAATGCGGGCCTCGGCGGTGAATTCCGGTCCGTTGATGATGTCGCCGCGATAGCTCGGCAGCGTGTCGCCGCCGATCGTTTCCGTATCCGAACTGCGCGGCTTGGCGAACTGGCCGGCCATGCGGCCGAGCTTCACCACCGGCACGGCGGCGCCGAAGGTCAACACGACGGCCATCTGCAGCAGCACGCGGAACGTGTCGCGGATGCTGTTGGCGGTGAAGTCGGCGAAGCTCTCGGCGCAATCGCCGCCCTGCAGCACGAACGCGCGGCCCTCGGCCGCCATGGCAAGGGCGGCCTTCAGCCGGCGCGCCTCGCCGGCAAAGATCAGCGGCGGATATTTCTGCAGCTTCGCCTCGACCGCGGCCAGTTTGCCGAGATCCGGATAGGTCGGCACCTGCCGGATCGGCGCCATGCGCCAGGATTCCGGGGTCCAGGATTTGCCGCCATGTGCCGAAAGATGGGTCGCAGTCATTGTGGTCCTCCTCCGCCGCCCGGATGGACGGCGCGCCCGATTGGGCATCCAAACCTCTATTTATTCACCGAAACGCCGGGAAAGGCTACTCCGCAGCCCGAGCTACCCCGGCAACCCTCGTGCGCGTCCGCAGGGTGACGAATTCCTCGGCGGCGGTGGGGTGAATGCCGATGGTGCGGTCGAAATCGGCCTTGGTGGCGCCGCAGACGATGGCGACGGCCAGGCCCTGCATGATCTCCGCCGCGTCCTCGCCGATCATGTGCGCGCCGAGCACCTTCTGGCTGGCCTGGTCCACCACCAGCTTCATCAGGGTCCGGCGGGCACGGCCGCTGATGGTGTGGCGCATCGGGGTGAATTTCTCCACATACACGTCCACCGGCCCGCTGGCCGCCGCCTGCTCCTCGGTCAGGCCGACCGTGGCGATGGGCGGTGTGGTGAAGACCGCGGTCGGGACATTCTCGAGCGAGATGCGGCGCGGACGGTTGCCGAACAGCGTATCGGCCAGGGCGTGGCCCTCGGCGGTTGCCACCGGGGTCAGGTTCATCCGGTCTGTCACGTCGCCCATGGCGTAGATATGCGGCTGGGCGGTCTGCAGCTGGTCGTTGACGATGACCGCACCCGCCTTGTCGGTCGCGACGCCGGCCTGCTCCAGGCCGAGATTGGCGGTCGCCGGCGCGCGGCCGGTGGCGAAGAAGACCAGATCGGTCTCGATCGCGGTGCCGTCCGACAGTTCCAGCGTGCGCCCCTCGCCGTTCTCGCAGATGCGGGCCGGCGTGATGTCCGAGTTGAGGCGGATGCCCTGCGCCCGCAGGGCTTCCGCCGCGGCCTCGCGCAGGTCCATGTCGAAGCCGCGCAGCGGCAGCGGCTGGCGGTAGACCAGGTCGACCTCCGCGCCAAGGGCGGCGAAGATGCCGGCGAATTCCACCGCGATATAGCCGCCGCCGAGAATGGCGACGCGCCTGGGCATTGCGGGCAGGTAGAACGCGTCGTCGGAAATGATGCCAAGCTCGGCGCCCGGAATGTCCAGCCGCACGGGGTTGCCGCCGGTGGCAATGACGATGCGCTCGGCGGTGACGCGCTGGCCGCCGACATCGAGCGTGTGCGGATCGAGGAACACCGCGCGGGCATCGAAGATCGTGGCGCCGGCATTGCCCAGCAGGCGGCGATAGATGCCGTTCAGCCGGCCGATCTCCCGATCCTTGGCGGCGAGCAGCTTGGCCCAGTCATGCGGGCCTTTCGTGATCGTCCAGCCGAAGCCGGCGGCGTCATCGGCGAAGCCGCCATACTCGCCCGCCTGCACCAGCAGCTTCTTCGGCACGCAGCCGACATTCACGCAGGTGCCGCCCCAGAAGCGCTCCTCTGCGATCGCCACGCGCGCGCCATGGCCGGCGGCGATGCGGGCGCAGCGAACACCGGCCGAGCCGCCGCCGATGACGAAGAGATCATAGTCCATCCGGTTCCAACCTTTGCCTGACTGAACAGAGTTTGTGCCCGGACCCCGCCGGTATCAAGGCCGACCCCAGTCGGCGCCAGTCGGCGCCAAGCCCGGCCTACGCGCGCGCCGTCACCAGGCCGCCGGCGGTAACCAGTGCGGCGGCGGCGAGCAGCGCGGGGGTCAGCGGCGCGAAACCGGCGAGGCACAGCAGCAGCGTGGAGGCGATGGGCGTGGCGTAGGCGAGGGTACCGAGCAGGCGCGGGTCGCCGTGCTTCATGCCGATGTCCCACAGGAAGAACGCGGCGCCGACCGGGCCGATGCCCATGAGCGTGGCGGCGAGCAGGGTAGGCGCGTCGGGAATGATGGTGGTTTCGAAGATCCGGTGCGCGGCGGCGGCCAGGATGGCGGTGGCGGCGCAGAAGCCGGCGACCGTGGCGGTCGGCACGCCGGGGAAACGGCGCGACAGCACCGAATACAGCGCCCATACCGCTCCGGCGCTGGCGGCGAAGATGTAGCCGAGCAACGCGGGCCCCTCGGCACCGAAGCGCACCGAGCGCCCAAGCACCAGGGCGCAGCCGGCGACGCCCAGGGTCATTCCGACGGCATGCAGGCGGTTCAGCCGCATGCCGAGCAGCAGGGCCGAGAACAGCACGATCAGCAGCGGCCACGTGTAGTTCAGCAGGTTGGCCTCGGCGACGGGGGCCAGGCCGAGGGCGGCGAAATACAGGGCGTGGTAGCCGAACAGCCCGCCGACGCCGTGCAGCCACGCCAGCGGCGGCTGGCGCAAGGCGGCCAGTTCGCCGCGGACGGCGATCACGGACAATCCCAGCACTGCCGAGACCGAGAAGCTCAGCGCGGTGATCTCCAGCGGCGGCACGGCGCCGGCCAGCCGCGTGAGCAGCGCGAGGGAAGACCAGATCAGAATCGCGCCGGCGCCGGCCAGGGTGGCGAGACGGGGCGAAACCGCTCCGCCCCGCCGCGCCGCTTCAGTACATATGTTGGCCGCCGTTGATCGAGACGGTGGAGCCGGTGATGAAGTCGGCATCGTCGGCGGTCAGGAACACGACGCCGCGGGCAATGTCGGACGCGGTGCCGAGGCGGCCGCGGGGGATGCGGGCAATGATCTTTTCCAGCACTTCGGCCGGCACCGCGCGCACCATGTCGGTGTCCACGTAGCCGGGAGCGATGGCGTTGACGGTGATCCCGAAGCGCGCGCCTTCCTGCGCCAGGGCCTTGGTGAAGCCGTGGATGCCGGATTTGGCGGCGGCGTAGTTCACCTGGCCGTACTGGCCAGCCTGGCCGTTGATGCTGCCGATATTGACCACGCGGCCGAATTTCTTGGCGCGCATGTCGTCGAAGGTCAGTTTGCAGAGGTTGAAGCAGGACCCGAGATTGGTGTCGACCACCTGGTCCCACATGTCGCGGGTCATCCGCGCCATGGTCGCGTCGCGGGTGATGCCCGCGTTGTTGACCAGGATCTCGATCGGCCCGACTTCCTCGTGGATCGTCGCGACCGCCTTCTCGCAGGCGGCGAAGTCGCCGGCGTCGAACTTCATGACCCTGATTCCGGTTTCTTCATGGAATTGCTGGGCAGCATTGTCGTTGCCGGCATAGCTGGCCACGACGATCCGGCCATGGTGCTTCAGTTCCTTGCTGATTTCCGCGCCAATGCCCCTCGTTCCGCCGGTAACCAGTGCGACCCGTGCCATCTGCTGTCCTCCCTTTCGCCTTTTTACAGAACGTTCTTCTAGCACGAAGAGACGCGCTGGCGAGGTTCATGTGCGCGTTCGCGTTGAAATTGATGCATTTTTTACCCGCCGGTATGAAAAAAGGGCCGCCGGTTTTACCGGCGGCCCTTTCCAAGATCCTCTCCGCAGGTTGGGGATCAGCGCTCCAGCGCCATCGCAACGCCCATGCCGCCGCCGATGCACAGGGTAGCCAGGCCCTTCCTGGCATCGCGCCGGTTCATTTCGTGCAGCAGCGTCACCAGGACCCGCGCGCCCGATGCGCCGATCGGATGGCCGATGGCGATGGCGCCGCCGTTCACGTTCACTTTGGCGGTGTCCCAGCCAAGTTCCTTGTTCACCGCCAGGGCCTGGGCGGCGAAGGCCTCGTTCGCTTCCACCAGATCGAGATCGTCGACCTTCCAGCCGGCGCGGGCCAGAGCCTTGCGGCTGGCGGGGATCGGGCCGGTGCCCATCAGCGCAGGATCGACGCCGGCGGTGGCGAAGGCGGCGATGCGCGCCAGCGGCGTCAGGCCCCGCTTCGCGGCCTCGGCGCCGCTCATCAGGATCAGCGTGGCGCCGCCATCGTTGATGCCGCTGGCATTGCCGGCGGTCACGGTGCCGTCCTTGGCGAAGGCCGGGCGCAGCTTGGCCATGCCCTCGGCCGAGCTGTCATGGCGGATGTATTCGTCGTTCTCCACCACCGTGTCGCCCTTGCGGCCCTTCACGGTCACGGCGGCGATCTCACCGGCGAACTTGCCGGATTTCTGCGCGGCGGAGGCCTTCTGCTGCGATGCCAGGGCAAAGGCGTCCTGCTCATCACGGGTGATCTGGTAGGCGCGCGCCACGTTCTCGGCGGTGATGCCCATGTGATAGCCGTGGAACGTGTCCCACAGCCCGTCCTTCAGCATGGTGTCGATGAATTCCAGCCCGCCCATCTTGGTGCCGGCGCGCAGATAGGCCGCGTGCTGGGACTGGCTCATGCTCTCCATCCCGCCGGCGGCGACCACGGCGCTTTCGCCGGTGCGGATCTGCTGGGCGGCGAGGGCGACGGCGCGCAGGCCGGAGCCGCAGACCTGGTTGATGCCGAAGGCGGTCTTTTCGTCGGGGATGCCGGCGTTGCGCGCGGCCTTGCGGGCGGGGTTCTGGCCTTCGCCGGCGGCCAGCACCTGGCCCATGATCACCTCGTCCACCTCCGCGGCCTCGATGCCGGCGCGGGCGATGGCGGCGCTGATCGCGGCGGTTCCAAGCTCATGCGCGGCGACCGTTCCGAACACTCCGTTGAAGCTGCCGACCGGCGTGCGGGCGGCGGAGACGATAACAACGTCGTCCATGTCAGGCTTCTCCTCATGCCGGGGCCAGCCCCCGGACGCTGGCGAAAACTACAACTCGCGCGCCGGCAATGAAAGTACGCATCCTGCGGAGCAGGTCTAAAGCTGGCGCAGCCAGTCCAGCAGCGGCCGCCAAAGTGATTTTTCCGCCCCCATGCCGGCTACCATGCCCACGTGTCCGGCGCCTGGCGCGTGCAGAACGGCGCCTTGGATCCATTGAGCGAGCGGGCGGGCGGATTCCGGCGGCACGATCCGGTCGCGCCCGGGTGCTGCCACGAACGCCGGCAGGCGCAAGGCGGCAGGATCGACGGGGCTTCCGGCCACCCGCCATTCTCCGCGCCCCGGCGCATTGGCGCCGTACCAGCCCGACAGGCACTCGCGTGCCACGGGTGCCGCGAGCGGCACGCCGTCGTTCAGCCAGTCCTCCAGCGCCACGAACAGCCTGGCGCGCTCGCTGTCCGGGTCCAGCCGGGCGAAGGCGCGGTATTTCTCCCCGACGCCGAACGGATCGAGCATGGTGAACAGCGTCTGCAGCGCGTCGATCGGCAGGGTGGCGTTAAAGCCGAGCAGCGGCTCCAGCAGCGGCAGCAGCCGGGCCACGACGGTTTCGGTATTGCCGCCATCGGCATGGAAGTCCCAGGGCGTCGCCAACAGGACCAAGGCTCGCACGAGGTCCGGCCGCCGTGCGGCGGCGGCAACCGACAGCGTGCCGCCCATGCAGTAGCCCGCCAGAACCGGCGGCGATCCGGTCAGGCGGTTCGCTTCCAGAAGCGCGCGCTCCAGCCGGTCGGCGATGTAGTCGGTCAGGGTGAACTGCCGCTCGGCCGCGCCGGGCCAGCCCCAGTCGAGCAGCAGCGGCCGGATGCCGGCACCGGCCAGGAAGCGCAGCATCGAATGGCCCGGCGCCAGGTCCAGCACGTAGGCGCGATTGATCAGGCTGGGCACGAACAACACCGGCGTACCGGCGTCACCTGCTGGACCGAAGGCGCCGTAATCCAGTAGCCGGGCCTCGCCCTCGGACCAGATCGCCGGCGGCTCGGCCATATCCCGGACCCACGGATGCCGCCTGTAGGCGGCAATGCCCGCGATCAGCCCGGCGTCATTTCGGAAGCTTTCCGGCCACCCCGCCCCCAGGCCGGCGCCGAACCCCGGGCTTTTGCCCGGGCTTTTGGCTCCGGCCAGCATCTCCAGCATCGGCAGGCCCAGCAGCGGGAGCCCCAGCATCGCCACCAGCCCGGCGGCGAGCGGGTCGGGCGCGCTGCTGTTCAAGCTGGCGCTCGAGCTGGTGTTCAAGCTGGCCGATCCGCTCGGCCAGCCGTGCGATTTCAGCATCGCGAGGGTCAGGTGCAGCAGCAGCGGCCGCGGCCCGCGGCGCAGCAGCGGTCCCGGCCGCGGGGTCATCGGCGCCGGTCTCCTGGGTGCCGGTCTCCTGGGCGCC